>JAIBBS010000307.1 GCA_019694555.1 Nannocystaceae bacterium
GCGTCGGCGGCGGCGCGCGGGATCCAGCGCACGCAACAGCGCGCGCAGCTCGGGCCACCGCGCCGACGGCTCGAGCGCCATGCCGCGCAGCAGCGGCGCGAGGATCCATCGCGGCACCGCGCGCGGCCACGATGGCGTCGACCCGGTCCGCAGCGCCTCGCGCAGCGCCGCGGGTGTGGTCGCATCGAACGGACGCACGCCGACCAGCGCCTCGAACAACGCCACGCAGAACGCGAACTGATCCGCACGCGCATCGACGGCGTCGCCGTCCCACTGCTCGGGCGGCATGTACCCCGGCGTGCCCACGAACGCACCGGTGCGCGTGAGCGCGGCGCCCACGGCGGCGCGACCGTGGCGATCGACGCGCGGATCGGCGACCGCTCCGGCGAGGCCGAAGTCGATCACGCGCGCGCGACCGTGGCGATCGACCATCACGTTCTCGGGCTTGAAGTCGCGATGCGTGATGCCGACGTCGTGCGCCGCTGCCAGGCCCGCGCCGGCCTGCAGGAACAGCGCGAGCACCTGCGACCAACGCCGCGGCGCCGCGGCCAGCCACTGCCGCAGGTCTTGTCCGTCGACGAACTCCATCGCCACGAACACCTGGCCGTCGCGCTCGCCGACCTCGTAGACCTGCGCGACGTGGGGCTCCGACAGCCGCGCCATCGCGCGGGCCTCCGCGACGATGCGACGGCGCGCCTCGGTCGAGCTCGCCAGCTGCGGCGCCACCAGCTTGAGCGCGACCTTGCGCTGCAGATCGGGATCGAAGGCCAGCACCAGCCGACCCATGCCGCCGGCACCGAGATCGCGCTCGATGCGGTAGCGCCCCAGCTGCACCGGCGTCGCGGCGCCCAGCAGCGTGGCCTCGACCTGCGCCAGCACCAACGCGTCGGCGAGCTGCCACGGCGGTGGCGGCGTGATCTCGTCGTTCATGCGCCGTCGCCCTGGCCACGCACGCGCGCGCGGACCTCCTGGGCCCACAGCGCCAGCGTCTCGAGCGTCGGCGTCGCCTCGGCCGCACCCTGCCGTTCGAGCCGCGCGGCGACGCGCTCGCGCAGGCGCTGCAGCCCGCGCGCGATGCGGCCGCGGACCGTGCCCTCGGGGATGCCCAGCGCGTCGGCCAGCTCGCTGCCCGAGAGGCCCTCGAGGTACTTGAGCTCGAGCACGATCTGATCGTCGACCGGGACCTCGCGCAGCGCCTCGAGCACCGCCTGCAGCTCGCGCTTGTCCGCGTGCAGCGAGCTCAACGAGCGCGGCTCGAGCTCGCTGACGCAGACGGTGCCGAAGTCGAGCTGCTCGCGCGCCCGCTTGCTGCGCGCGCGCAGGTATTCACGCAGCACGTTGTGGGCGATGGCGTAGACGAAGCGACGGAAGCTGGTCTCGCCGGCGAACGTGGTCTTGGCCGCGACCGCGCGCAGGAAGGTCTGGCTCACCAGGTCGGCCACGGCATCCTCGTGGAAGACCTTGTTGCGGAAGAACCAGGTGATCTCGCGACCACGCGCGGCGATGAGCCGCGAACCGGCGTGCTTGTCCCCGCGCCGCCAGGCCGCGAGCAGCTCGGCTTCGTCGTCCACCGGCGATCCAGCATAGCAGCCGCTACTGCGCCGCGCTGGGGTCGCCGACGCGCGCGAAGAACAGCACGCTGCGCGCCTCGGTGTCGCGCAGCGCGACGTAGAACGACCGATCGACGCGCACGGTGACGTCCGCGACGGGCTCCTCGCCGCCGTCCTCGCCGAACACGATCGCGGTGGCCGCGGCGGCCTCGGTGCCCTTCTCGTCGACGATCATCGACACGTCGTGGAAGACCTCGAAGATCGCGTGCATGCCCGGCGCGATGCCGGCGAAGTCCGCGGCGTTGGCGAACGGCGCCGTCATGCCCAGCGCGGTCAACGGCGTGCGCAGGGCGTTGCTGACGCGGACGTCGAACTTCGGCAGCGTCAGATCGAGGTTGGTGTACGTGAGCGCCGCGAAGACCTCGGTCAGCCGCGCGCCGGTCAACTCGGCCTCGAACGCGGCGGCCTGCCCTTGCGCGGGCAGGATCACCACCAGCTCGAGCCGCGAGTCGGTGTACGGCAACGCCACGGCCTCCCAGTCCTCGCCGCTGGCGTACTTGCCCGGCACGACCCCGCCGTGCATGAGCTCGACCTGGGTCGTGGCGCCGGCGAAGGTGGTGAAGTCGCCCGGTCGCGTGGCGGCCTCGTCGAACGGCGTGGCCCACGACGCCTCGAGATAGATCGCGTTGACCACGATCATGTCCACGGTCTCGGGCAGGAACTTCACCAGGTTGGGGATCTGATCGCGGGTCTGCTCCGCGACCCAGTGGTTGACGTGCTGGCGCGTGGCCTCGACGTCGGCGTTCATGTCGAAGGTCTCGAAGCACACGCCGTAGGCGTCCTGGATGCGCTGCTTCCACGCCGGCACGACGCTGTCGGCGATGCCGACGTCGATGTACGTGCGGTTGGCCGGCGCGAACACCAGCCCGGGCTCGTAGTCGGTCGCCTCGGCGTTGCGCGCGAGCAAATTCGCCTGCACCTCGCCGAGCACGTCGTGGATGCGATCGTCGAGCGTGTCGAAGCCGAGCACGGCCGCGATCTGCTCGCGCGACTGCCCGCTGGTGCCGGCGTAGACCTGGCCGAACGCGGTGCGCAGCGAGTACGGCGAGACCATGACGTTGGCGTCGCCGCGCTCGCCCAGCACACCGAGCAGATCGACGGCGACCTGCGCGTCCGCGTCGAGGTTGAGCGCCAGCTCCGCGTCGCTCGCGTGCGGGTCGCTGGCTTCGGGGCAGGCCAGCTCGCCGACGATGTGATCGTCGTAGTCGACCGTGTCGCCGTCGGGCTGCTCCGGCGCGGCCTGGCCCGCGACACAGCCCGCCGCGAGCGCGCCGCCCCCCAGCACCAGCCGCAGACCCCACCGCGTCGCCATCGCACCACCGCAGACCAACCAAGGCTTCGTCATGCCCGACGTGTGACGACCCCGGCCGAGTCGATCGGTGGCGTCGGTCGATTTCTCGCGGCGAGTGCCGTGCTACGGTCGGTGCCGGGGCCCACCGTTGGCCCCCGCGGGCCCGCCGCCCGCGCCGGCCCATGGCGCGCGCACGACAGTTCGACCTCGACGCCGCGACCGCGACCGCGATGGCGTTGTTCTGGCGCCGCGGCTACACCGCCACCTCCGTGCGCGAGCTGTGCGACGCGATGGGCGTGCAACCGGGCAGCTTCTATGCCGCGTTCGGCAGCAAGCACGGCTGCTTCCGCGCGGCGCTCGAGCGCTACCTCGCCACCCAGGCCCGCGCGATGCCCGGCGCGGCCACGCCGGGACCCGACGCCATCGTCGCGTGGCTGCGCGCGATCGTGTCGCCGTCACGGCGGCCGCGAGGCTGCCTGCTGGTGAACACCGCGGTCGAGGGACCCAACCTCGATCCGACCACGCGGCGCTTCGTCGCCGCACGACTGCGCGCGATGGAGCAGTTCTTCGCGCGCTGCCTCGGGGGCCGGCCCGAGTCCGCCGCGCGGGCGGCCGTGGTCGGCAGCGGCGTCATCGCCATCCACGTGCAGGCCCGCGCCGGCGCGACCCCGGCGACCCTGCGCGCGCTGGCCGATCGCACCCTGGCCGCCGTCGGGCTGCCCGGGCTTGACGATGGTTGAGCGACCGTTCAAAAATCGCCGGCGATGCTGTCGACGGTCGTCGCCTGGGTGGTCGCGGTGCTCCACGCGCTGTTCATGGTCGTGGAGACGTTCTTGTGGACCTCGCCGGGGATCCGCCGCCGCTTCGGGCAGAGCGCGGAGCAGGCCGAGGCCACGCGCGTGCTCGCGGCGAACCAGGGCGTGTACAACGGCGCGCTCGCGGGCGCGCTCGCGTGGTCGCTCTTTCGCGGCGACGCCTCGGCGGTGCAGCTGCTGCTGGTCTTCGTGCTGGTGGTCGGGCTGTACGGCGGCGTGACGACCAAGCGCAGCATCTTGGTGGTGCAGGCGCTGCCGGCCGCGCTCGCGCTGGTGCTCGCGCGGCTGGCCTGACGCGCGCGCGCGGTGCGAGCGACCGAACCCGCTGCATGGCCGCCGCCGCCGCGGACCTTCGTCTCCGCAGCCCTCGAGCCGCGCAGTCCGGGGCTGCGGATGCGCACGGCCGCGGACTGACGGAGCGCCGCGCGGGCACCCACCCACGCGGCGATGACTGCTTCGATGAACCCCCGCCTCGTCCTGCTCGCCACGCTGGCCCTGGGTGCCTGCGATCCCGGCGGCGACGGCGACGCCGCCACCGGCGACTCGGCCGACGACGGCGCCGACGGCTCCCCTGCGACGGCCGACGACCGCTTCTGGCTGCCCACCGCCGAACCCGACAACACCGCGGCGCCCAGCGTCGAGGTCGACGCCAGCGGAGCGATGCACGCGGTCTACCCCGCCTACGCCGGCGGCCGCGCCTACTACGCGTACTGCGGCGAGAGCTGCGAGGGCACCGACGACGTCGCGGTCGTGCGCTTCGACACGGAGAACACCGTCGAGCACGCGATGCTCGCGCTCGACGACCGCGGCCGCCCGCGCGTGCTGCTCTCGACCGCGTTCGACGTGATCTATGCCTCGTGCGACGACGACTGCGAGCAACCCGCCTCGTGGTCGCAGACCGTCATCGTCCGTCACGACGGCGACCAGGACGTGACCGGCGAGGGCTTCGCGCTCGATCCCCAGGGCCGGCCCCGCGCGCTCATCCACACCACGGTCGCGTACCTGGGCATCGGGCAGAAGCCGCCGGCGACCGACTGGCTCGCGTGCGACGACGACTGCCACGACCCGGCGCAGTGGCGTCGCTCGCGGCTGGTCGATCAGATCTGGCAGAGCAGCCAGCTGCGCTTCGACGCGCGCGGCGTCGCCCACCTCGCCACCGTCGCGCACGTGCTGCCGCAGGCGCAGGGCGAGTCGACGCAGGACGTCGGCGCGTACCTGCGTTGCGACGACGGCTGCGACGACGGCGACAACTGGCACGGCAGCAGCCTGGCCAAGGCGTTCTCGAGCACGCTCGACGCCGTCACCATCGACCCCGCGATCGCGTTGGGCCTGACCAGCACCGGTGCGCCGCGCGTGCTGCTGCTCGCCGCGGACGACGAGGACGGCCACCGCAACGTCACGTACATGGCCTGCGACGACGGCTGCGAGTCGGTCGAGTCGTGGCACGGCGTGATCCTGGCCGAGGGCGACGGCGTCGGTGCGGGCCTCGATCTGGTGATCGACGGCGCCGATCACCCGCGCTTCGTCTACACCCACGACTACAGCATCGGCCTGGCGCGCTGCGACGAGCAGCACTGCGAGACCGCCGAGGCGGAGTGGACCGTGGACAAGGTCGAGGCAGGCGGCGACATGGATCCGGACCAGATCTTCTTGTGGGAGAACTGCGACGTGGGCGCGTGGTTCCTGCACAGCCCCTCGCTCGCGCTCACCTCCGGCGGCGCGGCGTTCGTCGGCTACCAGGCCCGCGACATCTCCGGCGGATGGGACAACCCCGATCCGGATCACCTGCACGACTGCGAAGCCGGCACCGACATGACGTGGAGCCGTGTGACGCGCATGCCGGCGCGCTGAACCACGCGCCGTGTCAGGCCGCGCCGTCGTCGGCGCACTCGCACTCCTCGCAGAACGGCGCGCCCTGCTGCGAGGCGCGGGCGAGGATGTCGATCTGGTGGCGCACCGCGGCGGGCAACGGCGCCGGTGCCGGCGTGCTGGCGAGCTCCGCCAGCGCGGTGCCCTCCACCAGATCGGACAACGCCGCGCCGGCACCACCGCCCGCACCGGTGACCGTGCGCGGCGCCTCGCTGCGATAGCCACGCAGGGTGCCGCGCGCGGCGGCGTCGAGGACCTCCGCGAGCACGAGGTCGTCGCTGACGCTGCCGCCCTGCCCGAACGCGATGAGATCGAAGTAGACGCTGCGCAGCGTCGAGCGGCCCCACGCGTCGGTCGCGATGCGCGACAGCAGCAGCTCGAGCGCGCGCTCGGACATGGGCTCGCCCTCGCCCCGACCACCGCCGATCTCGGGGCGGAGCTCGATCACCGCGTCGCCGTCGTGCACCAACCAGGGCATGTCGGCGTTGACGCTAGCAAACCCCCACGCGCCCCGCTACGCTCGGTGCCGGGTTGTCGCAGTCCAAGCGCACGATCAACGGCATCATCCGCCGTGCCCTCGCCGACGCGAAGCAAGCCGCCGCGCTGGCGTCCTCGTCGCGTCGCTACCTGCTGACCGATCCGGCGCGCGATCCGAGGATCGCCAGCGAGCTCGCAGCGCCGGGCGGTCGCGCGGTGTGCCTGTACGGCGTCGATCTGCCGGCCGAGCTCGTGGCGGTCTCGCCCCACCTCGTGCGGCTGTCGACGCACGAGCGCCTCGGTGAGCTGCTCGCGACCCAGGGCCGCGGGCTGGCGTGGGGTCTGCTGCTGGCCAGCGCCGCACCGCTCGACACCGTCGCGGAGCACCTCGCGACGCTCAACCGCGTGACGCTGCCCGACGGCCGCGTGGTGTTGTTCCGCTACTACGATCCGCGGGTGCTGCGGCGCTTCTTGCCCACGTGCAACGCCGACGAGCTCGCGCGCGTGTTCGGACCCATCGATGCGTTCTTGATCGAACAGGCGGACGGTGGACAGTCCGAGTACACGCTCGAGCACGGCGCGCTGCAGGTGCGGGCGCCGCGATGGGACGTGTGGCTGGACTGAGAG
>JAIBBS010000094.1 GCA_019694555.1 Nannocystaceae bacterium
ACGACGCGCGCCGTTGTCTCGAGCGGGCGCACGCCCAGCGCGTGGCCCAGCTCGAGGCGCTGCGCGAGGCCGCCGAGCGCGACCCGAGCCAGACCGCCGCGGCGCTGGCCGGGCTCGCCTCCGCGACCGCCTGCGACGAGGCGGCGTCGTGGTCGGATGCGTTCGCCCAGGCGCTCGCGCGCGCCCAGGCCCTGCGCGTCGCCGGCGATCTGGTGCGTGCGCTCGACGAGCAGGCCCACGCCGACGCGGTGCTGGGCGAGGCCTCGGCGCCCCGTGAGCGCGCCGCGTTGGCGGGCGAGCGCGCGCGCGTGCTCGGCGAGCTCGGCGATGCCGGCCGCATCGACGCCGCGATCGCGTGGTTCGTCGCCGCCGAGCGTGCCGCCGATGCCGACGCGGCCGCACGCGCCGCGGCGATGACGACCAGCTGGGTGCTCGAGCAACACGCCGATCTCGACCTTGCCCGCACCTGGCTCGCGCGCGCGCACAGCAGCTCGCAGCGCGCCGGCGCCACGCCGCAGCTGCGCGCCCACGTCGCCATCGCCGAGGCCGCGCTCGCGTGGCGCGAGCGACGGGCAGACGACGCCACCGGTGCCGCACGGAACGCGGTCACGCTGGCGCGCTCGGCCGGTGACGTGGAGCTCGAGGCGCTCGCGGCCAGCCACCTGGGCGTGACGCTCGCGCGGCAGGGTCGCATCGCGGAGTCGATCACCGTGTTCGAGGCGCAGCGCGCCGCGCTCGAGTCGCGCGTGGGCCCCACGCACCCGCGCATGGTCGCGGTGCTGCTCAACCTCGGAGCGAGCCTCACCACCGCCGGTCGCCACGACGAGGCGCTGTCGAGCTTCGCGCGCGCGCGCGATCTCATCGAGCAGCGGCGTGGTCCCGACGCGCCCGAGCTCGCGCGAGTCGAGCACAACCTCGCCGCGACCGAGCTGTTCCGCGAGAACCCGCAACGCGCGGCGTACCACGCCGCGCGCGCGGTGGCGCTGTCGGAGGGCGGCAACGTGCCGCTGCACATCGGCGCGCTGCACCACCTGGGCATGGCGCTCGTCGCGACCGACCGCGCGGCCGAGGCCGAGGCCATCGCGTGGCGTGGCGCCGCGATCGTCGATCAGAGCTACGGCGCCGAGCACCGCTTCGCCGCCGACTTCCTCGAGCTCGCAGGCGACGCTGCGATCGCGCGCGGCGACACCCAACGCGGCGCCGCGCTGCACCAGCGTGCGTTCGCGCTGGCGCAGGTGCTGCAGCCCGACCCGATGCGGCTCGCCGCGCTGGGCACCAAGGTCGCGGTCGATCGCATTGCTGCAGGCGACGACGACGGCGGCGACGCGCTGCTGGCCGCGTGGCTCGGTCGGCTCGAGGCCGGCAACCCTCGGCTCGCGCGTGCGGCCCTGCGCGCGCTGGCCGAGGCCTGGCTGACGCGCGGCCAGCCGTGCGCCGCGGCGATCTATGCCGACCGCATCGTCGGCGGCGCCGATCCGGCGAGCGCGATCTCGCTGCGCGCGCGCGCACACGAGCGCTGCGGCGTGGCGCCGGCCTACGCCCGCGCACTGCAGCAGCGCGCATCGGAGCCCAGCGGGCGCTGAGCGACGCGAAGGGAAGGTGAGGGGCCGTGAGTGTTACCCATGTCCCCGGTCTGATCTGTCACCCATGTTCGCGCTGGACAGACCGAGCCCTCGCGCTCACGGCAGCGCCTGCTGCATGTACGTCTCGATGAAGCTGCGGCGGTTGGTGTCGGTGGCCTCGCCGCGGTTCTTGCCGAAGGCGTAGCTGACGAAGCCGGCGAAGCCGAGCCCGCGTGCGGCCTCCGCCCGCGCGACGATGACCTTGCGCCATTGCGTCGGCGTGACGCCGGCGCGACCGAAGTCCTCGTCGCGGGTCTGGCCGAAGTGCTCGATCAACATCAGGCGATCGAGCGGGACCCCGCGCGCCTGGTAGCGATCGATGCTCTGCTGGTAGCGCGCACGCATGCTCGCGACCGAGTAGTTCATCGCCACGCCACGGCGGCCGCTGACGTACGACTCGACCGCGATGAAGGCGTAGCGCTGCAGCCGGTTCCACGGCATGCTGGGGTCGTCGGTGTCCTCGCCGGGGATGCGGAACGGCGAGGCCAACACGATGCGGTGGCCGAGGTCGTTCTTGAGCGCGGCCATGGTCTGCACCACCCACGTGCGGTACGACGGATCGTTGCGCCACCGCGACTTCGAGATCTCGTTGATCACGATGAAGCGCGGCACCGTGCCGAAGTGATCGGCGGCGCGCCGGTGGATGCGGCACGCGGCCTCGGCCGGGGTCAGCGTCGCGGCGCCGGTGCAGGAGTCCTCCACCGCCGTGCCCGGCTGCAGCCAGGTGAACTCGTTGTAGTAGTAGGCGATGCCGTTGCCGGCGTCGGCGATCTGCTGCGCGTGGCCGTCGGTGCCGACCGCGACGTAGTGCGCGGGGCCGCCGTTGAGCAGATCGAAGTACGCCTGCGAGAAGCACTGGTTGTAGTCGACGTCGTCCCACGGCCGCGTCGTGTCCTTGGTCGGGCACTTGCCCTGCGCGGTGGTCTGGCCCTGCATCACCGCGACGTCGAAGCGCAGCGCCGCATCGGCGGCGCGCGGCGAGCCATCGCTGGCGAACGCATCGCCGTCGGCCTCGCCGGCCATCGCGGTGCCGTTGCCCAGGCACAGCGAGCGCTCCTGCGCGGCGCCGTCGCCGTCGGTGTCCATCTCGAGGCACTGGACCCGGCGCACCGCGACGTGATCGCTGCCGCCGCCGGCCCAGTCACCGAGCACGTAGTCGTCCTCGGCCTCACCGTTGCCGTAGCACATCGTCGTCTCCGACGAGCCGCCATCGCCGGCGAGATCGATCAGCAGACAGTTGTCCCGGCGGATCACCAGCTCGTCGATGCCGTTGCCGTCCCAGTCGCCCACGAGATACTGCTGTTCGAGCTCGCCGTCGCCGTAGCAGACCTCGCGCTCGTGGTGCACCGGATCGTCGTCGAGGTCGAGGTACGCACAGCTGCCGCGCCGCACCGCGACGGTGTCGCGGCCGTCGGCGTTCCAGTCGCCCACCAGATACTGGTCCTCGTCGTTGCCGTTGCCATAGCAGTAGCTCGACTCTTCGACGCCGCCGTCACCGGCGACGTCCATCACGATGCAGTTGCTGCGGCGGACCGCGAGCTCGTCGTCGCCGTCGCCGTCCCAGTCGCCCACCAGGTACTCGTCCTCGCCGTCGCCGTTGCCGTAGCAGAGCTCGCGCTCGGCCTGGCTGCCGTCGCCGTCGGTGTCCATGTACACGCAGCCGTCGCGACGCACCGCGAGGTCGTCGTCGCCGTCGCCGTCCCAGTCGCCCACGAGGTACTCGTCCTCGAGCACGCCCGCGGGCAGCTCGACGCCGCCGCCACCATCGGGTTCGCCGCCGGACCCGTCACCGCCGTCGCCCTCGGAGTCGCTGTCGGCGGGTTCGTCGTCGGGCAGCGGCGGCGGCGGCGGGAGCTCGACGCAACCCAGGCACGGATCGCCGGCTTCGATCGCGAGCTGCGAGCCGTTGGGATCGACCTCGACGACCTCGTCCTCCTCACCGTCGCCGTCGCGCGACGCGAGCTCGTCGTCGAGCCCGAGGTAGCAGCCGCTGAGCAAGCACAGCAGTCCCGTGATCCGTCGCGCGCGCGTCATGCCGACTCCCCCCATCCACGGGACGATGCGGGCGCGCGCCATGGGACATGGAAATCGTCAGATCCCGGTTTCGTGGCCGTCTGCGCGGCTCTGCAGGGCAACCGAGAGCCCGAGCTCGAGCCGGCTCGCGACCCACCGCAGCGCGCTTCCGAGCTCGTTCGCGCCGGTCCCGAGCTCGGCCTGCATGCTGGCGCACACCGACTGCAGCACGCGCTCGCGCGCCTGATCGAGCCACCGCGACACCGTGCGGCGGTCGACCCGGTGCAGCGCCGCGAGCTCGACGATGCGCACCCGCTGCAGCAACGTCTGCCGCAGCAGGTTGCGTTCGCGCGGATCGAGCTCGGCCAGCGCCTTTGCGAGCGCGCGCTCGAACGGCGCACGGAAGTCGGCGCGCAGCTGCTCGAGCTCGGGATCGTCGGCCGCGACCGCATGCTCGAGCGCGCCGTCGTCCCGCCGCGCTTGCCGACGCACGTGCACGCGCGTGCCGTCGAGCGCCGCGCGGCGCGACGCGACCGCCAACCAGCTCGACAGCGGCGCGCGCCCGGCATACTCGCCGATCCGCGGCGAGGCCCCGGTGAGCAGGCGGATGCGCACGCGCTGCGCGGCATCGTCGGCGTCGCCGGGGCTCGCCGACGCACGCTCGGCGTGCTCGCGCAGCTGCGGACCGTGCAGGCGCTCGAACGCCACCAGTGCGGCCGCGTCCCCGTGCGCACACGCGCACGCGAGCCACAGATCCGCCGCGTGCAGCTTCGCCAGCGTTTCCGCGATCGCCTGCGGCGGCGGCTGCGGCAGCGTGCGCACGATCTGCTGCAGCAGCGCGTCGTCGTCGAGCTGCAGGCGCGGCCAGCTCTCGCGCGCCCGCGCGAACACTCCGTCGAGCGCCGCTGCGACCTCGTCGCTGTCCCACCGCGGGCACTGGGCCAGCCCCGCGAAGCGGCGCGCACGGCTCGACACCGCACGAGCATGCCAAAGCCCGACGCGACCGACCACCCGCGCAGCGCGTGCGCGCCTCCGTGCAACCTTCGCGTGATGCGTAGCACGCTGCGACCGCCATGCTGTCGCTGGGGCGCCGCATCCGAAGCGGTGGGGTCCCAGCGAGGGTGCAGCGACGATCATGGCACGCACCGACGACACGACGTTGCACAAGACCCTCGGCGCGACACCGCCGAACCTGGTCGACCTCGGCGCGACGCGACGCACGTTCTCGTGGTCGCAAGCCCGTGCGGCGCTGGGCGCCTCGCCCGGCGGCGGTCTCAACATCGCCGACGTCGCGGTGCATCGTCACGCCCGCGGTGCGCGGGCGCAGCACGTGGCGCTGCGCTGTCTCGATCGCCGAGGCGGTCGCCGCGACCTCGACTACCGCGAGCTCTCCGCGCACAGCAATCGCTTCGCCAACGTGCTCGCGCAGCTGGGCGTCGGCCCTGGCGACGTGGTCGCGGGGCTCGCCGGCCGCATCCCCGAGCTGTACGTCGCGGCCCTGGGCACGCTCACGCACCGCGCGGTGTTCAGCCCGATGTTCGCCGCGTTCGGGCCCGAGCCCATCCGCACCCGTCTGCAGCGCGGGCACGCCAAGGTCCTGGTCACCACCGCACGGCTGTACGCGCGCAAGATCGCCGAGATCCGCGCGGGTCTGCCCGAGCTGGCCCACGTGCTGGTCGTGACCGAGGACGAACCGCTGCCCGAAGGCGCGCTCGACTTGCGCGCGCTGTTGGCCGCGGCCTCCGACCACTACGACATCGGCGCGACCGATCCCGAGATGCCGGCGCTGCTGCACTTCACCAGCGGCACCACCGGCACGCCCAAGGGTGCGGTGCACGTGCACGGTGCCGTGGTCGCGCACCACTGCACCGGTCGCTTCGCGCTCGACCTGCACGACGACGACGTGTTCTGGTGCACCGCCGATCCCGGCTGGGTCACCGGCACGTCGTACGGGATCATCGCGCCGCTCACCTGCGGTGTGACGATGATCGTCGACGAGGGCGAGTTCGATGCGCAGCGCTGGTACCAGACCCTCGCGGCCGAGCGCGTGACGGTCTGGTACACCGCCCCGACCGCGATCCGCATGTTGATGAAGGCCGGCGCCGCGCTGGCCGCAGAGCACGACCTCTCGGCGCTGCGCTTCGTCGCCAGCGTGGGCGAGCCGCTCGATCCCGAGGCGGTGCGTTGGGGCGCGCGGGCGCTGGGCCTGCCGATCCACGACAACTGGTGGCAGACCGAGACCGGCGGGATCATGATCGCCAACTACGCCGCGCTCGACATCAAGCCCGGCTCGATGGGTCAGCCGCTGCCGGGCATCGAGGCGGCGATCGTGCGCCGCGTGGGTGAGCGCATCGAGGTGGTCGATGCGCCCGACACCGAGGGCGAGCTGGCGCTGCGGCCGGGCTGGCCGTCGATGTTCCGCGCCTACCTCGGCGATGCCGCGCGCTACGACGCGTGCTTCGTCGATGGCTGGTACCTCTCCGGTGACCTCGCGCGCCGCGACGCGGACGGCTACTTCTGGTTCGTCGGTCGCGCCGACGACGTCATCAAGTCCGCCGGCCACCTGATCGGTCCGTTCGAGGTCGAGAGCGCGCTGCTCGAACACCCCGCGGTGGCCGAGGCCGCGGCGATCGGCATGCCCGATGCGATCGCCGGCGCGGTGGTCAAGGCCTTCGTCGCGCTGCGAGCCGGACACGAGCGCTCGCCGGAGCTGTTGCGCGAGCTGATGGCGTTCGCGCGCAAGCGCCTGGGCCCCGCGGTGGCACCGCGCGAGATCGCGTTCATCGACGCGCTGCCCAAGACCCGCAGCGGCAAGATCATGCGGCGCCTGCTCAAGGCCCGCGAGCTGGGCTTGCCCGAGGGCGACACCTCGACGCTGGAGGAGTTCGGATGACCACGCTCGACCGCGAGCCTGCGCTGCAGCGGCTGCACGAGATGGTGCGGATGCGCCGCTTCGAGGAGAAGACCGCGGAGCTGTACAGCGACGGCAAGATCCGCGGCTTCCTGCACCTGTACGTCGGCGAGGAGGCCATCGCGGCGGGGTTGATGCCGCTTCTGGGTGCGCAGGACAACGTGGTCTCGACCTACCGCGAACACGGGCACGCGCTCGCGCGCGGGGTCACGGCGCGCGCGGTCATGGCCGAGATGTTCGGTCGCGTCGACGGTTGCAGCCGCGGCCGCGGCGGCTCGATGCACCTGTTCTCGACGGCGCACCGCTTCTGGGGCGGCAACGCCATCGTCGCGGGCGGGTTGCCGCTCGCGGTCGGACTCGCGCTGGCCGACGCGATGCGAGGCCGTAGCGCGGTCACGGTGTGCTTCTTCGGCGACGGCGCGGTCGCGGAGGGCGAGTTCCACGAGTCGCTCAACCTGGCGGCGCTGTGGCGCCTGCCGGTGCTGTTCGCGTGCGAGAACAACCAGTACGCGATGGGCACCGCGCTCGAGCGCTACGCGGCCCAGCCCGATCCATGCCGCAAGGCCGAGGCCCTGGGCGTGCCCGCGCGCCGCGTCGACGGCATGGACGTCGAGGCGGTCTCGCAGGCCAGCGCCGAGCTGATCGCCGCGGTGCGCGAGGGTCAGGGCCCGCGCTTCGTCGAGTTCGCGACCTACCGCTTCCGCGCGCACTCGATGTTCGACGCGCAGCTGTACCGCAGCAAGGACGAGGTCGAGCGCTGGCGCGAACGCGACCCGATCGCGTCGTTCGAGGCGCGGCTGCGCCAGCGCGGCTGGATCGACGATGCCGCACGCGCGGCGATCGACGCCGCGGTCGCGAGCGAGGTCGACGACGCGGTCGCCTTCGCCGACGCCAGCCCGTGGGAACCGGTCGAGCAGCTGCTGCGCGACGTCACCACCCCGAGGGCAGCGCCATGACGACGATCACGTATCGCGAGGCCGTACGCGCGGCGCTGGTCGACGCGCTGCAACGCGACGACCGTGTGTTCCTGGTCGGCGAGGACGTCGGCCGCTACGGCGGCACCTATGCCGTCAGTCGCGGCCTGCTCGAGCAGTTCGGACCCGAGCGCATCCGCGATGCACCGCTGTCGGAGTCGGCGTTCGTGGGTGCGGGCATCGGCGCCGCGATCGGCGGCATGCGTCCGATCGTCGAGATCATGTCGGTCAACTTCAGCATGCTCGCGCTGGATCAGATCGTGAACACCGCCGCGACGCTGCGACACATGTCGGGCGGTCAGGTGTCGGTGCCGCTGGTGATCCGCATGGCGACCGGTGCCGGCGCCCAGCTGGCTGCGCAGCACTCGCACAGCCTCGAGGTCTGGTACGCGCACGTGCCCGGCCTGCGCGTGGTCGCGCCGGCGACCCTCGCGGACGCGCGCGGCATGCTGTGGAGCGCGCTGCAGGATCCCGATCCGGTGATCGTGTTCGAGCACGTCGCGCTGTACAACGACAAGGGTGAGCTGCCCGAAGGCGCCGGCGCGGTCGATCTCGATCGCGCGGCGGTGCGACGGCCCGGGCGCGACGTCACGCTGATCACGTACGGCGGCAGCCTGCCCAAGGTGCTCGCGGCGGCGCAGACCCTGGCCGAGCGCGGCGTCGAGGCCGAGGTCGTCGATCTGCGATCGCTGCGACCGCTCGACGACGCCACGATCACGGCCTCGGTGCGCCGCACCCACCGCGCCGTGCTGGTGGACGAGGGCTGGCGCAGCTGCAGCCTCGCGGCCGAGATCTCGGCACGACTGATGGAACAGTGCCTCTACGATCTCGAGGCCCCGGTCGCGCGCGTGTGCTCCGAGGAGGTGCCGATCCCGTATCCGCGGCACCTCGAGCAGGCCGCGCTGCCGCAACCCGAGCGCATCGTCGCGGCCGCGCTCGCGACCATGGGAGGCCGCTGATGGCCGAGTTCCGCATGCCGTCGCTGGGCGCCGACATGGAGGCCGGCACGTTGGTGCAGTGGTTGGTGAAGCCCGGCGATCGCGTGCAGCGCGGCCAGGTGATCGCGGTGGTCGAGACGCAAAAGGGTGCGATCGACGTCGAGAGCTTCGAGGGCGGCGTGGTCGAGGCGCTGCTGGTCGAGCCCGGTACCGAGGTCCCGGTGGGCACCACGCTCGCGCGGCTGCACGACGACGGCGACGCGCGGCCGGTCGCGACGCCGGTCGTCGCGGCACCTGCGGCGACGTCGACGCCCGCGCCCGCCAGCACCGCGACCGCACGCGTGTCGCCACGCGCACGCAAGCGCGCGAGCGAGCTCGGCGTCGACGTGCACGCGTTGGTCGGCACCGGGCCCGACGGTGCGATCACGACCGACGACGTCGAGCGCGCCGCGGGCAGCAAACCCTCGCCGGCCGACGGCATGCGTCAGGCCATCGCGGCGGCGATGAGCCGCTCGAAGCGCGAGATCCCGCATTACTACTTGTGGCACGCGATCGACCTCGAGCCCGCGCTGCAGTGGATGGAGGCCGGCAACGAACGTCTGCCGATCGCGGCGCGGTTGCTGCCCGCGGTGCTGCTGCTGCGCGCGGTCGCGGTCGCGGTGAAACAGCTGCCCGAGTTCGGCAGCGCGTGGGTCGACGGCCGCGCCGTGCCGCCGGCCGGCATCCACCTGGGCTTCGCGGTGTCGCTGCGCACCGGTGGACTGGTCAACCCCGCGATCCACGACTGCGAGCGCGGCACGCTGGCGGATCTGATGGAGCGGCTGCGCGATGTCACTGCACGCGCGCGCGCCGGCGGCCTGCGGGCATCCGAGTACGCCGACGGCGTGTTGACCGTCACGAGCCTGGGCGAGCTCGGCACCACCGGCGTGCTGGGTGTGATCCATCCGCCGCAGACCGCGATCGTGGGCTTCGGCGCCATCACGCCGCGCGCGTGGGTGGTCGGCGACGCGGTCGTGCCCCGGCGCGTGGTCGAGGTGTCGTTGTCCGCCGATCACCGCGTGACCGACGGTGTGCGCGGCGCCGCCTTCCTGCGCACGATCGAGCGCGCGCTGCAGCATCCGGAGGACCTGTGACCGCAGACACGACCAAGGCCGCGATCCTCACCCTGCTCGGCCGCATCACGCCGGACTCGGATCTTTCGCAGCTGCGCGGCGACGTGCCGCTGCGCGACGAGCTCGAGATCGACTCGATGGATTTCCTCAACCTCTTGATCGCCGTCGCCGGCGAGCTGCACGTGGAGATCCCCGAGCGCGACTACGGCAAGGTGCTGAGCCTCGACGCGCTGGTGGCCTACGTCGACGCACGGCGCCCGCGCGCTGGCTGAGCGGCCCGACGATCAGCGCGGGTGCTGCGGCACGCCGTCGGCGATCTCGTAGTAGTCGCCCTTCTCCGACACGAAGATGTGCTTCTCGATGTGCGTGCCGGTGGCGCCGTCGAACGCGCCCATCGCCAGCGCGATCCAGTCGTGACCGATGGGATCGAAGAACATCGACGCGCCGCAGCGCGAGCAGAAGCCGCGCTGGACCTTGACCGACGAGCGGTACCAGGTCACGTGCTCGGCGCCGTGGATGGTGACCGCACTGCGCGGCATGTCGGTCGAGACGAAGTAGTGCCCCGAGTGCTTGCGGCACTGCGTGCAGTGGCATGCATCCGGCGGCTTCAGGGGCCCGGACACCTCGAACCGCACCGCGCCGCACAGACAGGAACCGCTGAGCATGGCAGCAGCCTAGTGCGTGCCGTGCTCGGGCACAAGCGAGCCGCACGGGGCGCGCGGGTCGCTTGCTCGTGCGGCGTCGAGTTGCGACACTGCGGCATGCGTTCGGGTTTGCGTTCGACGTTGTTGCCGTTGGGCTTGCTGATCGCGTGCGGCACGAGCTCGCCTGCCGGTGAGTCCGGTGGCGAGTCCGGATCGACCCAAGCGAGCACCACGACCCAAGGCACCACCGACGCGAGCACGAGCACGCTCGGCACGTCGAGCAGCTCCGAGGGCGGCGCGACGGTCGACAGCTCGGGTGGCAGCTTCGTGATGAACGCAGACAACGGCTGCAACGCACAGCAGTGCGACGTCTGGGCCCAGGACTGCCCACGCGAGGAGAAGTGCGTGCCGTGGTCGGAGGCCGGGGACGGATCGTTCGGCGGTTGCACCGATGCGCGCTGCAGCGCGGTCGATCCGCGAGCGCACGCCGCTGGCGAGCCCTGCACCGCCGACGGCGGACCGTGGAGCGGCATGGACGACTGCGCGCTGGGCTCGTACTGCTGGGGCGTCGACGCGAAGACCGGCGCGGGCGTGTGCGTGGCGCAGTGCACCGGCAGCGAGGCCGATCCGGTCTGCGCCGGCGACGACACCTGCTGGGAGCTCCACGGCACCAGCGTGACCGCGTGCGCCGCGAGCTGCGATCCGCTCGCGCCATCGTGCGGACCCGGCACGACCTGCACGCTGTCGACCGACAGCGACTACGGCCCGCTGTGTCTGGGCGTGGACCTCGGCATGCCCACGACCGCCGAGGCCGTGTGCGACCAACGCATCGGCTGCGGCGAGGGCTTCGCGTGCCTGCCCGCGGAGTTCTTCACCGCCTGCGCCGGCGGTGGCTGTTGCGCGCCGCTGTGCGATCTGGCGCAGCAGACCTGCGTCGAGCCGACCGTGTGCTCGGCGTTCACCAACGCACCGCCCGGCGTGGGCGCGTGCTCGGCCCATTGACGGCGCCGCCCGCTGCCCAGCGATGGGGAAGGCATCCCCTCGCGCCTTCCCGCTCAGCAGGCGGGCTCGCCTTGGTTGCCGCACACCGTGGTGGTGCCCGCGACCGCCACGCGCGCGACCAGGCCCTGCACCTCGGCGTCGGGCAGCGCCGCATTGTCGGCGATCTCGAGATCGCCGCCGACGTTGCCCAGCAACAGCGCCGAGAGGCTGGCGAGCTGGGCGTTGTTGCTCAGGCGCAGGTCGGCCCACGCCGACACGAGATTGGCCATCGCGGTGAGATCGACGAGCACGTCGTTGTCGGCGATCGAGATGTTGCCGTAGAAGACGCCGCCCATCGGCGCCTGATCGCCGGCCGACAGCGCACCGCCGCCGTCGCTCGCGTCCGCGACGTCCTCGGCGATCGCACAGCCGTTGCAGCCCGAGAGGAACTCCGCGCCCGCGAGCGAGGCCAGCGCGTCGTTGTCCTCGATGATGAGATCGCCGAACACGCTCAGTGCCGGATGGAACGCGAGGGTCGTGAGCGCCGGGTTGGCGGTGAGCTGCAGCGCGCCGTCGATCTGCGCCAGCGTCTGCAGGCCATCGAGCGTGACCACGGCCGCGCTGTCGATCACCAGCGTGCCGCCGACGTTCGCGAGCGAGCTCAGCGGCGTGAGGTCGGCGGCGCTGCCGGAGATCCGCAGCTGCCCGCCGACGCTGCCCAGGCACGCCTGCGCGTCGACGTCGGCCTGCGTGGGCAGCTCGAGATCTCCGGCCACGTGGATGCGACTGTCGACCAGCGCCACCAGCGAGCCCGAGTCGCAGCGGTACTTCACGCAGCCATCGGGGGTCTCGAACTCCTCACCGTCGTCGTACACCGAGGTGCCCCACACGCACTGCTCGTTGCCGCCTCCGCTGCTGCCGCCGCCCTCGTCGGACACCGTGGGGCCGCAGGCGCCCAGCGCGAGCAACAAGGTCGCAGCCGCAATCTTCGTCATGGCATCTCTCCGCAGGTCGAGGGCGTCGCGCTGGTGGTCCCGAGGAACGACCGCGCCTGTTTGATGTGCAGCGCTCCGTCGGCGCCGATCTTGAACTCGACGTCGACCAGCGGCGCCGCAGCACCCTCGGGCACGACGTCGACGGGGAAGCTCTCGGCCAGCTGCGCGAGCACACCGCCGAGCTCCTGCAGCTGTGCGTCGGTCATCACGATCTCGCCCGCCGGCACCAGCGACGACGTCCCGGCGCGATCGATGGCCGTCACCTCGCCGTCTTCGACGGTGAGGTAGTCGAGCTCCGCGGTGACGCCGGGCGTGACCGCGACGACGTCGGTCTCGCCGTACTGCACGTTGACGACGTAGCGACTGTCGCGGCGGTCGCGAGGATTGCCGGTGAACGCGACGCCGTTGGCCTGCTCGTCCTCGTAGCGCAGCGAGATGGTCGCGCCCATCGCGACGTTGGCGTGATCGATCTGGTAGTAGTCGCGCTCCTCGAACGCGCCGAAGTTCCACAGGCTGCCCCAGACCTGCTTGAGCGCGGCCTCGAGCGGCTTGGGCGACTTGTCGGCGTCGCAGGCCGACGCGGTCGCACCCGCGGGCGCGCCCGAGTCCGCCGCGCACGCGCTGGCAGAGTCGTACAGGCCCGCGCCGTTGAAGTTCGGCGTGTCCTCGGTGTTCGAGGACGAGCGCACGCGCACCATCACGGTCTCGCTGCCGAACTCGTCGGCGATGCGCTGCTTGAGCAGCGCGATCAGCTCGGGGTCGACCACACCGTGGTCGGCGATCTCGGTGCGCAGCTGCTCGAGCTTCTGCTTGCGCAGGTTCGCGTCGGTGCGGAACGCCGAGTCGGCGAGCCACGCCGCGATCGTGTCGGCGTAGCTGGCCTCGACCGGGCCATCACCGAGATCGACCTGCCAGGTGTTGTCGGTCATGAACTGCGCGTAGTCGTGGAAGGGTACGCCCAGACCCGCGGTGCGGTAGCGCGACTCGAGCAGGCGCCACAGCAGCGCCAGGCCCACGGTCTTGGCGCCGTAGCGGCTGCGCGCCGCGGTGCGAGCGTCCGCGGTGTCGGTCGGGATGTCGGCGAAGGCCTCGTGCTCGGCGAACGCGAGATCCGGCGGATCGATCTCCGCCAGCGGTCGGTGCTCGGCCCAGAACGCCTGCGCCTCCTCGGCGCTCGCCGGCACCACGAGGTAGCCGGTCTGCAGCGCCTCGAGCCGCACCAGCTGACCGTCGAGGTGACGCAGCTGCTCGACCGCGTCGTCGACGAAGAGGTTGGGCGTGCCGCGCTGCGCCGACAGCACGTTGAGGTGGCTGAGGATGTCCTGGCGCGAGCCGGTGATCGCAGCCGCCATGACGCCCTCGAGATCGAGCGGAACGTCGTCGAACACCACGATGTCCTGCCACCCGAACGCGGTCGCGTCCTCGCCCTGCGCGATGCGGACGCGGCCGTACGCGACGCCGGGGGTGTAGACCTCGTACGTGATCTGCTCGTCGGCACCCGATGCGACGAGAAACGGCGGATCGACCCACGTCGCGGCCGCGGCGACCTGGGCCTCGCCGCGGGGCAGGAACGCCAGCTCGCCGAGATCGAAGCGATCCTGCAGCTGACGATAGACGACGTAGACCTCGTCGACAGTGAGCACCTCGGACTCGTGCTTGGCGTTCTCGACCGAGAAGCCGTAGGGCGCGACCGCGGGCTGCTCGAGCTCGTAGGTGGCGCCGGCATAGAACTCGCGCTCGGCTCGCGTGAGGATGAGCCGCGCGTAGTCGGCCGGCGTGATGCCCGGGAACAGCGGCTCGAACGCGACCGACATCAGGCAGAAGTGCAGGCGGTAGCGGTTGGCGTCGCTGAACACCGTCGGCAGCCGCGCCTGCGGAATCGCGGGCACGAGGAACTTGCCCAGCCGGCGCACGCCGCCGTCCTCGGGTCCACCGCCCAGCGAGTAGTCGAGCCACTGTTGCTCGGTCTGCATCTCGTGCACGCACACGCGATGCGACAGCCGCGTCTCGGCCTCGGCGCACAGATCCGCGTGCGCGGTGCAGCCCGCGACCGCATCGCCGGCGAAGCCGGGCTCGCAGAAGCAGGTGCCATCGCGATCGTCGGGGTAGGCATTGTCGCCGCAGGGGTTGGGCGCAGCGCCGTCGCTGCGGCAACCCGCGAGCGCCGCGGCGGCGAGGGCCAGCGCCGCGGCGACGCGCTGCGTCGGCTGCAGTCGGCCGCGCACGCTCATGGCAGGACCAGCCGGTACACGGTCACCTCGGTGCCGTCGGTGGTGGCGAGGTCCGATCCGTTCAGGGCGATCGTGGTCGGCAGCCACGGAAGCTGCACCAAGCGCTCGCACGACAGCGGGAGATCCGACGGGTCGTCGGGCGACGCCCCCTTCGACAGCCGCAACAGCCCATCGCCATCGATGCGCAACAGGTCGTCGCTGCCGTCGCCTTCGACATCGCCGGCCTCGGACAACACCGCATTGCCGCCGCCGGGTGCCTGGCGCTCGTCGTCGGTCACGACCGGCCCGAGCCAACTCCAGAGGTTGTCGCCCGAGTCCACGCCGACGAGATCGAGATCGACGCCGCCGCGGAAGCGTCCCGCGTGCAGGCCGATCACGTCGAGCACGAGCCTCTCCGAGAGCACGCTGTGGGTCTGCTCCGAGCCCCAGATCAACCCGAAGCCGCCTTCGTCGCCATACGCCAGATCCTGCACGCCGTCGCCGTCGGCGTCGAGCAGGGCGATCGCCGCCGCGCCGCCGGGGCGCAGCAGGGTCGGCGGCGCGAGGCCGCCGGCGCCATCGCCGACGGCGATCCACACGCCCTGGGCATCGCGCAGCACCACGTCGACGGCACCATCGCCTTGCAGATCGCCCAGCACCAGCTCGTCGGCCGCGAGCGCGAGGTCGACGGTCATGGTGGGCTCGAGCGTGCCGTCGCTCAGACCGCGCCACACCTGCAACGCCTGGGTCTCGCCCGCCTGCGCCACGATCACGTCGTTGACCTCGTCGCCATCGATCGAGCCCACCGCCATCGCCGACAGCGGCACGCCGGCTTCGACCCACGGCACGGCGCCACCCTGGTCCACGAGCGTCACGCGCGTGTCCTGCAGCGCGGCCAGACGCGTCGAGTCGATGCCGTCGGCGGGGACGTACGCCAGCGCGCGCGCCGGGCCGCCGTCGGTGAAGCTCAGCGACATGGCGGTCTCGAGCACCAGCGTCGTCGAGGGGCACTCGACCCGCGGCATGCACACGTAGCCGATGCACTCCTCGTTGGGATCGCAGGCATAGTCCGAGTAGCACTCGTAGTAGCCGCCCTCGGCGCAGCGGAAGCGATTCTCGGGCGGCGGCGGGGCCGAGCCGCAGCCGCAGTAGCACTCGTACTCGCAGTGCCCGGCGACGCACTGGTAGCCGTAGCTGCAGTCGCTCGCGTCGTTGCACTCCGGCCCCGGCCCGGTGTCGCTGCTGCTCACGCTCGTGCCAGTGCCATCACCGTCCCCGTCGCCCTCGGCGACGCCGACCTGCGGGCCGCAGCCTGCCGCAAGTGCCAGCGGCAACGCGAGATTCCAAACCGAGACGTCGAGTCGACCCATCGTCATCCAGCCACCCACCAACGCGGCGCAGTCGTGCAAGCCCTCGGCCAGCGGCGGTGCCCGCGGTTTCGCGGCGGACAGCGGCTCGACCGGCCCGCCGCACGACATCGGTGTCGCGGCCTCGGTGGCCGCGCGTCAGGGTGATCATGCGACGGGGCCGACCTCAGCCCCGTGGCAGTGGCTGGCACACGCTGCCGGCCTCGAGCTGCGCATTGGTGCGGAAGGTGTTGAGCTGCTGCCACGACTTGGGCTCGACCTGCGGGATCGTGCCGTCCTCGCGCACGTTGGTCACGTGATACGTGTGCTGATTCCAGATGCGGCGCGCGCCGACCCAGCGTTCGTCGACGTCGCGCACGACCTGCACCGTCGGTGAGGTGCGCGGGCCGTAGGGCGACTGGTTGGACACGACCACGATCTCCGCGGCGCCGTCGTTGTCGACGTCCGCGACCACGGGATACTCCGTGCCGGTGACGCTGGTGCGCGGGGTCTCGAAGCGCTTCGCACCGAGCTCGTCGAACACGTACAGGCTCGACTCGTCGGCGTACATCGCCTCGGCGAGACCGTCGCCGAGGAAGTCGAACGCGGTGCCGGCCGCGACGCCGCTCTCGTCCGAGACGTAGGACGACCACACGATGGTCGCGTCGGCTTCGTACAGCGTGTAGTCGTTCTGCGAGCTCATCGCGAACTCGGCCACGCCATCGCCGTCGAAGTCGTGCACGGTCGCGGGCCGCAGCCACGTGAGGAAGCCGTTCGCGTTGCCGGTCGGGCGCAGCTCCTGGTAGCGCACGTTGCCGTCGTGATCGATCAGCGACAGCCCCTGCGGGTTGGTCAGCAGCACCTCGGGCTCGGGATCGTCGTCGAGGTTCGCGACCTGCGGGAAGCCCGGGGACAACGCCGTGGTCCAGGCCTCGCTGCCGTCGTGGTGGTAGGCGGCGTGGCCGAGCACGATCTCGAGCTCACCGTCGTCGTCGAGATCCGCGGCCGTGGTCGCGCTGTACTGCGGCGCCTGCGTCGTCGTCACCTGCAGCATGCCGTCGGCACCGAAGACGTGGCCACCCGCGAGGATCTCGACGTCACCGTCGGCATCGAGATCGGCGAGCGCGAGCGCAGCGAAGTACCAGTCGGGCCAGGTCTGCGGGCTCTGCCACAGCATCGTGCCGTCGTGGTCGAACGCCACCAGGTGGCCGTTCATCTGGCCCGCGACGATCTCGGGCAACCCATCGCCGTCGATGTCGCCCAGCGCGGGCGTCAGCGTGCACTCGAGCGGCGTGTCGATGTGGAAGTGTTCGCTGCCGGTCGCGCCGTCGAGCACGTAGAGGTGGCCCATGCCGAGCGAGAGGTTGTTGCACGCGATCACCAGGACGTCGGGCACGTCGCACAGATCGATGCTGCCGTTGCCGTCGTCGTCGGTGAGGTTGGCGACCAGCGGCGTCGCGATGGCCAGCACGTCGCCGTTGGCACCGTCCCACGACCACTGCAGCTCGGGCTCGAACGCGCCTGCGGGCGCCTGATGACGGCAATTGCCGATCGCGTCGGCGTCGTCGCCGACCTCGCAGGTCGGTGGTCCGACGGTGTCGACGGGATCGAGATCGGGGCGGCCGAGGTCGAACAGCGGTGGCATGCCCGTGCTCGTGCCGTTGCTCGATGCCGTCGCGCTGCTGCTCGACGTCGTCGTCGTGCCGGTGCCTTCGCTGCCCGTCGTGCTCGCATCGACGCCGCTGCTGCTGCTCGCAGTCGCGGCCGCGCCCCGCTCGCCGCCGCAGCGGATCGAGACCAGCGCGATGGCGACGGCGACGCGACGCACCACGGGATCACGGTATCACCGGCGCCCTGCGGCGCGCGGAGCACGCGGATCCCACCGCTCGGAAACACCCGAACGAGCGCCGGCGTCGGTTGCGCTCGTGCGGTCGCTGTGTCCGTCCGACCCGATCGAGGAGCGCCTGATGGCTGGGGATTTCGTCGGTCGCAACGCCGTGCCGGAGCTCGGCCGCGCACGCCATCCCCGCGAAAACCCTCGCATCGCGTGGAGTTGGGCCACAGGCGCCGCCACAGCGCTCGCAGCGGCATCGCCCGTCCGCGGCCGTCCTCCAAAATGACACGGTTCGCGGAGGACGGAT
This sequence comes from Nannocystaceae bacterium, assembly GCA_019694555.1. Classification (GTDB taxonomy): domain Bacteria; phylum Myxococcota_A; class Polyangia; order Nannocystales; family Nannocystaceae; genus Xiheibacterium. Next base: position 17,888 of record JAIBBS010000094.1, read on the forward strand.
TTGCCAGGTCGGCATCGCGAGCGGACGATCGCCGAGCAGCCCATGCGCCTCCGGATCCCCGCAGCGTTCCTGGCCTCCTTGTGCTTGCCCCTCATCGCCTGCACGACGTCGCAGGCGCAGGAGCAGGAACACGGCGAGGCCCACCACGCCGAGCACCCCATCGTGGTGACGAGCCCGGCGATCCAGGATGTCGACGCCACGCAGGAGTACGTGTGCCAGATCCACTCGCGCCGGCACGTCGAGATCCGGGCCCTCGAGGAGGGCTATCTCGAGGAGATCCCGGTGCAGGAGGGCCAGACCGTCAAGCAGGGCCAGCTGCTCTTCAAGGTCGTCGCCGTGCTGTACAAGGCGCGCTTCGACGCCGACAACGCCGAGCTGCAGCGCACCGAGATCGAGCTGCGCAACACCCAGACGCTGTTCGAGAAGAACGTCGTCTCGGATCAGGAACTCGCGCTCGCTCGCGCCCGACGTGCGCAGGCCAAGGCCAAGGTCGATCTCGCCGCGGCCGAGCTGGGGTTCACCCGCGTGAAGGCGCCGTTCGACGGCATCATCGATCGGCAGTACCAGCAGCTGGGCAGCCTCGTCGAGGAGGGCGACATCCTCACGACGATGTCGGACAACAGCCTGATGTGGGTCTACTTCAACGTGCCCGAGGCCAACTACCTCGAGTTCAAGGCCATCCCCGGCGCGCGTGACCCCGAGAACGAGCAGAAGCTGCACCTGCCCAACGCGAAGATCGAGCTGCGCCTGGCGAACGGACAGATCTTCGACCAAAACGCCGGCGACACCGTCACGGTCGAGTCCACGTTCGACAACGAGACCGGCAACATCCAGTTCCGCGCCGACTTCCCCAACCCCGATCGCCTGCTCCGGCACGGCCAGACCGGCACGCTGATGATCCATCAGCCGATGAAGAACGCGGTCGTCATCCCGCAGCGCGCCACGTTCGAGATCCTCGACAAGCAGTACGTCTACGTCGTCGACGAAGAGGGCCTCGCGCACCAGCGCGCCATCACGATCGCACTCGAGAAAGACGACGTGTTCGTGATCGCGAGCGGACTGAAGCCCAACGAGAAGTTCGTGCTCGAGGGCGTGCGACAGATCCACGACGGTCAGGCCGTGGAGTTCGAGTACAAGAAGCCCGAAGAGGTGCTCACGCACCTCAAGCACCACGCTGAATGACGGCGCGCGCACGCCCCTCGCGTGTCCGCCCTCGTGTAAGGCGCCTTCGCGCGCCCGTGTGACCGATGTTCACGAAGATCCTCCACCGCCCCGCCCTGGCGCTCGTCACGTCTATCCTCGTGCTCTTCCTCGGAGCGCTGGGCATCGTACGCCTGCCGATCGCGCAGTTCCCCGATGTCGCCCCGCCGACGGTCTACGTCAGCATCGCGTACCCCGGCGCGAGCGCCAACGTGCTCGTCGACTCGGTGCTGATCCCGCTCGAGCAGTCGATCAACGGCGTCCAGAACATGCGCTACATGGTCGACAGTGCCACCAGCGCTGGCGAAGCCACGATCGCGATCTTCTTCGAGCCCGGCACCGATCCCAACATCAACGTCGTCAACGTACAGAACCGCGTCAACATCATGTTGAGTCGCTTACCACCCTTGGTGGTACGCGAAGGCATCCTGGTCAGTCAGGTCGTGCCGAGCATGTTGATGTACTTGAACATCTACAGCACGGACCCGAACACCGATCAGAAGGACCTGTTCAACTACGCCAACGTCTACGTCATGCCGGTGCTCAAGCGCATCCAGGGCATGGGCATCCCGCGCAACCTGGGCAACCGCAGCTTTGCGATGCGCATCTGGCTGAACCCCGAGCGCATGCGCGCCTACAACGTCTCGGTCGAAGACGTGATGGAGGCGCTGGCGCAGCAGAGCATCATCGGTTCTCCCGGTCGCCTCGGTCAGGCCACGGGCATGACGTCGCAGTCGAAGGAGTACGTGTTGACGTACGTCGGCCGCTACAACAAGGCGGAGCAGTACGGCAACATCATCCTCAAGGCCAAGCCCAACGGCGAGATCCTGCGGCTCAAGGACATCTGCGTGCCGCCGGAGGAGGTCGGTGGCGAGGCCGCCGCAGCCGCTGCCGCCGCGAACGAGCACACGCCCGAGGGTGACGAGCACGTCGAGAAGGCGGCCAAGAAGCGGCAGGGCATCGAGCTGGGCTCGGAGTTCTTCGACATCTACTCCGACGTCGACGGGCACCCCGCGGCGTCGATCGTGCTCAAGCAGGCGCCGGACTCGAACGCAGCGGAGGTCATCGAAGAGGTCAAGACCACGCTCGAGGAGCTCAAGAAGTCGTTCCCACCCGGGATGGACTACGAGATCGCCTACGACGTGTCGAAGTTCGTCGACGCGTCGATCGAGAAGGTGCTCCACACCCTGCTCGAGGCCTTCATCCTGGTCTCGTTGGTGGTCTACCTGTTCCTCGGCGATCTGCGCTCGACGCTGATCCCGACGCTCGCGGTACCGGTGTCGTTGATCGGCACGTTCTTCGTGCTGCAGCTGCTGGGCTTCTCCATCAACCTCATCACGCTGTTCGCGATGGTGCTGGCCATCGGCGTCGTGGTCGACGACGCGATCGTCGTGGTCGAGGCCGTGCACGCCAAGATGGCGGCCAAGCACCTCTCGCCGTACCGCGCGAGCATGGAGGTGTTGCACGAGATCAGCGGTGCGATCATCGCGATCACCCTGGTGATGACCTCGGTGTTCGTGCCGATCACGTTCGTGCCCGGCCCGGTCGGCGTGTTCTACCGCCAGTTCGGCGTGACCATGGCGACGTCGATCGTGCTCTCCGGCCTGGTCGCACTGACGCTCACGCCGGTGTTGTGCGCGATGATCCTCAAGCCCCACGCGCACGGCGACGCCGGCCACGGCGACGCCGGCCACAAGCGCTCGCGGCGTCTACCGAGCCTGCGCGTCATCCTGGTCTACATCTTCGCGGGCCTGCCGATCCTCGCGGGCCTGACCTACCTCGCGTACACGCTGTGGGGGCCGATCGGCTTCCTGATCATGCTGGTGCCGTTCATCCAGCGGCCCTTCAGCGCCGGCGTCGACAAGGTCACCAACGCCTACGCCGGCATGCTGCGCCCCATCGTCACGCGGCGCGTGCTGACGTTGGCGGTCATCGGTGGCTTCGTGTTCGGCATCGTCGCCGCCAACTCGAAGATGTCCAGCGGCTTCATCCCCGGCGAGGACCAGGGCATCATCTACGCCGTCCTGCAGACCCCACCGGGTTCGACGCTCGAGTACACCAACGCGAAGTCGCTCGAGCTGGAGAAGATCGCCAAGGAGATCGAGGGCGTCACGTCGGTGACGTCGGTGGCCGGCTACGAGGTCTTGACCGAGGGTCGCGGCTCGAACGCCGGTACCGCGATCATCAACCTCAAGGACTGGAGCGAGCGCAAGAACACCGCGCGCGACATCATCGAGGAGCTCGAGGAGCGGACGCAGGAGATCACCAACGTCAAGCTCGAGTTCTTCGAACCGCCCGCGATTCCCGGCTTCGGCGCGGCCGGTGGCGTGTCCGTGCGCGTGCTCGACCAGACCCAGTCGAGCGTCGCGGACTACCAGCGCCTGGGCGAGATCAACGAGACGTTCATGGCCGAGCTGGCGGAGCGCAAGGAGGTGAAGAACATGTTCACCTTCTATGCCTCCGACTACCCGCAGTACGAGCTGATCATCGACAACGACGTGCTCATGCAGAAGGGCGTGTCGATCGAGACTGCGATGGCCAACCTCAACATCCTGATCGGCAGCACGTACGAGCAGGGCTTCATTCTCTTCAACCAGTTCTACAAGGTGTACGTGCAGTCGTGGCCGGAGTTCCGGCGCATGCCCGACGACCTCGACGAGCTGTTCGTGAAGAACGAGGCCGGCAACATGGTGCCGTACTCGGCGTTCATGAAGCTGCGCAAGCAGCAGGGCCTCAACGAGATCACGCGCTACAACCTCTACCCGTCCGCTGCGATCCAGCTGGTGCCCGCACCGGGCTACTCCACGGGCCAGGCCATCGACGCGGTCCGCGAGGTCGCGGCACAGACGCTACCCAAGGGCTACGACCTCGGTTGGGAGGGTCTGTCCTGGGACGAGTCGCGCAAGGGCAACGCGTCGCTGTACATCTTCTTCGTCGTCGTCGCGTTCGTGTACCTGGTCCTGGTCGCGCAGTACGAGAGCTTCCTGATCCCGCTCGCGGTGGTGTTGTCGCTGCCGGTCGGCATCTTCGGATCGTTCTACTTCCTGCAGGCGGTGGGCCTCGCCAACGACGTGTGGGCCCAGCTGGGCCTCATCATGCTCGTGGGTCTGTTGGGCAAGAACGCGATTCTGATCGTCGAGTTCGCGGTGCAGCGACGCGCCGAGGGCCTCTCGCTCAAGGACGCGGCCATCGAGGGCGGCAAGCTGCGCTTCCGACCGATCCAGATGACCTCGTTCGCGTTCGTCGCGGGCCTCATCCCGCTGGTCATCGCGACCGGCGCGGGCGCGATCGGCAACCGCACCATCGGCACCACTGGTGTCGGCGGCATGCTGCTGGGCACCGTGGTCGGCGTGCTCATCATCCCGGGGCTGTACTACCTGTTCGGCAAGATGTCCGACGGCCGCAAGCTGCTGGGCGACGAGACCGCCGAGCCGCTCAGCGAACACTTCGACAGCGCGTTGGCGATGGCCGGCGGGCACCACGACCCGCACGCACGCGGGCACCACGAGCCGCACGCGGGCGGGCATCACGAGCCGCACGCGCGCACGGTGGTCGCGACCGTCGTGACACCCTCGGTCACCGCGGTCGCGCCACCGCCCGCGGCGACGGAGGTCGCGGACGAGCCGCCCGCCCGCGGTACGACCGTGGTGACGCCGTCGGTCACCGTGGTCGCGCCGACGCCCTCGGTCACCGTGGTCGCGCCGACGCCCTCGGTCACCGTGGTCGCGCCGACGCCCTCGGTCACCGTGGTCGCGCCGACGCCCTCGGTCACCGTGGTCGCGCCGCCACCGACGTCGGACGATCCGGGCACCGGTGAGCCGACGCCCGAGGATCCGGATCCGAAGGCGTGATGCCCGGCGGCGGGCTGCCCCGCCGCCGCGGGCCGGTCAGCCGAGTCGCTCGCGGATGAACGCAGCGAGCTCGCGGCGACTCGTCGCATCGACCGCGCGGCCGGCTTGCTCGAGCGCACGCGCGTAGGTCTCCTGCAGCGCCGCGTTGGTCGACGCCAGCTCGGCGGCGCGCTCGAGCAGCCTCAACGCCTCTGCACCGCGTCCGTCTGCGACCAGCTCGCGGGCTCGATCGTGCAGATCGGCGATGTGGGCGATGGCACGCACGCGCACCTCGTGGCCCTCCTCGAGGTGACGGATCATCAGCGCGCTGCAGACGCTGTGGCTGAGCACGCGCGCGCTGACCGGACCGAGCCAGTCGCGCACCAGCGGGTCGTAGCCGCGGCTCGCGATCACCAGCAGGCCGGCGTCGTCCGCGACGGCGAGGATGCGCTCCGCGGGATCGCCCGAGGTCACGACGACGGACAGCTCGATGCCCGAGAAATCGTAGCCCGCGAGCATCTCGTCCACCTGCTTGCGCGCGACGAGCTCGTCCTTCGACAACAGCGAGTTCGAGGCGTGCTCGTTGAGCACGGTGATGAGCGTCAGCGGCATCGCGAACAGCCGCGCCATGCGGACCGCGGCCTCGAGCCCGACCTTCGACTCGGGCGTGAGATCCATCGGGCACACCAGCGGACGTCCGATCGGCGAGTTGCCGCGCGCAACCCAGACCGGCACCGACGAGCGCCGCACGAGTGCCTCCGCGACCGAACCGAACACCCAACGTCGCACCGTGGCCGGGCGACCACCACCGGTGACGATGAGCTGCGCGGCGATGCGCGGCGCCGTCTCGATCACGACCTCCGCCGGTTCGCCGACCTCGACCACGACGTCTTGCAGATCGAGACCCGCGTCGCGGATGACCCCGAGGTACAGCCCCAGCTGCCGGCGCGCCTCGGCGATGCGCCCCTCCTCGCCGGAATCCGACTCGAGCCGGCGCCGTGGCAGCGCATGCACGACCACGATCGGCGCGACCAGGCGCCGTGCGAGGTCGGCCGTCGCGCGCACCAAGTCGAGCGTCTCGTGGTCGAGTGGGAGCGCGAGGAGGATCGGGCGAGCAGCGGCCATGCGGGTGATTATCCCTGTGCGCGATCCGAGATCCAGCGGCACGCCGGCGGCCAGGGCTCGGACCCGCGGCAAGGATGGCCGCGACGTATCGGCCTGGCCCACCGCAGATTTCGCGCGTTCTCCGGCGCCCGCGCGTCGGCCCCGAAGCGCGACGAGCCGGCAGGGCGGACCCGGCCGGCTCGAGCGCATGGACGAAGCGGAGCGTGCCGCCCAGGGCGGCGCCGCGATCACGGCGAGCTGATGTTGAGGACCCAGTTGCCGGCCCCGCCGCCGAAGCCGTCGACCACGATCAGCACGACCTCGCCGGCCGCCATGTTGCGGACGAGGAGCGACTGCGTGCCGATGCCGTTGTCGTCATCGCACGCGAGCTCCGTGGCGCAGTCGGAGAACAGCGACATGACCGTGTCGTACGTGGAGCCGTTGGTGCTGAACGTGTACTGCGCGGCCGCGGGCGCGGTGAACTGCACCACGTGGTCTTGCGCATCGCCAGCGCCGCACGACGGGTTCAGATCGTTGTCGTCGGCCGCCGTGTTGCCGGAGGCGACGGCGTTGCCGAGCGACGAGCCGATGTCCTGGTCCGCGCACGCGGCCAGGTTGTTGCAGCCGGTCGTGTCGTAGGCCGTGCACGTGCCATTGCACGCGAGCGTGCCGCCGGTGAAGCCCTGCGAGACGCAGGTTGCGCCCACGAGGTCGGTGCCGTCGCAGACCTCGCCGCCGGCCGCGACGTTGTCGCCGCAGACGTTGGCCGGACCGCACACTGCCGCGCACGCCGGATCCGCGATGGCCTCGCCGGCGCAGATGGCGTCCCACTCATTGTTGCAGCAGAACGGGTCGCCCGCGCAGACCGAGGCCGTGCACGTCGCATCGTCACAGCCGGGCGCAGCGTGGGCGGAGCAGCAGTCGCCGCCGACGTTGCTGCAGCTCGACGTGTCGAAGCTGCCGCAGTCGCCCGCGCACGCGAGCGTGCCCGCGACGAAGCCCTGGCTCGCACAGGTCTGGCCATTGAGGTTGGCGCCGTCGCAGGCCTCGCTGCCCACGACCAGGCCGTCGCCACAGACGGTGCAGGCCGCCGTGCAGGCAGGATCCGCAAGCGCCTCGTTCGCGCAGACGCCGTCCCACGTGTTGTCGCAGCAGAACGCATCGATGCCGCACACCGAGTTCTGGCACGTCGCGTCGTTGCATCCGCTGCCCGCATGCGCGCTGCAGCAGCTCTCGGCGCTGTTCGTACAGGCGGAGGTGTCGAAGCCGGTGCAGTCGGCCGCGCACGCCAGCGTGCCGGCGGCGAAGCCCTGCGAGATGCAGTCCTGACCCGCGAGGTCGGTGCCGTCGCAGACCTCGGTGCCACCGACGACGTTGTCGCCGCACGCCACGACCCCGCACGCCGCAGCGCAGTTCGGGTCGGCCGCAGCCTCGCCGGCGCAGATGTTGTCCCACTGGTTGTCACAGCAGAACGAGTCGGCGGCGCAGACCGAGGTCTCGCAGGCAGCGTCGGTGCAGCCCGGGGTCGGATGCGCGACGCAGCAGCCCTCGTCGACGGTGCAGGCGGAGGTGTCGAAGCCGGTGCAGTCGGCCGCGCACGCCAGCGTGCCGCCGGAGAAGCCCTGCGACAGGCAGTCCTGACCGCCGAGGTCGGTGCCGTCGCACACCTCGGTGCCGTCGATGAGATCGTTGCCGCAGACCACGTTCGCGCAGGCCATGGCGCAGTTGGGATCCGCGAGCGCCTCGCCGGCGCAGATGTTGTCCCACTGCGTGTCGCAGCAGAACGGATCGGCCATGCACACCGAGGCCTGGCAGGTCGCGTCGTCGCAGCCGATCGCGTCGTGCTGCGTGCAGCAGCTGCCGGTGCCGGCCGTGCAGGCGCTGGTGTCGAACGAGCCGCAGTCGGCGGCGCAGGCGAGCGTGCCGGCGAGGAAGCCCTGCGTGATGCAGTCCTGCTGCGACAGGTCGGTGCCGTCGCAGACCTCGTTGCCCTCGGCGATGTCGTTGCCGCACTGCCGCGGAGTCGTGCACGCGGAGGTGTCGAAGTCGGTGCAGTCGTCGAGGCAGGTCAGCGTACCGCCGCCGAAGCCCTGCGTGACGCAGTCCTCGCCGCCGAGATCGCGACCGTCGCAGGCCTCGCCCGGATCGGCGACGCCGTCACCACAGACCGCGCCACCGCCGGAGGACGAACCGCCGCCGGACGACTCCGCGCCGCCGCTCGACGACTCCGCTGCGCCGCTCGACGACTCCGCGCCGCCGCTCGACGCGTCGCCACCCGACGAGTCGACACCGCTCGACGAGCCCATCGTCGCCGATCCGCTCTCGCCCGAGCCGCTGCTGTCGGCCACGGTCGCGCTCGCGTCCTCGCTGCCGCCATCGCTGGTGTCGCCACCGTCGCTCGATCCGCCCGTGGTGACGTTCGTCGTGCCATCGGGGCACGCAGTCACGAGCAGGACCAAGGTGGCCAAGGCAGAGGGACGGATGATCAGGCTGCGCGGTCGTAGGGAGGTCATCGGCGCCGGATGCTAGTCGCTGTCCGCGCCTCGGGGAATGGCGAGTGGCGTTCGCAGCGCCGTTTTGTCGCAGATTAAGCGCTGCACTCATGATGCCTTGAATCACGGAGTTGCGGCATTCTGTGAACCAAAGCACGTTTCGCAAACCGCGCATACGCAGAGGATGCCGGATCACTGTCGAGCAGCCATGCGAACGGCAACGCTGGCGCGCCCGCCGCTCCACCCGCTCGCGCCCGCCGTCGGGCTCCCCGACCCGCGTGATCGATCCGCTGAACTCGACGGCCGCGCACGTCAGCGCGCGGGGCAGGCCTGCGTGGCGGCGATGCGTCCAGCGACGATGTGGAAGATCGGATGTCCAGCCGCCGAGCCCGGCGCCGCGCTCCACGACAAGCCGTCGTCGGAGTGCAGGAAGGTCTGCGCCTCATAGGCCGACCACACGCTGTCGATCGCGACGTAGTTGCCCTCGTCGTCGCGTGCGACCGGACCGATGCGCATCGGCGTCGTCATCGGCGTGAGCGTCCAGTCGAGGCCATCGCTGCTCGACGCGCGCACGCCGTCGTCACCCCAGTACTCGAACTGCGTCCCGGTCCACACGCCGTGCGACAGGATCTCCGAGAGCCCGGTGTCGACCATCGACCAGGTCTGACCGCCGTCGATCGAACGACACGCGGTGCCGGGCTGCCCGACGATGACGAACACGTCGTTGCCGCCGAGGATCGAGCCGTAGAAGAACGTGTCGGTGCCGCACTCGGTCGGGATCTCGCTCGGCCGCCACCAGCTCTGCCCGTCGGAGCTCACCAGGATGTCGCGGCCGTCGCCGGTCGCGACCGCGACGAAGCGGCCGCCGTCCTGGTAGTCGCCGTACGCGAAGCTGCGCACGCTCCACAGATCGGCGCCGCCCTCGTTCTGGAAGTCCGCGGGCTCGGTCGGCTGCCACGTGACACCGTCGGCCGACCACACTGGATCGCGCGAGGCCGCCACGAAGCGGCCCAGGCCATACGCGATGCCGCCGTGCGTGTCGCCGGGCGCGAAGCTCCACGTCGCGCCGTCGGTCGACGATCCGAGCGCGCCGGGCATGCCCCAGCCCCACGTCGCGGCGAAGATGCCGTCCCCGAACGCGACGCCCTTGGCCTCGTCGGGCGTGTCGTTGCAGCACTCGGTGTCGACGCAACCGCCGTCTTGCGCGTACGAGCAGGTGTCGTCCCAACAGCGCTTGGCCTGCGGTCCGCCGCACACCAACGCGTTGCCGTCGAGGTCCCACGCGTGATCGGAGATCCACGTCAGGCCGCCATCGCACGACATCACCGTGCGACCCATGCTGCCCTGCGCGACGAACACCGGCACCGTGCCGGGCTCGACCCCACCCACGTCCGGTTGCGGCGAGGCCGTGTCCGATCCCTCGCTGCCGGGGGCGTCACCCGAGCTGCCGCTGGCATCGCCGACGGTGCCGTGCACGCCGCTCGAGCCGTCGGCGTCGTGCGCCGTCGTGCTGCCCGCGGTCGAGCCGTCGCCCCCGCCGTCGCTCGCGGGATCTGCCGCGCCGCCGCACGCGAGCACTGCGCCGGCCAACCCGGGCACGAGCGCGCGGGCGAAGAGCGAAACGAGGGCGGCCTGGGTCCGGGCGGGATCGAACGTCACTGCCACGCTGCAGTGACGCGAGCGGCGATCTTGTCTCGAACGAAATGCGCCAGGTGCCGAGCGCGCCGCGTGCGGGGCCGCGCGGGGGCTGCTAGCGTCGCGCGCGATGAAGCTCCTGCCCCTCGCGATCGCCTGCGCCCTGCTCGGTGCCTGCTCCAAGCCCTCGACGTCGACCACGACCCCGCCGCAGACCACGACCCCGCCGACCGATGGCGAGGCGCCGCCGAAGCGGCCCGCACTGTCCGCGGCCGATTGCGAAGGCCAAGGCGGCACGGTCGTCGGGGACATCGGCGACGGTGCGATCCATCGCCCCGAGTACGTGTGCGAGAGCGGCTCGCCGCCGCTGGGCGACATCCAGTCGATGCCGGGCGCGCCCGCGCCGATCGAAGGCGCCGTCTGCTGCAAGTGAGCCCAGACGCGGCTCACGCACCATCGATGCCGAGCACGGGGCCGAGCCGAGCGAGGATCTCCTTCGCCGCGCGCTCGCCCTTGACCCCGCCCTCGATGCGACGATCGCTACCACGACCGTCCTGGGCCGGCACGACGAAGCGCGGGATGAGCTTGCCGCCGTAGCCGGCCTCGGCGAGCGCACCCGCGTCGACGTCGGCGTCGAACTCCAAGAAGCGTACGCCGGCGAGCTCGCGATCGAACTCGCCGCGCTCGACCGCGCGGTGGAACACCTGACAGGGCTCGCACCAGCTCGCGCCGAGGTAGACCACGAGCTTGCGATCCTCGCCGCGCGCCTTCGCGATCGCGTCGGTGATCACCGCGAGCGCACCGGCCTCGCCCACGCGCACCGGCACGAACTCGGGCTTGTCGGCCGCGCGCGCGGCCGCGGGCGCCGCGTGCGGTCGACTCGCCGCGCCGTCGCCCCCGTCGTAGGGCGCGCCGACACAGCCCGCGCACGCGAGCGTCGCGATCGCGACTGCTGCCCGTAACTTGCTTCGCCGTGTTGCCGTCCGCTGCGCCACGACCGGCATCTTAGGAGGTTGCGCGCGCCGGAGCGATCGCGGCCGCAGGCCGCGTTTACGCCCCGATCACGCGCCTACGGGCCGGTTGTGCAGGCCGCGCCATTGCGCCGACTCCAGGCGGGCCCACGCTTGGATCCGTCATGCGAAGCGCCTGGAGACTCGGCCGGTTTGCCGGCATCGATGCGTACGTGCACTGGACCTTCGGTCTGCTGCTGCTGTGGGCCGGCTGGACCGCGTGGACCGGTGCCGGCACGGCGCTCGCCGTGATGCTGGGCGTCGCGTTCCTGCTGGCGGTGTTCGGCTCGGTGCTGCTGCACGAGCTCGGCCACGCAATCGCGGCGCGCAGCTACGGCGTGCGCACGCGCCACATCCTGCTCACGCCGCTCGGTGGCATCGCCAGCCTCGAGGGCATGCCGCGCGCGCCCCGGGCCGAGCTCGTGGTCGCGCTCGCCGGCCCCGCGGTGAACCTCGCGATCGCAGCGTCGCTCGCGTTGCTCGGCCGCGTCACCGACATCGGCGCGTACGGCCTGCTCGACGGCTTGCTGTGGGCCAACCTCTCGCTCGCGCTGTTCAACCTGCTGCCGGCGTTCCCGATGGACGGCGGCCGTGCGCTGCGGGCCTGGCTGTCGACGCGCGTGGGCAAGCGCAGCGCCACCGCGATCGCGGTCAAGCTCGGCCGCGGCCTCGCCATCGTGATGGCGATCGCGGGCCTGTTCTTCAACCCGATGCTGGTGCTGATCGCCGCGTTCGTGTGGTTCGCCGGGGCGGCCGAGGCCCGCGCGAGCGAGGCCGGCACGCTGGTGCCCGACGCGATCTCGGGCTCGGCCCGATGGTCGCAGCCCACGCGGTACCGCGACCCCTACGCCCCGCGGATGCCGGTGCGGGTGTTCTGGGTGCAACGCCGCTTCATCGACTGAAGCTCGCGGGACCGCCCGGGCGACGCGAGGCCGAGAACCTCGCGTCGCGCTTGGGTACCATGATCGTGCGGCAATGACCCCGGCACCCGCCGGGTTGTCGCCCGCTCGAGGAGTCCATGCACCATCTCGATCCCAAGAAGCGTCGGCTCGCGATCATCGGCACGGTGCTCGCGGTGTGTCTGGCCGCGTTCTTCCTCGCCATCCCGTTGATGTCGGGACTGCTCGCGAAGCTGGTCCCGCAGTCCATCGCCGACAAGGTCGGCAAGCAGGTCATCGAGTCGCTGGCGGGCAACGCCGAGTTCTGCACCGACCCCGAGGGCACCAAGGCGCTCGACGGTCTGGTCGACAAGCTCGCCGCCGCGGCCGACCACGACGTCCCCTTCCGCGTGTACGTGGTCAAGGACGACGTGCTCAACGCCTTCGCCGCACCCGGCGGCCACGTCGTGATCTACGAGGAGATCATCGAGAACGCCGCCGATCCGCAGGAGCTCGCTGGCGTGCTCGCGCACGAGATGTCCCACGAGCTGCACGACCACCCGACCAAGGGCCTGGTCAAGACCGTGGGCTACGGCGTGTTCTCGCTGCTGGTGCCTGGCAGCGGCGAGCTCGGCGGCCAGATCGGCCAGGCCGTCATCGAGTCCAAGTACAGCCGCGACGACGAGCTCGAGGCCGACCGCGGCGGCGTCGAGCTGCTCAACGCCGCCAAGATCGACTCGCACGGCCTCGCCCGCTTCTTCGACACCATGCACGACAAGGGCAGCGACGTCCCCGGCGCGCTCGAGTTCCTCTCGAGCCACCCCACCGGCGACCACCGCCAGGGCGCCGTGAAGGACCTCGAACGCGACGGCGACGAAGCGATGACGGCCGCGCAGTGGCAGGCCCTGCGCAACGTGTGCAAGAGCCACAGCAAGACGCCGACGCCGGTCGGGTGATCGCGTCAGCAGCCGAACGCCGCGGCGCGCGAGACCGTCAGGTCGCCGGCTGCGCGATGCGCAGCCGCACGCGCGCCGGCGGCGGCGCGGCGACCGGCTCGCGACTCCGCTCCGCGCGGAGCTCCGCGAGCGCGCGCGCGACCATCGGCAGCACGTCTTCTTCGGTGTAGCGCAGGAAGTGCTCGCCCTGGATCGCCTTCTCGAAGGCCCACGCGACGTGACCGGGTGAGCGCTGCGCGACCTTGGCGAGCAGCGTCCACAGGATGCGGCGGCGGGGGCTCTTGATGCCCAGGTGCCACAGCGAGCGCAGCAAGATGCGCTGCCAGCCCGCGCGCAGCCTCGGGCTGCGGCTGCGCGCCGGTGCGCGATCGAGGTGGGCCAGGCAGCGTGCGAGGTAGCCGTCGATCGAGTACAGCTCGCGCATCAACGAGGCGTAGCCCGACAACAGCACCTCTTCGTCCATCGCGGTGGCGAAGTTGGGCCGGCCGAAGGCGTCGCCGATGCCCTGGCTGCGCAGGCGCCCCTCGGCCTGCAATCGTCGCCACAGCGCGGTGCCGGGCAGCGCGGTGAGCATGCCGATCATCGCCAGGGGGATCGGCGCGCGCGCGAGGAACTCGCGCTGGATCGCGAACGCGCCGGCATCGTCGGTGTCGAAGCCGACGATGAAGCCGCCCATGACCTCGAGGCCGGCGCGCGTGAGGCGATCGATCGCCTCGGTGAGATCGAGCTTGAGGTTCTGCAGCTTCTTGGCGACCTCGAGCGACGCCGCCGACGGCGTCTCGATGCCCAGGAACACCGACGAGAATCCCGCCTGGACCATGGCCTCGGGCAGGCCGGCCTCCTTGGCGAGGTTGACGCTCGCTTCGGTGTAGAACTCGAACGGTTGGCCGCGCTCGGTCTGCCAGCGCGCGAGCTCGGGCAAGAGCTTGCGGATCTCGCGGACGTTGCCGATGAAGTTGTCGTCGACGATGAAGACCGAGCCGCGCCAGCCCAGCGCGTACAGCGAGTCGAGCTCGCGCAGCACCTGCGGCGGCGTCTTCATGCGCGGCAGTCGACCGAAGATCTCGATGATGTCGCAGAACTCGCAGGTGAACGGGCAGCCGCGCGACTGCTGCACCGACATGCTCGTGTATGCGTCGAGCCGCAGCAGGTCGTAGCGCGGCACCGGCGAGGTCTTCACGTCGGGTCGACGGGTCTTGTCCAGTCGCACCAGCGCCTGCGCACCCGCGGCCGTGGCCACGCCGCGCGCGTCGCCTTCGATGAGCGCGATGAGCTCCTGCTCGCGGCCCTCGACCTCGCCGCCGAAGACCACGTCCGCGTCGGGAAACGCCTCGGGCGCGGTGCTCGGCCCCGGCCCACCGACGATCGTGCGCTTGCCCAGCGCCTTGGCGCGCCGCACCACCACGCGCATCGAATCGCCCTGGATGTGCATGCCGCCGACCAGCACCGCATCCGCCCACGCGAGGTCCTCGTCGCGCAGCGGCTCGACGTTCATGTCGACCAGCCGCAGCTGCCACGACGACGGCAGCAACGCCGCCAGCGTCACGAGCCCCAGCGGCGGCAGCGACGCCTTCTTGCCCGCGATCCGCAGGCCATACTCGATGCCCCAGTAGGTCTTGGGGAACTGGGCGTAGACGAGCAGGGCACGCATATCCGGCGACGCTAGCAAGAGTCGCGGCGCCGCTTCGTCGCAGTTTGGTCGCCGACTGGAGAAATCGGGGGTCCCGGGGCTGCTCGGATGCGCCGGGAGGGCGCCGGCCGGCCGGTCACGCGCAGGCCGGGCAGCCCTCGCCGCTGCCGCAGTCCTCGAAGCAC
>JAIBBS010000308.1 GCA_019694555.1 Nannocystaceae bacterium
CGAGCGGCCGCCCAGGGACCCGCGAGCGGCCGGCCCGCGCGTCGACTCAGGCCTTTTGGCGCGCGGCCCAGGTCTCGAAGTCGGTCAGCGCGAGATCGTACTTGCTGCGCAGCCCCGCGATGTCGGCGCTGTAGCCCACGCGCTCGAACCACTCGAGCATCAGCGCGAAGTCCTCGCTGTTCTTGCGGATCTCCGACATCGGGATCTGCACGTAGTCGATCGTGCGGCCGAGCGCGCGGCCCAGGGCCGCCGCCGCCTGCGGCATGGTCACCGCATCACCGGCGAGATCGATCGCGTGACCGTTCATCGCCGCGGCGTGGGTGAAGGCCCGCGCGCCGAGCTTGCCGATGTCCTGCACCGCGACCATCTGCACCTTGGTCGTGGGCTGCAGCGCCGACACCAGCTTGTCGCCGTGCAGGAACCACGGCGACAGCAGGTTCTCCATGAAGAACACCGGCCGCATGATGACGTGCGACGGGAATCCCAGCGACGTGACGGTGGCCTCGACGCGGGCCTTGTTGTCGAAGTGCGGGATGCCGGTCGAGAGGTGGGCCGAGCCCACCGAGGTGTAGACGAAGTGCTGCACGCCGACCTGCTTGGCGACCTTGGCCACGCGCTTGCCCTGCGTCTCCTCGCGCTCGACACCGGCCTCCCAGGTGTTCTGCACCGCGAAGAGCCCCCACGCGCCCTCGAAGGCCTTGGCCAGCGAGGCCTCGTCGTCGAGATCGGCGGTGACGAGATCGACGCCTTGCGCTGCGAGGGCCTTGGCCGCGTCGCCGTCGGGCTTGCGCGTGACGGCGCGCAGGCGGAAGCCCTTGCCGATCAGCTCGCGGGTGACAGCGCCGCCTTGGTTGCCGGTGGCGCCGGTGATGACGATGGTTCGCTCGTTGCTCATGGGATTCGCTTCCCCTTCGGAGCGGCAAGGGTAGGGCGCAACCTCGCGGTGTCTGCCACGCGCGGTGCGTGTGGCCTCGCACTGTTGCGCAGCCAGCAACAGTGACGACGCGGCGCGGGCCTCATCGATCGGGCGGGGACCAGCGCAGCGTCGCGAGACCCGCGAGCAACAAGAGCGCGGCGATCACCAGCAGCGGTACGCGGCCCAGCCACGCGGCCGGCCAGCTCTGCCCCGGCTCGGGCGCCGACAGCAGTGCGAGCGCGGTCAGCAGCGCGCCCAGCACGAGCGTCGCCATGCCTCCCCATCGCGGGGGGATCCGGCGCTTGGTTGGCCCGTCCGGCGCGGGCGCGGCGCTGTTCATGTCCCGCGGCCCTCAGCGTCAGGATCCCGCAATCCGTCGGCTTTGGCCACCGGCGGGCGCCCCGAGGCGGTCGCCGTCGAGCCGCGACACGGAACCGGCCCGTCGCGGGAAAGTGGTGTGGCCTGGCCATGGATCCCGCGGCACCACCCCCGCTCGACGAGCGCGCCTTCGCGGCGCTGTATCGCGCGCAGGTGGACTTCGTGTGGCGGGTCGCGCGGGCGCTGGGGGTCCCCGACGCGTGGATCGACGACGTCGTGCACGACGTGTTCTTCGTGGTGCGGCGCCGGCTCGAGACGCTCGAGCCCGGTCGCGCGGTGCGACCGTGGCTCGCCGGCATCACGCGCAACGTCGCGTTGCACGCCCACCGCAAGATCGCGCGCGATCGTCGTCGGGCCGAGGCCGCGCCGGCACCGGCGGGGCCCCGCGTGCCGCAGGAGCAGCTCGAGCTCGACGAGGCCGCGGTGCTCATGCAGACGTTCATCGATGGCTTGTCCGAGGACAAGCGCGCGGTGTTCCTGCTGTGCGAGGTCGAGGGCATCGCGGTGGTCGACGCCGCGCAGGCGCTCGACGTGAATCCCAACACCATGTACGCGCGGCTGCGCGCGGCGCGGGTCGAGTTCGATCGCTTCGTACAGCGACTCGAACGCGGGCCGAGGAAGGTCGCCGATGTCCCGCGCTGATCGACCCCAGGCGATGCGCGCGGCGCTGATCGCCGGCTACCGCCGTGTCCACGCCGCGCCGACGGATCGAGCCGACCGCGTGCTCGCGCGGCTGCGACGTCCGGGCGACGAGCTCGCGGTGGTCGGCGCGCGGCCGAGTGCACCGCGGTTGTTGCCGATGGTGGCGATCGCGATCGCAGCGGCGGTGCTGGCCGTGCTCGCACTGCAGGCGATCACCGGCACGCTGGCACGTCGCACCAGCATGCGCGCGCTCGACGAAGCGCTCGATCGTGCGAACGCAGGCGTGCACGGTGGCGTGGTCGCGCCGCGGGACATCCCGTCGCCGCAGGGCGCGGGGTCGGGCGAGCGTGCGACGCCGGGGGTGGTCGCGCCGGCCGAGTTGCCGCCGGTGCCGGTGCAGCGACCGACCGCGCTGGGCGGCGTGCCGATCCAGGCACCGAGCACGCCACCGTCGCCGCCGACGCGACCGCAACGCGCTGCGGCACCGCCGGTGCCGGCGGCGACCGCCCCGCCGGATCCGGCCGACGACACCGCGCTGCTGGTGCAGGCGCGCAAGCGGATCGACCGCGGGGCCTGGGCCGAGGCCGCCGCGGCGTTGCAGCGTCATGCGGAGGCGTTCCCGCAGAGCCCACGCGCGCACGCCCGCGACGCGTTCCGCGTGTTGGTGGAGTGCCATCGCGAGCCCGGTGCACGCACGCGCGCCGCGGCCCGCGATTTCGTCGTGCAGCACGCCGGCTCTCCCCACGTGCAGCAGATCCTCGCCGCGTGCCGCGGCCCGAGCCCCGCGGCCATCGATCCGCTCGCGGACCCACCACCGGCGCCCGCGCCCGCGACGGGCGGCTGAACGACGGTCGCGGGTTCAGGTCGTGTCGATGGGGTTGGCGCCGCCGAGGGTACCCGCGTCGAACAGCTCGCGGATCTCCTCCATCGCCTCGTCGATGAACTCGCGCACCGGCCGATCCTCCGAGAACATCAGCGCCTCGGGCGTGCCGATGTACGCGAAGCGGGCCTCGTGCAGCATCGCGATGCGATTGGATACGCCGAAGGCCGTGCGCATGTCGTGGGTCACGACCACGCTGGTGCAGGGCAGCTCGGTCTGTAGCTCCTCGATCATCTCGGCGATGCGCGTGATGTTCTGCGGGTCGAGGCCCTGGGTCGGCTCGTCGTAGAGGATGATCTCGGGCTTGATCGCAATGGCACGCGCGAGCGCGGCGCGCTTGCGCATGCCGCCGGACAGCGACGCGGGGAACTTGTCGAGATCCTCGAGCTTGAGGCCGACGCGCACGATGCACTCGGCGGCGCGCTCGCGGATCTCCTCGTCGCTCATCTTGGTGTGCTCGCGCAGCGCGTAGCCGACGTTGTCGAGCACGGTCATCGAGTCGAACATCGCGTCGGCCTGGAACACGTAGCCGACCTCGCGGTGCAGCTTGTCGAGGCCGGCGCGGTCGAGATCGGCCACGCGCTTGCCCTTGTACAGCACCTCGCCCTCGTCGGGCTCCAGCAGACCGACCAGCAGCTTGAGGAACACGCTCTTGCCCGAGCCGCTGGCGCCGATGATGGCCACGGTCTCGCCCGGGAACACCTGCAGCTGCGCGTGGTCGAGCAGCACGCGGTTGCCGAAGGCCTTGCACAGGCCGCGGACCTCGATCACCGGCTCGGTCCCGATGACCGCGCGGTGGTGACCCGAGCGTCCACTCTCGCCGTGGTTGGCGATCACGGTGCCGCTCACGGCTGCACCTGTGCCGGCTTCGCGTCGGCCTCGCTCGCGCCGGCGCGCGCGGTGATCGTGGGCTCGGCCAGGCGCCAGTCGTGCTGCGTGATCAGCCGCGCGCCCCGGCGGTAGCGCAGGTACGACCAGATCCACTGGATGAACACGAGCAGGCGGTTGCGGAAACCGACCAGGTAGAGGATGTGCACGAAGCACCACGCCAGCCACGCGATGAGGCCGTCGAGCTTGAGCCGATGCGACTGCGCCACCGCGCGCGCGCGACCGATGGTCGCCATCGAGCCCTTGTCGAAGTAGGCGAACGGCTCGCGCGCGACGCCCCGCAGATCCGCCAGGATGTTCCGCGCCGCCGCGCGGCCCTGCTGCATCGCCACCGGCGCGAGGCCGGGCAGCGGCGCGCCCTCGTGCAGCGCGTGGGCCTGATCGCCCAGCACGAACACCTCGGGGTGGCCCGCGATGCTCAGATCGGGCTCGACGACGACCCGGCCCGCGCCATCGAGCGGGACCCCGAGCGCGCGGCCCAGCGGCGACGCGCGCACGCCTGCGGCCCACAGCACCGTCGCCGCGCGCACGGTCTCGTCACCGGCACGCACGCCGTGCTCGTCGATGTGGGTCACGCGGGTCTCGGTCCAGATCGTCACGCCCAGTCGTTCGAGCGCGCGCGCGGCCGAGTGCGACAGCTCGGGATCGAAGCTCGGCAACACGCGCGGACCACCCTCGATCAGGATCACGCGCGTGCCGCTGGGATCGATGCGCCGGAAGTCGCGGCTGAGCGTGTGGCGACTGAGCTCGCCCAGCGCGCCGGCGAGCTCGACCCCGGTGGGGCCACCGCCCACGACGACGAAGGTGAGCAGCTCGCGTCGACGTTCGCGGTCGCCCTCGAGCTCGGCGAGCTCGAACGCCGTGAGCACGCGGCGACGGATCTCGGTGGCCTGCTCGAGCGTCTTGAGTCCCGGCGCGAACGGCTCCCACGCGTCGTGGCCGAAGTAGCTGTGCGTCGCGCCGCAGGCGAGCACGAGGTAGTCGTACGGCAGCGCGCCGGTGTCGGTGTGGAGCACGCGCGCGTCGAGATCGATGTCGCGGGCCTCGCCCAGCCGCACCGCCGCGTTGCGCTGGCGCTCGAGCACCGCTCGGATCGGCATCGAGATGTCCGCCGGCGACAGGCCGGCCATGGCGACCTGGTACAGCAGCGGCTGGAACAGGTGGTGGTTGCGGCGGTCGACGACCGTGACCTCGACCGTGTCACCCGCCGGCGCCAGGGCCCGGGCCGCCGCGAGCCCGGCGAATCCGCCCCCGACCACGACCACCCGCGTCGCGGCCGGCGCCTTCGATCGTGCGTCGACTCGCGGCTCGGTGCCTGCGCGGACGCCCGCCGCAGCGGTGCGCGCGCGTGCGCGCGCGGGATCGCGGCCCGCATCGTGGGCCCGCCCGTCGTCCGTCGCGCCTGGTGCGTCCACTGCGATGGCGGCAGTCTAATCCCGTTCTGCGTGCCCGGGCCCGGCCGCGCGCCCGCTTTCCGCCCGCCCGCCCGGTCACGATCGTCGCGCGGGCCGGCCGGCGCCGGGCCCCCGGTTCGCCCCCGTCGGCCGGTGATGCCGGACGATGCAACTTGCCCGGCATTGCGCCGTCTGCCCAGCCGGCACGCCGACTCCAGCAGATGACGTACCGCCCACGCACTCCGGGATGCTCTTCGTGCGTCTGCCAGCTGGCGCGCGCCCGCAAAACGTGGACAATGCGCTGGGCTCGCCACCGCCCTCGCGAGTCACCGTAGGCACTGCGATGCCGTCCTCGAGAGTCGAACCGTCGCGATCGTTGGACCCCCTCGTCTCCTCGACGTTGATGGGGCGCTTCAAGATCGACCGCCTCATCGGGCGCGGTGGCATGGGCATGGTCTATCTCGCGGAGGACCTCGTGGCCTCGCAGATGGTCGTGGTCAAGCTGCTCGCGCCACACCTGCTCGAGGATCGCACCGCGGTCGCGCGCTTCGAGGAGGAGGGCCTGCGGCTGCGTCAGCTGGTGCACCCCAACATCGTGCAGCTGATCGAGTGCGGCCACGACGGCACCCAGGGCTACATCGCGATGGAGTACCTCGACGGCGAGCCGTTGCGGCGCTTCCTCAAGCGCCGCGGTCGCCTGTCGCTGCAGGAGTTCACGCCCATCGCCGCGCAGAGCCTCGCGGCGGTCGGCTACGCCCACGATCGCAACATCATGCTGCGGGACATCAAGCCCGCGAACATCATGTTGTGCGAGCGCGACGGCAAGGCCAGCTTCGTCAAGCTGCTCGACTTCGGCCTGGCCAAGCTCGTCGACGGCGACGAAGAGGTGACCAAGTCGCACGTCATCGGCACCGCAGGCTACCTCGCGCCGGAGCAGATCAAGGGCGAACCCAGCGACGTGCGCGTCGACGTCTACGCGCTGGGGGTGCTCTTCTATCTGATGCTCGCCGGCGAGTCGCCGATCCAGGGCGAGAACGACGGCGCACTGCTCTACAACCACGTCCACGGCACGCCCGCGCCGCTCGAGAGCCACCTGCCCAAGGGCCACAACGTGCCCGAGCGGCTGGTCGCGCTGGTGCACCAGTGCCTCGAGAAGGATCCGGCGCGCCGCCCCGCGGACGCCAACGAGGTCGCCGAGGCGCTGTTCGAGTGCGTGCCGCCCAAGTTGTTCGCGTTGCCGCTGGCGACCGACGAGAGCCGTGCCGCGGTGCAGGACTACCGCGACGCGCGTGATCGCGGGCTCGAGCGCGACGATGGGGTCGGTCGCGCGAGCTCGGAGTGGACCAAGCCGGTCGTGCGCGCGACGTTGGATGCGGTCGCTGCCGACGCGTCCGCGGCCGCGTTGGTGCGACCGCGGCGTGCACCCACGCGCGAGGTGGCGCGACCGCCCCGCGCCGCGGCGCCCGATACCTCGGCGGAGCTCGAGGTCGATCCCAGCCTCGCGCCGCGGCCTCGCCCGCGTCCGCGTCCGGTCTCGGCGGTGCAG
>JAIBBS010000095.1 GCA_019694555.1 Nannocystaceae bacterium
GGGCTTCACGGCGTGGGCTCCTCGGACGGCGGGGCGTCGTCGGGCGCGGCGTCGGCGGGGGCGGGCGCGTCGCCGGCCGGCGCGGGCGTGGGCGCGGGCGCGGGTGCGTCCGCGGCCGGCGTCGGCGTGGCCGCGGCGGGCGGCGTCGCGGGCACCGGCGGTGCTGCGGGCGAAGGCGGCGAGCTGGGCGTCGCGACCTCGCCGCCGGTGTCGAGCAGCTTGGGATCGTGCCCGAGGTAGCGCTGCCCGATCGCGGCCGCGCGCGCGGCCGGCATCGACGCGAACAGCTTCGCGGCCTTGCGCTTGTCGGACGCGGCGACCGACAGCAGCAGATCTTGGGCCTCCGCGTCGGACATCTGCGACAACATGGTCGCGGCGGCCGCGGGCGACATCGTCGCGACCAGCGTGCCCAGCAGGCTCACGCGCTCGCGGTGGCGATCGTCGGCGATCTTGCCCGAGCCCAGCTGCTCGTCGATGCGCGCCTGCAGCCTGTCGATGCTGGCCAGCCGCGCGTCGAGCTCGGCCTTCTGCGCGTCGAGCTCGGCACGCGCCTGCGCGATCGCGAGGCGATCGTTCTCGCCGCGGGTGCCCGAGGCGGCGATGGCCGCGTCGACGGCCTCGCGCGCGGCCTCGAGCGCCGGGTCGACCGCACGCGCACCCGCGCCGGCGTCCTCGCCCTGGGCCTCCTCGTCGGCCTCGTCGTGCGCGGCGGCGCCGGTGCTGCCACCGTCCGCTTCCGCCGCGGGTTCGTGCTCGGCCTCGGCGTCACCACCGGCGCGGGCGAGTCCACCGCAACCGACCACGAGCGCGAGCAGCAGCGGGAGCGCGATGGAACGGATCATGGCTTCCTCCGGGCGGCGAGCTCGTCGTGCTCGCGTTGTTCGAGCCGGCGTCGCAGGGCTTCGCGCGCGCGGCGGGCGTCGAGCAGCAGGTGCTCCGCGCGCTGCCACATGCGGCCGGCGTTGGCGTTGGCCACCGCGGCCGTGTCGGCCGCGGCGTCGCGTCCGACCGCGACGGCGTGCAGCGCTTCGTGGGCCACGAGCTCGGCCTCGAGAGCGGGCGCGTCGAAGCCCTGACGCAGCACCTGCTCGATGACCTCGACCTGCGCCCGCGTCTGCGCGTGCGCGGCGGCGGCGAGGCCCTGTGCGCGCAGGTGCTCGGCCCGCGCGCGATCGAACTGCAGCGCGCGCACGCGCTCGAGTCGGCGCAACCGCGCGATCACGACACGCCCTCCACCAGCTTGTGCAGCTGCTTCTCGACCTCGGCGAACGCCGTGGTCGTGCCGGGGCCCTGGCGCAGGAACGCCATCAGATCGGACTTGCGCTGCAGCGCGCGGTCGAGCGCGGCGTTGGCCCCCGGCACGTACGCGCCCAGGGTCGAGAGCTCGTCGGCCTCGGCCAGATCCGCGAGCAGCCGCCGCAGCGCCGAGGCCAGCGCGGCGCGTTGCGGCGACACCACGGCATCGAGCACGCGCGAGACCGACGCGAGCACGTCGATGGCGGGGAAGTGGCCGCGCGAGGCCAGCGCACGGCTGAGCACGATGTGGCCGTCGAGGATCGATCGCGCGGCGTCGCCGACCGGATCGGAGAGGTCGTCGCCCTCGACCAGCACGGTGTAGATGCCGGTGATCGAGCCCTGCGCGAAGCGACCCGCACGCTCGAGCAGCCGCGGCAGCTGGGCGAACACCGACGGGGTGTAGCCGCGCGTGGCCGGCGGCTCGCCGGTCGACAGCCCGATCTCGCGCTGGGCCATGGCGAAGCGCGTGAGGCTGTCCATCACCAGCAGCACGTCCGCGCCCGCGGCACAGAAGTGCTCCGCGACCGCGGTGGCCACGAACGCGCCGCGCATGCGCAGCAGCGGCGACTGGTCCGAGGTCGCCACCACCGCGACGGTGCGCTTGCGTGCGGCCTTGCTCAGCGTGCGCTCGAGGAACTCGCCGACCTCGCGGCCGCGCTCGCCGATCAGCGCGACCACGGCGACGTCGCAGCTGGTGCCGGTGACGAGGTCGGCGAGCAGGCGGCTCTTGCCCACGCCGGCGCCGGCCATGATGCCGACGCGCTGGCCGCGGCCCAGCGTCAGCGCGCCGTCGATGGCACGGATGCCGACCGGGCAGGGCGCGTCGATGAGCGTGCGCCGCAGCGGCGCCGGCGGATCGGCGTACAGCGGTCGCGCATCGTCGGCGCCGGCGATGGCGCCTTCGCCGTCGATGGGCCGGCCGCGCGCATCGACGACCCGGCCCAGCAACGCGTCGCTGCACTCGATCTGCGCCGGCACGCGCAGCGGCACCAACGTGTCGCCGATGCCGATGCCGCGCACGTCGCCCAGCGGGATCATCAGGGCTCGCTCGTCGCGCAGGCCCACGACCTCGGCCGCGACCACGCGCGCGCTGGTGCGGATCTCGACCAGCTCGCCCACGGTCGCGCCGCGGCAGCTGCCCTCGACCACCAGGCCCACGACCCCGGTGACGCGTCCGTGCGCGTGCAGGCGCAGGCGCTCGCGCAGCTGCTCGGGCGGCGTCGGGCTCAGCCGCGGCAGCGTCACGGCGTGTCGACCTCCCCGAGCACCAGTGCGCGCGCGCGGGCGAGTCGCGCCGCGCGCGTGCCATCGATGGCACCGCTGGGCGCACTGACGCGCAGCTCGCCGGGGCCCAGCGCCGCGTCGGCGCGCACGACCGCGGCGGGCCAGCGCGCGCGGGCCCACGCGGCGACCGACTCGAGCAACGCCGGCTCGACGGTGACGGTCGCGCGCTCGTGCGGATCGAGCTCCGCCAGCGCCTGCACCAACAGCGGCTCGATGTCGGGCAGCCCCTGGCCCAGCTCGCGCTGCAGCAGCGCCTCGGCGATCGCGACCGCGAGCGCGGCCAGCTCGCCGCGCCATGCCTCGATCGCGCGCTCGCGCAGGGCTGCGAGCGCGTCGAGGCTGGCCTGGGCGTTGGTCTCGAACGCGGCGCGCTGCTGGGCCAGCGCCGCGAGCTCGGCTTCGATCGCGACCTCGGCCTCGGCGCGGCCGGCCTCGCGGGCCTCGCGTCGCAGCGCCTCCAGCTCGCCCTGTGCGATCGCGGCCGGCGGCGGCATCGAGTTGGCCGCGGGCGACGCGATCGTCCACGGCACCACCGGGCCCCGCAGCGTCCGCTCGAACGCCAGCGCCGAACCCTCGGCGGGCGCGTCGACGTGCGGCGGCTCGTAGCGCACGCGCGCCATCAGACCAGCTCCTCGCCGCCGGCACCGGCGATGGTGATCTTGCCGTCGCGCTGCAGCGTGAGCGCGAGCTCGACCACCGCGGCCTGGGCCTCCTCGACCACCGACAGCTTGACCGGGCCCATGCTGTCGAGGTCGTCCATCAGCATCTCGGCGGCGCGGCGGCTCATGGCGCCCAGGATGTGCGTGCGCAGCTCGGGCGAGGCGGTCTTGAGCGCGTTGCGCAGCTGCTCGGTCGAGACCTCCTTGAGCACGGTCTGCATGTCGCGGCTGTCGACCTTGATCAGGTCCTCGAAGGTGAACATCGCGCGCTTGATCGCGACCGCGAGCTCCTCGTCGTTGTCGTCGATGGCCTCGATGAGCTTCTCGCCGATCTGACCCTTGAGCCGCGACACCAGATCGGCCGCGCGCTTGAGCCCGTCGACGTTGGCGACCTTGGCCTCGCTGACCAGCGCGAGCTCGTCGCGCAGCGCCCGCTCGGCCTCCTGGATGGTCGTGTGCGGGATCGACTCGAGGTTGGCCATGCGGCGCACGACGTCGACCTGCACGTCGGCGGGCAGGTGACCCAGCACCGCCGCGGCCTTGTCGACGTCGACGTGGGCCAGCAGCGCCGCCAGCGACTGCGTGTGCTCCTTGGCCAGCAGGCTCGCGAGCGTCTCGGGATCGATGCGGTTGAGCAGGCGCAGCGGCTGCGGCGCTTCGATCTCGCGCGCGAGCAGGTCGTCGGCCTTCTCCTGACCGAGCACGCGGCTGGCGATGCGACGCATGCGTCGCGCGCCCGCGCTCAGCGCGATGGCGTTGCCGCGGTGCTCGGCGTCGAAGGCAGTGAAGACCGCGTCGGCTTGGTTGCGCGAGATCGGGCGCATGGTCTCGATGCACTCCGACAGCTGGCGCACGTTGGACTCGTCGAGGTAGTGCAGCACCGCCGCGGCGTGGTCCTCGCCCAGGCTCAGCAGCAGCACCACGCTCTTCTCGGTTCCGGTCAGGGCACGCTCGGCCACGGGGTCACCTCATGCGGGTTGATCGGCGCGGAGCCAGCCGCGGATGATGTCGGCGGTGCGTTCGGGATCGGCGGCGGCGAGCTCGAGCGCCCGCTCGCGCGCGGCCTCGGCCGACTCGGGCAGCGCGGCCAGGCCCGGCGCGCCCGGCAGCGCGACGCCGGCCTCGGCGCGCGCGAGCGCGACCTCGGCGTCGCCGACCCGCGCGGGCAAGGACAGCACCTCGGTCGGCACCACGCGCGCGGCCTTGCGGCGCTTGGCCATCACGACCGCGGCCACCAGCAGCAGCGCGCCGCCGGCGATCGCAGCCCACATCACCGGGGAGACCGGCTCGGGTGCGCGCGTGCCCTCGCCGCTGGCACGATCGCGGAACTGGACGCTGGCGATCTTGACCCGGTCGCCGCGCGCGGAGTCGAAGCCCATGGCGTTCTCGACCACGGCCTGCATCTGCGCGATCTCGTCGTCGGTGCGCGCGGCGTAGACCGGCTCGCCGCCGCCCTCGGCCGGGGTGTACTGACCATCGACCAGCACCGCGACCGTCAGGCGCTTGAGCGTGGCGCGGGGTCCGACCGTGCGCACGACGGTGCGGTTGAGTTCGTAGTTGCGCGCGCGCACCGAGTGGCTCGAACCCGCCTCGGAGCTGGGCCCCGACGGGCCCGCAGCGCCCGGCGCGTTGGCCTGGGCCCCGGCGACGCCGGCGAAGCCGCTGCTGGAGTTCTTGTCGCTCGACTCCTGCGTCGACTCGTTGCGCAGCGCGGGCTGCTCGGGATCGAAGGTCTCCTCGGTGGTGTCGATGCGCGAGAAGTCCATGTCCGCCGCGACGGTGACCTCGACGCCACCGGCACCGACGGTGCGCTCGAGCAGCCGCGTGATGCGGCGCTCGAGGTCGCGCTCGAGGTCGAGCTCGTGGTCGAGCGCGGCCTCGCTGGCGGAGTCGGTGCCGGCGCGCGACAGCAGCACGCCCTCGGTGGTCACGACCGTCACGTCGCCCGAGTCGAGGCCCTCGACCGCGGCTGCGACCAGGTGACGGATCGCGCCGACCTGGCGGTCGCCGAGCTCCCGGCCCTTGCGCAGCTCGACCGTGACCGAGGCGGTCGAGGGCAGGCGCTCCTGTTCGAACACCGCGCGGTCGGGCTGGGTGATGTGCACGCGCACGCTCGCGACCGGCTCGAGCGCCGCGATGGTGCGCTCGAGCTCGCCCTGCAGCGCCCGGCGGTAGTTCACGCGCTGCGCGAACTCGGTCACGCCGAAGCTCTGCGTGGCGAAGAACTCGAAGCCGATGTTGCCGGACTTGGGCAGGTCCTGCTCCGCCAGCATCAGCCGCGCGCGATCGATGTCGCCCGCGGGCACCTCGATGGTGCTGCCGCCGCCATCGAGCGAGTGCGGGATCTTGGCCGCCTCGAGCGCGGCGACCACCGCGGCGGCGTCCTTGGGATCGAGGCCCGAGAACAGCACCCGCATGGGCGCGCCGCCCATGATGCCGACGGCGATCGCCGCGACGCCACCGAGCGCAGCGACTGCGACGAGCAGCGCCCTCGCGCGCGCGCCGAGCTTGCCCCACGTCTCGCGGAGCTGGCTCAGCAGCTTGGTCAGGCCTGCCATCGATCAGTCACCCCCCGCTCGACTGCATCAGTTGCTGGTAGGCATCGATGACCTTGTTGCGTGCGGTGACCGCCACGCGCAACACCAGGTCTGCCTTCTCCATCGCGACCATGGCCTCGTGGATGTCGACCTCGCCGGTGACGAGGCCCTCGGAGGTCTTGTCCGCGCCCTGGGCGGTCTGGTCGAGGTCGGCCAGCGCGGACTCGAGCTTGCCGGCGAAGTCGGCATCGCCGCCCTCGCCGGTGGGGAGCGCCGGCAGTGCGCCGACGTCGGTGCCGAAGCCTTCGATCTTCATCGCCCGATCCTCAGCGCCTGCTCGGCCATCTGCCGCACGGTCTGCAGCACCGAGGTGCCGGCCTCGTACGCACGCGCGGCGCCCATGAGGTTGACCATCTCGGCGATGGGATTGACGTTGGGCATGGCGACGTAGCCGGCCGCGTCGGCGTCGGGGTGACCGGGGTCGTAGACCAGCATCGGCGCGTCGTTGCTCTCGACCACGTCCTGCACGCGCACGCCCATCGCGGCCTCGGGCCCCATCGCGCTGGCGAAGGCGGTGCCGAAGTCCTGCGGCGTGGCCTCGAGCACGACCTCGCGGCGGCGGTACGGCTGCCCGTCGGGCCCGCGCGTGGTCGACTTGTTGGCGAGGTTCATCGCCGCGACGTTCATGCGGGTCCGCTGCGCGGACATCCCCGCCGCCGTCAGGTCCATGGTCTTGAGCAGCGTCATCGTTCACCTCATCCGCGGCCGTCGGTGGCCGCATAGCGGAGCAAGCCGATCCGCCGCGACAGCAGCTCGGCCAGGGAGCGAAAGTGCAGGGTGTTCTCGTCCATGTGCGACAGCTGGGCCTCGAGCGAGACGGTGTTGCCGTCCTGATCGGGGACCTCGTCGTCGCGCTGTTCGACCTCGGTCTCGTAGCGCAGGCGCCCCTGGGCGCCCTCGAGCGAGCGATCGAAGCGCTCGGTCAGCTTGAGATCCTTGGCGCGGTAGCCGGGCGTGTCGATGTTGGCGAGGTTGCCGGCGATCACGCGACCGCGCTGGGTCGCGAAGCGCAGGTGCTCGGCCAGGCGGTCGAGGCCGGGCAGGGAGGTGCCGCCCAGGGCGATGTCGCGACGCTCGGTCATCGCGTCGCCTCCGTGTCGGCGATCGACAGCGCCGCCGCGGCGAGCTCGAGCCGACGCTCGTGGCGACGGGCCTTGGCCAGCGCCGACCAGCTGGTGCCGTGCTCGGACACGACCGCGAAGATCTTCGCCGCGTCGCCGGCGTGGCCCAGCGCCAGCTCGGCGACGCCGAGGTGGTAGCCCAGGCGATCGCGCTCGAGCGGATCGGTCGAGCGCGCGGACAGCTCGCGCAGCATCGGCGCGGCCTCGGCGTAGCGACCGCTGCGCACCAGCGCGACGGCCAGCGCGTGGCGGTGGCGCGTGAGCGTGACGGGATCGGCGTGCGCGACGGTGGCCATGGCGTGACCCTGGGGGTCACGCGTCAGCAGATGCACGATCTGGACCGGCGTACCCCAGGCCAGCGCGAGCTCGAGCTCGATCGCGTCGAGCGCCCGCGACAGCACCGCGTCGCGGGTCGCATCGCGGAACCGCTGCAGCTCGGTGCGTCCGCCGCTGAGACCCTCGCGTTCGCAGCGGACGATCGCGAGCGCGGCGATGGTCGCGGGCAGGCTCGGCACCGCGGGGTGATTGGTCGCGGCGAACTGGGCGGCCTCGGCCGCGCGCCCACCGTCGCCGAGCATGCGGTAGTCGTGGGCCAGCCGCGCGACGATGTCGCCCTCGCGCAGCGATCCGGGCGCGCTGCGCAGCCGCTGCTTGAGCAGCTCGATCGCCGGCTCGAACATGCCCAGGCGTTCGTGCGCGGCCGCGACCACGTCGAGCACCGCGTCGTGCGCCGTGAGCGTGCCGGCGCGCTCGTGCCACGCGGCCCAGTGGATCGCGGTGGTGCGGGGATCGCCGCGCAGCGCCGGCGCGGCGAAGGTCGACTCTGCCAGGTGCTGGCGCAGCGCCTCGCCGGCCTCGGTCCATGCCGGCGGCAGCGCGCCGACCTCGGGCATGCGCAGAAACGCCGCCGTCGGCTCGCCCATGTCCAGCAGCACCATGGCCGCACGCAGGCGCGCGAACGGCTCGAAGCCGGAGTCGATCATGGCCCCGAGCGCGACATCGACCTGTTCGACGGTCGGCTTGCCCTGCTTGGTGATGGCCTCGAGCTGCAGCACGTCGAGCCGCGCGAGCGCGGCGCCCAGCGATCGCGGATGCTGCCGCGCGACCGCACGCAGCCGCGCCAGCGCCTCGTTGACGTGGCCGCTGACGATGAAGAGCTCGGCCAGGCGCAGCTCGGCGAGGTCGGCCAGCGTGGGCACCTCGGCCAGCCGCTCCCAGCGAATCCGCGCCTGCGCGAGATCACCTTGCCGCGTGACGCGCTCGGCCTCCTGCCACAGCTCGAGCTCGGCGCCCAGCGTGGCGGGCTCGGGCAGCGGCTGCTGCATCGCCCCCGAGATCGCGTGCAGGCGCGCGTCCTCGTCGAGCACACCGAAGCGCAGCACCAGCTGATCGGCCTCGCGCGCGCCGTCGAACGCGACGCGACCGCTGGGATGCACGATGCGCAGCCGCTGGGCCTCGCCCTCGTGGCCGACCTCGCACGCAAACGCGGGATCGCAGCTGAACGCAGCCTCGCGCATGACCGCGGGCGCGGCCGCGGCGACGAGCTCGAGCCCGACGGCGCCGGGCAGCGGGCGCAGCTCGTAGGACATCGTCGGCGGCAGCGCGACGGCGACGGTGAACTGACGCTCGACGTCCCCCAGCGACGGCGCCGGCGGCTTGACGGTGTCCTGCACGCGGCCAGCCCGGGCCGGACGCTTGCCGCGTCGACGCGCCGGCCGGCTCGGTGCCGCGTCGGCGCGCGCCTGGGCCTGGGGCGTCGCCGGCGGCTCGGCCGGCGCGGGCGCGAGCGCGGTGAGCTGGGCGAGCAGGGCGAGGGAGCGAGCGAGCACCGCCTCGCGGTTGCAGCAACGTTCGTGCCGCGCCCGCGACCGTCAGCCGGTGGGTTCGTTCGCGGCCCCGTCGCCACGCCGTTGACGCTTGCGCAGCTTCTCGACCAACGTGGTGCGGTTGAGTCCCAGCAGCATCGAGGCCTGGTTCTTGTTGCCGCCGGTGCGCGCGAGCGCCTGATCGATGAGGTTGTTCTCGAACGCTTCGACCGCGCGACGCAGGTCGAGGCCCTCTTCGGGCAGCAGGAAGTCCTCGGGCGACGCGAGCACGCGCGCACGCGCGGGCAGCTCCGGCACCGGCAGCAGCTCGGTGGCCTCGAGCGGCAGCGCGAGGGTCGGCGCGGCCGGGGGTGGCTCGTCGAGCGTGACGCGCGGGCGCACGCCGCTGTGGCCCGCGTCGATCGTGCGGCCCTCGGCGGTCGAGCTCGACGGGTCGAGCTCGCCCGCGGTCGCGACGATGAGCTCGCGGCGCGCGTCGCGTTGGATCTTCGGGGGCAGCTCGGAGGCCGTGATGACGCCGGTGCCGGCGTGCAGCAGCGTCATGCGCTCGATGGTGTTCTCGAGCTCGCGCACGTTGCCGGGCCAGCCGTAGCGCGTCATCAGCTCCATGGCCTCGTCGCCGATCGCGGTCACCCGCGAGCCGCGGCGCCGCGCCTGCTGCTCGAGGAAGTGCCGCACCAGCAGCGGCAGGTCGGATCGACGATCGCGCAGCGGCGGCAGGTGGATGGGGATGAGGTTGAGCCGGTAGAACAGATCCTCGCGGAACGTGCCCTGATCGGCCATCTGTTCCAGGTTCTTGTTCGTCGCGGCGACGATGCGGACGTCGCACTTGCGTGGACGGGTCTCGCCGACCGGCACGTACTCCTGCTCCTGCAGCACGCGCAGGAACTTGACCTGCACCGCGAGCGACATCTCGCCGATCTCGTCGAGGAACAGCGTGCCGCCGTCGGCGACGGCGAAGCGGCCCTCGCGGGCCGAGCTCGCGCCCGAGAACGCGCCCTTGGCGTGGCCGAACAGCTCGCTCTCGATCAGCGTCTCGGGGATCGCGCCGCAGTTGACCGGCACGAACGGCTTGCTCGCGCGCTGTGACGCGGCGTGCAGCGCCCGCGCGACCAGCTCCTTGCCGGTGCCGCTCTCGCCCAGCACCAGCACGGTGCAGTCGGTGTGGGCGATGCGTTCGAGCACGAGGAAGACCTCGCGCAACGGCGTGGCCTCGCCGATGAGATCCGGCGCGAAGCGATCGCGCCACATCAGCCGCGGGTCGCGTTCCGAGCCCGCGCCCGGTGAGCGCGACGCGAGCACCCGCCGCATGAGATCGTGCAGCTGCGACAGCTCGAAGGGCTTGACCAGGAAGTCCGTCGCGCCCAGGCGGATCGCCTCGACCGCGTGCGAGATCGTGCCCTCGGCCGACATCATGATGCAGTCGCGGTTGAAGCCCGACTGTCGCGCGCGCTTGAGCACCTCCATGCCGTCGAGGTCGTCCATCCGCAGGTCCAGCAGGACCAGGTCGAACGACTGCGCCGAGAGCTTGGCCAGCGCCTCGGTGCCGCCACCGGCGACGCTGCAGGCGCAGCCCAGCGCGGTGAGGTAGTTGGAGAGCAGCGTGCGGTGGGCCTCGTGATCGTCGACGATCAGCACCGCGGCGCCGCGCAGGACCGAGTCGGCCGTGAGCCCCATCGGAACCTACTATTGAGCGACGGCCCCAGGGGGTCAATGGTCTGACGCAGGGTCGTGCGCGACCCGATTCGGGCCTGGCAGGTGCGGGCAGGTGGGCAGAGTCAACCGGCGCCGACACCCGAGGTGCTGCCGGTGGTGCCCGCGTCGATGCCGGTGCTCGCGGCACCGCCCGAGGAGGTGTCGCCCGCGGTGCCGCCGGTGCTGCCCACGTCACCGCTGGTGCTCGTGGTGCTGGCATCGCCGCTGGTGCTGCTCGTGCCGGTGCTGCTGCTGCTGGCATCACCGCCCGTGCTCGCAGCGCCGCTCGTGCTGGCATCGCCGCTGCTGCCGCCCGTGTCGCCGCCGGTGCCGCTGCTGGTGCGCGACGGGCCACCGCTGCCGCCACCGCTGCTGCTGCCGCTGCTGCCGTCGCTGGTGCTGCCGCTGCTGCCGCTCTCACTGCCGCTGCCGTCGCTGGTGCCGGTGGTCGCGAACCCGGACGTGCCGGTGCTGCCGCCCGCTTGCGCGACGCACTCGACCGCGAGGCACTGCTGGCCCTGACCGCAGTCGGAGTCGCGCACGCACATCGCCGGTCGACACGCGGGCAACGCCCACGCCAGCAGCGCCAACAGCCACGTGCCGCGAGACGTCGTCATCAGAAGTTCACCCTCAGGCCCAGCGTGAGATCGAGCTGGCCCAGCGCCGCGTTCGCCATCAGATCGCTGCCCCACACGTAGGCACCGCCGGTGGCTTCGGCCACGAGCGCGAGGCGCCGGTGCAGCGCCACCGACACGCCGACGCCGACCTGCACGCCCAGCAGGGTGTAGGGCGTGACGTAGACCGGCATCGCGACCAGGCCCCAGGCGCGCACGCGCTTGCCTGGCAGCCGTGCACGCAGCTTGGGCATCAGTCCGAAGCCGACGCGACCTTCGACCTCGAGCATCACCGTCGGTGCGAACTCGAGCCAGTCGAGGCCGGGGTGCACGAAGCCGACCTCGCCGAGCAGGAAGGTCGGTGTGCGCGAGGCGTAGGTCTTCTTGGCGTTGCCCGCCAGACTGACGCCGGTGCCCGTCATCACCGTGGCGCTGACCTGCAGCTTGTCCGCCGGGGGCAACGCCCCGATGGCGCCGCCGCAGTGCACCGTCGCCGCGAGCAGCGACGACGCGATCACGCGGTCCTCCGCAGCGGCTCGACGCGGCCGGCCCGCAGCGCGCGGACGATCGCGACGTGGTGCAGCCGCACGCGATCCTCGGGCGACGCGGCCAGGCGCGCGAAGAAGGCGTCGACGTACGCGGTCCGGCGCGTGAACACGACGCTGCCGTCGCCGCGGAAGACCTGGGTCCGCACCGCGCAGGTGGGCACGCCGAGGTCCTCGGTCTGCACGTGGAAGCGTGCGCCCTCGTGGTCGATCTCTTCGTTGATGCCCATGCGCGGGCTGCTGCGCTGCGGCACCGGCGGACGCCACAGCGACTGCGCGAGCTGGTCGAGCTCGCGCGCCGCGGGGCTCTCGGGCGCCAGCGTGCACAGCGGTTGGCGCGTCCGCACCGACCGCGCCATCTGGGGATCATCGGCGACCGAACCCGCCAGGCGCACCGACGCGCCCAGGAAGCGGCCCGCGAGGTCGTGCAGCAGGTTGGCGACGCGGCGGGCCTCGGCCGGCTGCGCGCGGTTGACCACCAGGCTGATCGGACGCGGCGTGGCCCGGGCCGGGCCGTCGTTGGCCGCGCTGGCGCCGTCGGCGGTCGCACGCGCTGCCGTCTCGCGCAGCATCGCGGTCTTCATGAAGGAGAAGCAGTTCTGCAAGCTGGTGGGCTCGGGCGACGTCACGCACACGCCCAGATCGGCCGCGAGGTACAGATCCAGCGTGTTGAAGCTGGTGCCTGCGCCGAGGTCCACGACCACGAGATCGCAGGGCAGGCGCCGCAGGTGGCGGATGAGCTTCTGCTTCTGTGCATGCGCCGGGTTGGCCGCGCCGAGGCAGTCGCCGTCGCCGGCCACGAACGAGAGGTTCTCGATCGAGGTCGGCGCCGCGACCTCGGCGAGGCTGGCGACGCTGCGATCGAAGAAGTGCGACAGCGTGTGGGCCGGTCGCTCGCAGCCGAGCATGAGATCGAGGTTGGCGCCGCCGAGATCGCCGTCCACCAGCACCACACGGTGGCCCAGCTGGGCCATGCGCGCCGCGACGTTGCACGCGACCACGCTCTTGCCCACGCCACCTTTCCCGCCGCCGAACGCCCACACCCGCGGCGGCGCGACCACGCCCGGCTTGGCGCCACTTCCGGTGGCGGTTCCCTGCGACGGAGCGATGACGGCGTCGGCCATGGCTGAGGCGCAACCGAGCAAGAGCGGTGCCACGTGGCCGTGACCCACGGGCGCGTTTCGGGACGCCTCCCGCGGCTCAACCGGCGGCGCAGTCGGCCGATGAACGCGCAGCGAGAGGTCGCCACATGCCGTCCACCGCCGCTACCCGAGTCTTGCTCGTCGACAGCGATGCCGCCCACGTCGCACGCCTGTTGGCCGAGTCCCACGGCGGATCGCCGATCGAGCTGGTGCACGCCAACGCGGCCTCCATCGAAGAGGTGCTGGCGCACGCGCCGATCGACGCGGTGGTGCTGGATCTCGACGGCGACGAGGATTCCAACGCGCAGATCGTCGGCGAGGTCGAGCGTCGCTTCGACGGCGTGCCGCTGGTCGGGGTCTCGCAGCGCGTCGACGATGCCCGGGTCGCGAGCGCGTGCCACCTCGGCGCCACTGCGATCCTGGCCAAGCCCTTCGATCTCGCGGCGCTGGCCGCCAGCCTGCGTGCGCCCGCTGGCGACGCCGGCTTCTCGGGCTCGTGCTTCGGCGTGCCCACGGCGCAGCTGCTCACGCTGCACTGCGCCGCCGGTCACGACGGCGTGCTGCACCTGCGCGTGGCCGCGACGACCTCACGGCCAGAGCGCCGCGGCAGCATCTTCCTCGAGGGCGGCCAGCCGGTGCACGCGACCGCCGGCGGTCTCGTCGGCGCCGACGCGGTGCACGCGATGCTGACGTGGCGCGACGCCGAGGCGACGTGGATCGGCGGCGTGGTGCGGGCGGCGCGAACCATCGTCGGCCGCTGGGAAGGCATGCTCGCCACCGCGACGGCGCGCACCGGCGACAACGCCGAGCTCGAGCGCATGGTCGCGGTCGCGCACCCCGAGGTGGTGGAGAAGCTCGCCCGGCTGGCGCAGACCCCCGACGTGCTCGGCGCGTTCCTGCTGCGTCACGCCGAGGTCATCGCGGGTCGCTGCGTGCCGGCGCTCGACGAGCAGCTGGCCGCGCGCGCGCTGTGCCGGCTCGCGCACGTGTTCTTCGACGTCGAGGCGCAGCCGAATGCCGGCGCGCAGGGCGAAATCCAGGCGGTGGTCGGCGACGTGCGGCTCGTGCTCGATCGCATCGGTCCGGTCGAGGCCGGCTTCCAGGTCGGCGTGGTCGTGCGCCAGGCCGCGCCGGTGTGCAAGAGCCTGCGCCGGCTGCTGCGGCAGATCGACTCCGCGTTCGTGCGCGTGACCGCGCCGCGGGAGAAGCCGCGTGCGCGCGACGAGGCCAGCGCCTCGGTGCGGCCGCGCGTGCCCGCGGTCGCGTGATCGCGGCCGCGTCGTCAGCGGCGGCACAGCGCGCGCTCGCGCGCGATGGCCTCGGGCGCCGTGGCGATCTCCGCGAGGTCGCAGTGCACGGTCGGCACGAACGGGTTGTTGCGCAGCACGCGAGCTGCCGCCGCGGACGCGCCGTCGCGATCGCCCGAGCGCAGCAGCGCACGGGTCTGCGCCGCCGCGAGGTTGGCGTCGTCGGGCGCGTCGACGGCCGCGATCTCGAGCACCGGCGCCGCGTCGGCGAAGCGCTCGAGCTCGACGTAGAGCTTGCCCAGGCGGCGTGACAGCGCCGGATCCTTGCGTGCGCGGGGATCGGCCTTGCGCGCCTTCTCGTACTGCATCGCGGCCGCCTCGAGGTGCTTGCGCTCCTGCAGCAGCGCACCGAGCCGCGCGTGCTGGCGCGCCTTGCCGCCGCCGAGCGCCGAGAACACGTCGCCGAGCTCCGCCGGCGCGGCCTCGCCGTCGCCGAAGGTCGGCACGTCGATCTTGCCGTCCTTGGCCTTGGCGGTGCGCGCCTTGGTCACGCGCTTCCACTCGGCATGGAACGCGTCGAACTCCTCGCCCCAGGCGGTCGCGAGCGCGTCCTTGGCGTCGTCGCCGGCCTCGACGCGATCGAGCAGGGTCGTGATGCCGATCGCGCCCCGTCGCTCGCGCAGCAGGCCCAGCATGGTCTCGACCTCGGCGTAGGCCAGCGCCGCCAGCTCGGCGCTGGGCAGCATCGCGACCGAGGGATACATCTCCTCGAGCGTCACGAGGTCGTCGCGCACGATCGCCTGGTGCAGCCGGAACGCCAGCGCGGGGTCCAGCGGCTCGGGCTCGTCGCGACGCCAGCGGGTCTCGTAGAGCTTGGCCAGGCCCTCCTGCAACCACACCGGCGCGAGGTTGCCGGTGCGCAGCGTGAGCAGGTAGTGCACGTACTCGTGCACCGCGGTGTCGAGCCAGCCGTAGCCGTGCAGCATCACGCGCGGCGTGATCATCACGACGCGGCGGTGCTTGGTCACGCCCACGGTGCCGGTGGTGCGGATGTTCGCGACCGTCAGCGGCGTGACCATCGCGAGCTTGACCGGGTCGTCGAGGAACTCGAAGCGCACCGCGTGGTCGGGCACCACGCCCAGCTCGCGGCCCAGCACCGCGCGTGCGGTCGCCATGGCGTCGAACAGGTAGGGCGCCAGCATGGCGTCCTTCTCGTGGGCGAACACCGCGGTCACGCTGCCGTCGGGGCTCGTGACGGTGATCGCGGCGCCGAGCGCCTTCTGGGCCCCACGCGCCAGCGCGAGGTAGTGCCGCGCCTCCTCGGCCAGCGAGTCGCTACCGTCGAGCGAACCGGTCGCGACCGCGTCGGCCAGCACCGACTCCGCGTCGGCGTAGCGGCCCTCGTAGATCGCGATGATGCCTTCTTTGACCTGCTTGCCGACGCCGTCCTCGGCCTCCGCGAGCTCGCGCCGCGCGGCGGTCACGTCCCAGCGCGACAGCGCGACGTCGACGTCCCCGAGCGCGTCGTCGGCCAGCGCCGCGGCCGGTCGCAGCGCGAGTGCGGCCAGCCCGAGCCCGAGCACCGCGATGGACTTGCGAAGCGTCGTCGGGCTCATCGCAGCAGCTCCTCGTAGTAGCGGCGCACCGGATCGACGAACCCCGGCGGCGCGTCCTCGCGCATGGCGTCGAGCAGCTCGTCGCGCAGCGAGCGGTCGCGCTCGGCCTCGG
Organism: Nannocystaceae bacterium; assembly: GCA_019694555.1. Lineage (GTDB taxonomy): Bacteria > Myxococcota_A > Polyangia > Nannocystales > Nannocystaceae > Xiheibacterium. The sequence continues at coordinate 15,755 of JAIBBS010000095.1, forward strand.
TCGAGGCCTCGCCCGCGGCGCCCGCCGGCGGAGGCGGCGAGCCGCGGCGCAGGCTGTCGATCGCGTCCTGCAGGCCCTGCCACGCCTGCGACTGTCCGCCGATCGCATCGCGCGGCGCTGCGCGATCGAGCGCGCGGCCGCTGCGGCCCATGCCACCGTCCGCGCGCTTCATCGCCGCGCGACCGGGTTGCGGCAACAGATCGCCGAGCTCGCCGGAGAGCAGCTCGGACGCGCCCTTGCGCAGGCCGGCCTGTCGCTGCTGCAGCGCGTCGAACTGCGCCTTGTCTTCCTCCTTCAGTACGTCCCCGGGGCGCGGCAGTGCGCCGTCGAGGGCGTCGCGCAGCGCCTCGCCGCGCTCGGCCGCGCGCTCGAGCGCCTTGCCCTCGGCCTCGCGTCGCTCGGCGCCGCCGAGCGCACGCTCGATGCCCTCGACCGCCGCGTCGGCCGCCTCGGCGAGCTCGAGCGCCTTGGCGTCCTTGCGACCCGCGGCCTGCTCGAGCCGCTCGAGCGCCGCGCGGGCGTCGTCGAGTCCGCGCCGGGCCTCGCGACCCAGGCGCGCGTCGTTGATCGCCTCGAGCTGCTCCCGCAGCGCCTCGGCCTTCTGCGCCGCGGCCTCCGCCGCGTCCGCATCCGCGGTGCGCTCGCCGACCTGCTCGCGCCACTTGCGATGCAGCTCCGAGGTCGCGCTGCGCAGCGACGCCTCCTCGTCCTGCAGCCGCCCGAGCTCGCGCAGTAGCTGGATGCGCTTGCGCTCCTCCTCCGACAGCGGGTTGTCGGCCGCGGCCTCGCCGGCCTGCTGCTGGATCTGCCCGCGCATGCGCGAGACCTCGTCGAGCTCGCCGCGCGCGCGCTCGAGCGCACGATCGACCTCGCCGCGCTCGAGCATCGCCTGCAGCTCCTCGTCTTGCGCCAGCTGCTCGAGGATGTCGAAGGCGTCGGTGTTCATGAACTCCGCGCCCATCTCGTCGCGTAGCTGCGCGCGGATCTCCGACAGTCGCCGCAGGTCCTCGCGGCGCCGCTGCTCGAGCTGCTCGATCTGCGGACGCACGCTCTGGTCGCCGGCGCGCAGCGCCTCGAGCAGCTCCACCAGCTTGCGCTGCGTGGCCTCGAGCCGGGCCGCGAGCGCCTCGAGCTGCTCGATGAGCATGCCGTCGACGAGATCGTCGAGGCGGATGATCTCGTCCTCCAACGCGGCCTGCAGCTGCGCGTCGATCGGCTGCAGCTGCGCGAGTGCGTCGGCGGCGGCCGCGACGGCGGTGAACTCCGTGCCCGGCGCGAGCCCGGCGTGGGCCTTGGTCTCGCGCTTGTGCACCGTCAGCAGCCGGCGATGGATCGCGGCCAGCGTCTCGGCGTCGCGCGGCTGCGTCATCGCGTCGAGCGAGAGCGCATCGACCGTCGCGGACATCCGCGTCAGCAGCGTCTCGACGTGTTGGTGCAGCGCGCGGGCCATCGTGGCACGCGTGGGCACGGTGTCGGCGCTGGTGTCGGCGAAGGCGGTGCTGAGCATGCGCTCGGCGAGGACGTCGACCGCGGCGTCCCGCAGCTCGCGCAGGCTCGCGATGTTCTCCGCGTGCTCGGCTTGCTCGTCCTCGACCGCCAGGCGCAGCGTCGCAGAGCGCGTGCGCTTGCCTGGCCCGTCGGGCAGCGGCACCAGCCCCAGGCCGGGGTCGTTGTCGACAGCCTCGAGCCAGTAGAGCACCTCGCTGCGGCTCGCGATCGGGATGCTCGCGATGTCCCAGTCGGTGTGATCGCGCCAGCTGCGAGGCGTGCCGCTGGGCACCTGCGTCGGCAGCCGGTGGGTCTCACCGTCGGGCAGCTGGTACACCAGCGCGACGCCGGTCAGGCCGAAGTCGTCGCGCGCCTGCCAGCGCACCGTGACGATCGCATCGTCGCCGACGGCGTGCTCGCCTGCCGGCGGCGGCGAGACCTCCAGCTCGGGTGGGCGATCGACCTCGAGCTCGACCGGCAGCGCCGCCGAGCGATGCTCGCCGTCGTCGTCGGTCATCACCACGGTCCAGCTGCCCGCGCCGCGCACGACGAACGATCCCTGCCAGCCGCCGCTGCCGTCGCTGCGCAGCGGCTCGCGCTCGACGCCCGGGGCGTGGCTGAGCTCGGTGGGATCGAGCGCGATCACGACCGTGCCCGACTCGGCGGGTCGACGCGGCTGCAGCTGCAGGTCGACGCGGGTGCCGGCCGGGACCCGCAGCGCGCCGCTGGGGTTGGGGATCGTTCGCGGCGGTCGTCCGGTGTGCTCGGGGTACTGCAGCGCGAGCGTCAGCGAAGACCACACCGGCTCGGGCGGTGGCACCGGCCGCGCATCGAGGCCGCCGCGCAGCAGCGCCCAACCCTCGCGCACCTGGGTCACGCCTGCGGCAGCCACGGCCACGCCGGCGATCGCTGCGGCACCGTAGAGATGTCGCATCCACCGCGGACCCGCGACCGCGCGTCGAGGTTGCACGGGGCGGGCTTCGGCCTCGGCCTCGACCTCGGCGATGTAGCGCCGGCGCAGCGCGTCGGATCCGACGCGGCCTTGCCCCTGCAGCAGCTCGAACGCACCGCGCAGCTCCTGACGGAGGCGGCGGTCGGCGGGTTCGCGCCCGGGCCCGAGGGGGCCCTGGCTGCGACCGATCTCCCGCGCGACCGCGGTCAATGTGCCGACGCGGCGCCACCACAGCCGCCCACGCCACAGGGCGAGCACCGCGAACCCCACCGCCACGCCCACCGGCATTGCGGCCGCCGCGAGGTCGCCGCGGCCCGAATAGCCCGCGAACGCCGACGCCGCGACGGCGAGCACGACCGTCGCCAGGGCGCCTTCGAGCAGCCAGGCGAGGGCCGCGCGCGCTGCCTCCACCCGGCGCACCCGCTCCAGCAGCGCCGTCAACTGCGCGCCGTCGCTCATCTTTGTCCTCGGGGCGGCGAGATGGGCTGCACAGCGGGCCTCGGTCGAAGGTATAACCGGCGGGCGCGGTCCCGTCATGGGCCAACCCGCGGCCGTCTCGGCCGCTGCGCCATCCCGGCGAGACTTCTCGCTGAATAGCCGGCCCAACGGCCCGTCACAGGACGAAACTTTCGTGGACGCCCCCGATCCCGACGACCACTCGTTGGTCGAAGCCTGCAAGCGCGGGGATCGGCGGGCATTCCAGCTGCTGTTCGAGCGCTACGAGCGCAAGGTCTATGCAGTCGCGTACGGCTTCCTCCGCAGCCAAGAGGATGCCCTCGACGTGGTGCAAGAGGCCTTCATCAAGGTCCATCGCTACCTGCCCAACTTCGAGGGCCAATCGAGCTTCTACACCTGGCTGTACCGCATCGTCGCGAACCTCTGCATCGACCACATCCGCCGCAACACCCGCAAGAAGGACGTGGAATTCGACGACAAGCTCCGACACGACGGCGACCAGGACAGCGCACCGGCCGAGAGCCTGCCCACCTCGCTGCTCGGCAATCCCGGTGAGGCCGTGGAGAACAAGGAGATACTCGCCGCCGTCCAAGACAGCCTGAAGTACCTGAGCGACAAGCACCGCGCGGTCATCATCATGCGGGAGCTCCAGGGCTTGTCCTATGCCGACATGGCCAAGGCCATGAACTGTTCCAAAGGCACCATCATGAGCCGTCTCTTCCACGCCCGCCGCAACATGCAGAAGTTGCTGCGAGAACGGCTCGAGAACCTGCCCGAACCCAGCGACGACGCCGTCGCCGATCTGCAGCAAGAAGCCGCCGTGCCATGAACGACGAGACCGAACTCCCGAAGGCCGACGCCGAGCTCCAGGCCTACTTCGACGGCGAACTCGACGCCGCAGCCGCCCAGGAGGTGGCCCGCACGCTCGATGGTGACCCGGCGCTGCGAGGGCACCTGGCCGGCATGTCGTTGATGCGCGACCTCGTCAACCGCAGCCTCGAGATGAAGGCGCTCGAGGTGCCGCGCGCCCGTTTCGAGCAGATCTGGGACGAGATCGACCGCACGATCGAGCGCGACACTCGATCGGCGCGGGCGCCCCAGGCCGCGCCCGCGTCCTTGTGGGCCCGCATCGCGACGGCGCTGCGCCCGTTCCGCGCGCCGCTGCTCGCGGCTGCCGGCGCCGCTGCGGTCGCGATCGTGGCGGTGAGGCTCAGCGGCAGCCCCGAGGTGAATCAAGCGCCGGAGGTGGCGTCTCTGCCCGAGCCTCCGGCGGGCGGTCCTGCGTCACCCGACGCCCCCGCGCCCCAGGGCTCCAAGGTCGCCGACCGCACCACGCCGGCGCCCGCCTCCGAAGACGCCACCTTGCCGCAGCCGCGGCCGGCCGACGCGGAGATCCACGGCATCGAGTTCGGCGGAAAGACCGGACGCATCTCGCACACCGGCACCGTGACGGTCCTGTACGTCGAAGAAGAAGACGATTCGCAGAAGAAGAGTGAACGCTCGCTATGACGCACCGTAAGACCACGTCCCGCTGGCTCGCGTCCATGGTCGCCTCCGCGCTGGCGGTCCCCCTGGTGGGCGCGGCCGTGTTCGCGGTGCCCGCCGTCGCCGACGCAGCGGTCACCAAGGCAACCTGCCAGGTCCACGCCGTGCTCGCCTCGAAGGAGGGCGACGGCACGATCCCCGCCGACCTCGAGTTCCTGCGCTCGACCCTCGCGAACGACGAGTTCGCTGCCTACAAGAGCTTCACCCTGCTCGAGAAGAAGTCGCTCAAGCTCGCGCTCGACACCAAGGGCGAGTCCACCTTCGGCAGCGGCCACAAGCTCGGGCTGACCTTGCTCGGCGGGGACGACACGCGGCTGAAGCTGCAGCTCGACCTGTCCAACCGCGACGGCACCAAGTCGCTGGTGTCGACGGCGTACAGCATCGAAGACAACGGCCTGCTGATGATCGGCGCGGGGGCGTTCACCGACGCCTCGCGCAGCGGCAAGCTCTTCTTCGCCATCCAGTGCGCGCGCGCCGGCTGAGCCCGCGCGCCAGCGCCGGAGCCCACCACGACGGGCGGTCACCGCAGGGGCGGGGCCGCCCGTTTCGGCGTCTGGGGCGCCCGGCGCGGCGCTGGACTGCTCCGGGGATCGCCGCGCGTTGGAGTCGCGGGGGGCCCCGAAGTACGATGAAGGCTCCTCGGCGACGACCATGCGGCGTTCCCCGGCCCCGAAGCCACCGTCCCGCACGTGGGTGTGGCTCGTGTCCGCGCTCGCGGTGTGGCTGGTCGCGCTCGCGGCGGTCGCGGCGACGTCACCGTGGTGGGCGCGTGGGTTGGTCCAAGACGCGCTGGTCGAACGCCTCTCGCGGCGGCTCGAGTTGCCCGTCGCAATCGGCACGATCGAGCTGGGCCTGCGGCGCGTCGACCTGCACGACGTCGTGATCGGTGACCCGGAGCTGCCGATCGTCCAAATCGAGGCGCTGCAGGTCGATCTCGATCCGTCGGCGTGGTGGGACGGTCGCGTGGTCGTGGAGCATGTCGCCGCACGCGGCGGGCGGGTGCAGGGCAGCCGCGACGCGCTGGTCGATCTGGCGCGACGGCTTCGCCGTGCGCAGCCCGAGCGGAGCAGCGAACGCGGCAGCGGCCGCGTGCGCGTGATCCCGGATCGCGTCGAGCTCGAAGAGGTGTGGTTCGTGGTCGACGACACCGCCGCCGACGCGCGGGTGCGTCACGCGGAAGCCCGCGTCGCCGCGGTCGTCGAGCCGCGCGCCCGCCGGGTCGAGCTCGCGTTGTCCGACGTGCGCGCGGAGCTGCGCGACCAGCCGTTGGTCACCGCCGCAGCAGTGCGTACCACCTTGGTCGCCGACCGCGAGGGCGACGGCTTCACGCCGCAGTTTCCGTTGCGCGTCGAGCTGGCAGACTTCGGCGCGCCGGTGACCGAGGAGATCGCGGTCGCGGGCGTTCGCGGGTGGGTCGAGATCTCCGACGCGCGCGCGACCGAGGTCGCGATGGCGCTCGACGGCGGCTTCTCGGATCGCGCGGACGACATCGGCGCAGATCTCCGACTGTGGTCGGTGGGTGGCCGCGTGCGGCGCGATCTCAGCGCGGGCCGGCTCGCCGTCGACATGGCGGAGTTCGAGCTCGGGCGCGTGCCGCAGGTGCTGCGACGGCTACCGATCGTCGATTCCGATCGCGCGACCGTGGGCGGGCACCTGGCGGTGGTCTTCGGCGGCGGCATCGCGCGCGTCGAGGGCGACGTCTCGCTCGAGGGCCTGACCGTGGATCACCCGGTGTTGGCGAAAGATCCCGTGCGCGACATCGGCTTCGATCTGGAGTTCGCCGCCGAGCTCGATCCGAAGGCGCACCGCGTGCGTCTCGACCACGCGCGGCTCGAGCGGCAGGGCGTGGTCGTGGCCCTGAGCGGCGAGATCCAACAGCCCGCCGAGCGCCGGCATCGGCGCTATCGCATGCACGCGAAGGTTCCCCGCGTCGAGTGCCAGAAGGTGCTCGACGCCGTGCCGGCGCAGCTGGTGCCGAGCCTGCAGGGCTTCGTGCTCGATGGCGAGTTCGATCTCGACGTGCGCTTCGAGGCCGACTTCGCGGATCTCGACCAGCTCGTGCTCGACGGACGCGTGGGCATCGACCACTGCGCGGCCCGCCAGGTGCCGGCGGACGCGTCGCCCGAGCGACTCGCCGGCGGCTTCACGCACCGTGTGACCATGCGCGACGGACAACAGCGCACCGTGCAGCTGTTCACCGGCTCGGGCTCGTTCACACCGCTGCACGCGATCTCGCCGTACATGGTGAAGGCGGTGCTGACGACCGAGGACGGCGGCTTCTGGCGTCACAACGGCTTCTTGCCGTCGCAGTTCCGCACCGCGATGCAGCGCAACCTCGCCGCCGACAAGGTCCGCCTGGGCGCGTCCACGATCACCATGCAGATGGTGAAGAACGTGCTGCTGTCGCATCAGCGCACGCTGTCGCGCAAGCTGCAGGAGCTCTTTCTCACCTGGTACGTCGAGACCGCGTTGAGCAAGGAGCGGATCATGGAGATCTATCTCAACGTGGTCGAGTTCGGCCCCGGGATCTACGGCGTGACGCGGGCGGCGCGGCACTACTTCGGCAAGCACCCCGAGGAACTCACGCCGCCCGAGGCGGCCTACCTCGCGCTGATGCTGCCGAGCCCGGTGCGACGTCACTCGAGCTGGTGTCGGGGCGCGCCCAGTCCGTCGATGCAGATCAAGCTGTCGCGGATCTTGTCGATCATGCACGACCGCGGAAAGCTCGACGACGAGGAGTACGCGCTGTGGAAGGACGTGCCGCTGCAGTTCGATCTCGGTGAGCGCGGCAGCGAAGGTGCCTGCCTGGCGCAGATCGATGCGCTGATGGCCGCGCAGTCGGGCCAGCGGGCGCTCAGCGGTCTGCTCGCCAGCGGCGCGGATCGAGCGTCGGTCGACGCCGACGCCGGCGAGCTCGAAGAGGCCCCGACCTCCGAGGGCGCGCCGCGGATGCGCTGGCAGCGGGCCGACCCCGATGCGGACTCCGACGCCGACGCGCCAGGACGTCCTGCGATGGACGAGGCAGGCGACGGCGAGACATGGTGATCGCGGCTGCGCTGGTGCTGCTGGCCGCCGCCGCGCCGAGCCCGACGCGGGGCACGGCGGACCCCCGCGAGCGCGCGCGCATGGGCGGCGAGTTCATCATCGATGCCGGCGAGTCCTTGCGGCCGCCGTCGAAGCGCAAGGTGCACGGGCACGCGGGGCTGTCGACGGCGTTCGGTGTGGTCGCCGAGGATCCTGCGGCCGCGATCGAACCATCGGTCGCGCTGGATCTCCGCGCGGTCGCACCGGTGCGCCTGGGCTTCGCAGTGCCGCTGCGACTGCGTCTGGTCGACCGTGATCCGGGCGACGCGGGCGTGCTGCGCCGGCGCGACTGGGACGAGGTCGGCGACTACTTCGCGGTCGTGCGGCAGGTGCAGTACCGCGACGATCTGCCGGTGCGCGCGCGCGCGAACGTCCACGTGGCGATCGACGCCGGCGTCCAGCGCGACGCGACGCTGGGCCACGGCAGCTTGCTGCGCGGCTACGCCAACGGCCTCGATCTCGATCGCCGTCGCACCGGTCTGCGCAGCGCGGTGGAGGTCTCGGGGCCGTTGTTGCGGCAACCCGCCGCCGCGGGCGTCGAGCTGCTCGCGGGTGATCTCGCGGGCTCGCAGGTGTTGGGCGCACGCGCGGCCGCGCGCTGGGCCGGCGCCGGTCTGGGCGTGTCGGTCGTGGGCGACCCGACCGCGCCGCGGCGGCTCGTGGTCGACGCGTCCGATCCCGCGGCGTACGAGACCACGCGCGGCAACCGGCTCGCGACCGCGGGCGCGCGCGGTGTCGTCGCCGGCGCGCTCGAGCTCGAGTACCGCGCGACCGATCGCTGGCGCTGGTCCGCGGGCCCGTACCTCGATCTCGACGCCATCGGCAGCGCTGGGCGTGGGCTCCACCTGGGCGGCACGGCCGACGGCCGCCTGGGCGCACGTCGCGGTGCGCGGCTGGGCGCCACCGCCGAGCTGACGGTGGGAAGCCGCGGCTACGATCCCGCGTACTTCGACGTGTTCTACACGCTGCAGCGCTGGTCGGCGCCGCTGCTGGGCCCGGCCGGGACCATTCCTGCGACCGCGGCGACCACCGACGCCGCGAAGCTGCCGTGGGTGCGCGCCAACGTGCCCGCCGGCGTGGGCGGCATGGGCGAGGTGCGGTTCGAGCACAGCCGCGGTGCGACCGCGCGCTTCGAGTACCGCATGCGCCCCGGAGCGCTGGGCCACACCGCTGCGCTGGTCGTGGGCGTCGATGTGCCGCAGGTGTCGCTGTTCGCCCGCTTCGCCCACCGCGGCAATCGCCACGGCTTCGAGCCGCGGGCCGCGGGCACGCTCGCGCAGCTGCAGCTGCGCGTGCCGGCGCTGCGCTGGCTCGACGTCGTGCTCGACGCCGGCTACGTCTTCGCGATCCGTCGCGACCGTCGCGACGGTGGCGGCGCGGGCTCGCTGCCCGCCGGCGCGGGCCTGGTCACCGCTGGCGTCGGAGGCGTGATCCCCTGGTAGGGCCCGCCGCAGCGCCGGGGCAGGGGCCCGGATCGCACGGAGGTGGCCCCGCGCGCGGCCCATTGTACGATGGGCGCACGCCTGGCACGCCCCATCGACGCCCGTCTGCGGCGGGCAAGATCATCGCGATCCTCGCGACCGTGACGGTGCTGCTCGGCCTCGCGGGCGTCGCGACGGTCGCGGGCATCTTCTGGTGGTACGCGCGCGATCTCGAGTCGGTCGACGAGAACCGCCTGCGCAACTACCGACCGCCGCAGGTCACGCGCATCCTCAGCCGCGACGGCGAGGTCATCGGCGAGATCTACACCGAGCGGCGCACGCTGGTGCGCTACGAAGACATCCCGAGCCACGTCGAGAATGCGTTCCTCGCGGCGGAGGACGCCGACTTCTACCGCCACGAGGGCATGGACGTGCTCGGCATGGTCCGCGCGCTGGTGGTCAACGTCCGCGCGGGCGAGGTCAGGCAGGGCGCATCGACCATCACGCAGCAGGTGGTGAAGATCTTCTTGCTGTCGGACGAGCGCACGCTCGAGCGCAAGGTGCAGGAGTTGGTGCTGGCACGCCGGGTCGAGCAGGCCTTCAGCAAGCGCGAGATCATCGAGCTGTACCTCAACGAGATCTACCTCGGGCACGGCCGCTACGGCATCGAGGAGGCCTCGCGCTTCTACTTCGGCAAGAGCGTGCGAGACATCGACCTCGGCCAGGCGGCACTGCTGGCGACGCTGCCCAAGGCGCCGGGCCGCGACTCGCCGCTGCAACAGCCCGAGCACGCCAAGCGGCGGCAGGTGTGGGTGCTGGGACAGATGGTCGATCACGGTTTCGCGACCGCGGAGGAGGTCGCGCCGTTCGTCGATGCGCCGATGGAGCGGCTGCTCGCGCCCGCGAGCGCGCGCGCACGGGTCGAGCCTGGTGCCGAGGAGTTCGTCGATCAGGCGCGCGCGATGCTCGAGGCGGAGTTCGGTGCGGACGCGGTGCCGTACCTGGGCGCGACGGTCGTCACGAGCGTGTCGCTGCCGCTGCAGCGCGCCGCACGGGAGGCCGTGCGCGCGCAGCTGCGGGCGATCGACGAGCGTCAGGGCTATGGCCACAAGCTCAAGCCCGCCAAGGCCAAGGTCCGCGCGCAGGCGCAGCTGGCGGGAGCGACCACCATCGGCGTCGGACAGATCCACCCTGCGGTGATCGTCGCGGCGCAGGGCGTGAGTCTGCCGCAAGACTGCGTCGCCGCGAGCATCGGCGAGCACGCGGTGGTCGTGCGCGTGCCCGCGGGCTCGCGCTACGCCGAGGCCGAACAGAGCGCCGCGGCGCAGCTGCCGGTGGGCGCGGTGGTCGACGTGCGCATCGTCGCGGGACCCGGCCATGCCGAGGCCGGCATCCCGTCGAGCCACGCCGTCGCCGAGATCGCGGCGGGGCCCGAGGCCGCGGTCGTGATCGCCGCGGTCGACAGCGGCGAGGTGCTGGCGATGATCGGCGGCTCGCGCTACGAGAGCGGTGGCTTCGATCGCGCCGCGCGGGCGCTGCGACAGCCGGGTTCGTCGTTCAAGCCGTTCGTCTACGGCGCCGCGCTCGCGAGCCGTCAGTTCACCGCCGCGAGCCTGGTGTCCGACTCGCCCGAGATCTACGAGAAGTGGCGGCCGACCAACTTCGAGCCCGACGTCTACCGCGGCGACATCCGCCTGCGCGAGGCGCTGGCGCGCTCGGTCAACACCATCGCGATCAAGCTCGTCGATCGCCTCGGCATCGCGGCGGTGCAGACCTTCGCCCGCGCGGCCGGCATCCACTCCAAGCAACCCGACGACCTGTCGATCGGGCTCGGCACCGGCGAGGTCACGCCGCTCGAGCTCGCCGGCGCGTACCTCACGATCGCGCGCGGCGGCAGTCGCATCGATCCGGCGCTGGTTCGCAGCATCGCGCTGGCCGACGGGCGACGCATCGAGCCCAGCAGCGCGGCGCAGCAGGTCATCGACCCCGACGTCGCGTTCGTGCTCACGAGCATGATGACGCAGGTGGTCTTGTCGGGCACCGGCACCGAGGCCAAGGCGCTGGGCCGCCCGGTCGCCGGCAAGACCGGCACCTCGGCGGATCACCACGATGCGTGGTTCGCCGGTTTCACCCCGCGCACCGTCGGCGTCGCGTGGATCGGCTTCGATCGTCCGCGGCCGCTGGGGCGGTCGGAGACCGGTGGCAAGGCCGCCGTGCCGCTGTGGGTCGCTGCGATGCGAGGCGCCGAAACCGGCCCGGCGCTGCCGTTCACGCCCCCGCCGACGGTGTCGGTGCGCCGCATCGACGCGGCGACCGGCTTGTTGGCGCCGCCCGAGGCCCAGGGGCTCGACACGCTCGACGAGTACTTCGTGCCCGGCACCGAGCCCGTGGACGAGGCTGTCGTCGGCGGCACCAAGCCCACCGGTGACGTGCTGCTGGGGCTCTACGACGACCCCAGCGCGCCGACACCGTCGCCGCCGGACTCGCCGCCGCCGGGCGAGCCCGCGCCGCCACCGTCGGGCGGTGGCACGACGCTGCCCTCGGTCGTCGACGCGCCTTGAACGCGCGCCGCGAGGCGAGCCTGCGCGCGCGTCAGCCCTCGTCGCCAGGGACCTGCACGACCGTACCGACCTGCACGCGGGTCTGATCCGCGAGCACCGCGTCGAGATCGCCGGCGAGCTGGCCCTCGTCGAGGTTGTCGAAGTCGACACCGTCGAAGAAGCGGTCGTAGGTCTTGGAGACCAGCAGCTCCTTGGGGAAGTCTTCGTGGCGCGCGACGTGGAGCGGGCCGCCGCCGTCGACGGTGGTCAGATCGAGCTCCACGCGCAGCTCCTGGGTGCCGCGCAGGCTGAACGGGATCTGGTCCATCATCTCGTCGCGGCGCGCACCACCGAGCATGTAGATGGTCGTGCCGTCGACGTCGGTGTTCTCGGGGATGTCGTGCCGGGTGTCTTCCTGGCCCGGCTGGATGACCGGCATCTGATAGCGGCCGTAGTCGACGATGAGCTCGCAGTAGTCGCCGGGTTCGAGCTCGAGGCCCGCGACCGTCAGCGTCTCGAGGTCCTCACCGCGCAGGTCCTCGGGGCACGGACCCCAGAACATCTTGAGCGGTAGCTCGCGGCCGTTGCACGACACCAGTGTGACGGCTTCGATCGTGATGTACGCCTCGAGCATCGTCACCTGCCAGCCCATGTCCGTGTCGAAGACACGTGGGGCCTGGTCGTCGCCGCGGTTCGGGAAGGAACCGTCGACGGGCGAGGCGTGGTGCGTCGAGAACACGTACAGCAACGCGCCACCGGGGTCGAGCGCATCGCAGCCGGTCGTGAACGACCCAGCGGCGCACGCCATGATCAGGCCAATCGTACGGGGGGTCGTGCGCATGGGGGGACGGAACCAGGACGACACTATCAGAGGGGCGGGTGTGGCTTCAAACGGGGAAGCGCGTGGATCGGTCGTGCAAGTTGCCCAAATGCGTGGTCGGGGTGTGCTGTGGGCGTGGTCCGAGCGCACGCAGTGGGTTCGACGAGACCCACGACCGAGGTCCGCATGCGCGTCGTCGTTCGAACGCGCGCGTTGGATCTGCGTCTGCGGCCCGTGGAAGCACGCGCTTTCGCGGTCGTGGGGGTGGCTTGCGACGCCGCTGTGGCCCGCTCGCCGCGACAGCCGATCGTGTCCACGCACGCTCGGCAGGGGTGCGAGGTCACGAGACGACGTGTGCGTCGCGCCGATTCACGCCCTTGCGTCCGCCGGCATCCGCTGCGCACCCGCGGGCCGCGGCGCGTGGGCGTGGTCGCGCGCGGTCGCACGCATGATCTCCTGCACGCGACGTGGGGCTCGTGGGCGACGTCGCGAACGTGCGGGACAACGTCACGCCACCCACCGTGGTTACTGCCGCGTGGCGCGGGTCACCGCGGCGGTCGGCGTGGCCGAGCCGACGCGGGAACAGCTGTGGGCCCGCCCGAGTTGCAGGCCGACGCTGGCCCCGCCGGTGCTAGCCTTCTGCCCGTGGCCCGACTGCCGGTCGCCGAGCTCTCCACCCGTACCGCCGTGCCCGGTGCGCTCGCGCGCACGCCGACGGGCGCGCTGGCGATCCCCCCGGGCGCGGGGACGGGGCTGGACGCCTGGGCGGACCGCGTGCCGGTCGCCGGCCGGCCGCTGGCGCTGCTGGGCACCGCGGTCGCGCTGCTGGGCGCAGCGCTCGCGGCGGTCAACCCGCTGGGCCTGCTGGGCGTCGCGATCTTCGGCGGCATGATGACGCTCGGTGGCGGCACGGCGGTGATCGGCCTGCGCAAGCTGATGCGCCCCACGCCGCCGCGGCCGCCCGCGCCGAGCACCGATCCGGCAGTGGTCGCGGAGCGATCGCGTCGCGTGATGGCCGTGCTCGGTCACGGCGGGCCGAGCACCTTCGAGCGAATCTTGGCGCAGCTGCGCTGGACCGACAAGGCGCTGGTCGAGACCTTGGTCGCGCTGCGCGACAGCGGTGCGGTGATCGAAGATCTCGATCTCGATAGCGGCGAATGGGTCTATCGTGTCAGCGAGATGGACGGCGTCGGCACGCCGCTGTCGCGGATGTTGGAAGAACGTCGCATGGGGACGGAGCGAGCATGAAGGACAAGAGCACCGCCGCCATCTTGGCGCTGTTCATGGGCGGCCTGGGCGTGCACAAGTTCTATCTCGGCCGCATCGGCGCGGGCTTGGTGTACCTGGTCTTCAGCCTGACGTTCATCCCCGCGATCCTCGGGCTGATCGACTTCTTCATCCTCGCGCTGATGGATCCCGACGAGTTCAACCGCCGCTACAACGGCACCGCGTTGGGGCCCGCGTCGGTGGTCGTCAACATGCTGCCGCCGGGGCACTATCCGCAGGCGGGCTACTACCCGCCGGGCCAGTATCCGCCGGGGCAGTATCCGCCGGGGCAGTATCCGCCGGGCTACTACCCGCCGGGCGTGGTGCCGCCGCCGGGCTATCCGCAGCAGCCGCAGGCCGCCCGTGCGCCCCGCAGCGCGGACGAGCTCGCGCGCGAGCTCGAGAAGCTCAACGAGCTGCGCATCGCGGGGCTGCTGACCGACGACGAGTTCAACGCGCAGAAGGCCAAGCTGCTGGCGTCGATGTGATGCGTTCCTGGTCGCGGCGACGATGGCTCGCCGCGGGCGCGTGCGCCTGCGCGGGCGGGACCTGGGCCTGTCACCCGGCACCGTCGCGTCCACCGCAGCAGCGCGCGCCCACGGCCGTGCCCACGCCGGAAGCCGTCGCGGCCGCGCCGGACTTCGCCGCGCTCGCGGGCGCGTGCGAGGGCGTCGCGGCGCCCGACGCCGCCGAGTGGGCCGAGCACCGCCGCGTCGCCGCGGCCGCGATGATCGAGCAGGGCATCGACGCGGTCGTGGTCGAGCCCGGTGCGAACCTGCTGTGGCTCACGGGCCTGGGCTGGCACCGATCCGAGCGACCGCTGCTGGCGCTGGTGCGTGCCGGCGGCGAGCTCGACGTGCTGTGCCCCGCGTTCGAGACCCGCACGGTGCTCGAGCGCGTGCCCGAGCTGCCGCTGCGACCATGGCGTGAGCACGAGGATCCGTTCGCGGTGCTGGCCCGCGCGGTGCCGTCGCTGGCGCGCGCCCGCATCGCGATCGATCCGAGCCTGCGATCGTTCGTGGGCGCGGGTCTGCGCGCAGCGTTGCCCGACGCGCGTTGGCTCGAGCAGGATCTCGTGCTCGGTCCGGCCCGCGCGATCAAACGTCCGGCCGAGCTCGCGCGACTGCGGCGGGCCAACGAGGTCACCAAGCGCGCGATCGAGGCCGTCGCGCAGCGCGTGGTCGTGGGCACGCGCCAGAGCGAGATCGCGGCGTGGATGCACGAGGCGCTGCTCGCCACCGGCATGGTCGAGCCGTGGGCGCTCGCCCTGGTCGGCGCGAGCGCGTCGTTCCCCCACGGCAGCGGCGAGGATCGTGCGGTCGCGCCCGGCGACGTCGTGCTGGTCGACACCGGGGCGTCGCTGTTCGGCTATCGCTCCGACATCACGCGCACGTGGGTCGTGGGCGAACCCGACGCGGCGGTGCGCCGCGCGTGGCAGACCGTGGCCGCGGCGCAGCAGGCCGCCTTCGCGGCGATTCGGCCCGGTGTTCGCACCGGCGCGGTCGATGCGGCCGCGCGCGCGGTGATGGCCGAGGCCGGCTACGGTGCCGACGATCGCTACTTCACGCACCGACTCGGGCACGGCATCGGGCTCGAGGTGCACGAGCCGCCGTACCTCGTCGGCGGCGGCACGATGACGCTGCAGCCGGGCATGACCATGTCCAACGAGCCCGGCATCTACGTGCCCGGGGCGTTCGGCGTGCGCATCGAGGACATCCTGCTGGTCACGCGCGACGGCGCCGACGTGTTCGGACCGCCGGTGCCGCCGTCGCTCGACGTGCGTCCGACTAGCGCGCGGCCGCTGGTCGCGTGCGCCGCCACAGCGCCACCGGCAAGATGCAGTAGGGCGCGTACACCAGCGTGAACACCAGCAGGTCCGGCGGCGGCAGCTCGCCCCACAGCTCGACCGCGATGTGCACGATCATCGAGTACTCCATCGCGACCATGTAGATCAGCGCGGCGCGGTGCAGCCGCGCGTCGCCGCGGCGCAGCGCCGCCGCGGCCCACAGGTAGAACGGGCCGAACACGAACGCCGACAGCCCCGACATCACGCGCAAGAACAGCGGGTTTTGTGCCACCAACGGATCGAAGCGGACCGCGTAGTGGTACAGCGCGCGCCCGAACGGGTCGGCGGTGTCGGGTCCGATCCAGTCGAGCGCGGCGGCGCGATCGAACAGCAGCGACGTCGCCGCGAACGCGAGCAGGGTCAGCAGCAGCGCGGCATCGACGGCGCTACGGCGGGGCGGGGCGGGCGTGTCGGCCATGACCGCCGCAGGATGTCACGACGGCCGCTCGAGCGCGACCAGGCTCAGGCCCTCGACGCCGGTGTCCTTGTGCAGCGTGCCGTCGATCTCGGCGTAGCGCAGCATGGGGTTGCGCGAGCGGTTCTTGCGGTCGAGCAGGCGGGTCTGGAAGTCCTGCAGCGGCTGCACCTGGTAGGCCCACAGATCCGCGTGGACCCACTTCTTGCTGTAGATGGTGCGCAGCACCCTGGAGGACTCGTCGCTGGGCAGCGCGGCGATGTTGGCGAGAAAGTCGTCGGTGTACTTGAAGTACTCCTCGGCGTTGCTCATGTAGAGCGTTCGCACCGTC
Organism: Nannocystaceae bacterium; assembly: GCA_019694555.1. Taxonomy (GTDB): domain Bacteria; phylum Myxococcota_A; class Polyangia; order Nannocystales; family Nannocystaceae; genus Xiheibacterium. Next base: position 31,919 of record JAIBBS010000095.1, read on the forward strand.
ACGCCCAGCGACTTGCACACCGCGCCCACGGTGCGCAGGCTGTGGGCGCCCGCGAGGTTGCCCGGCATCATGCGCACGCGTCCGGTCTGGTACATCGCGCGGACGTGCGCGTACAGCTCGGGATCGGACAGCCACGAGGTCGGCGCGCCGGTCTGCTTGTGCTTGCGCGCGATGACGCGTTCGAGGTGGCGGTAGACCGTCTCGCGCGCGGTCGCGAAGCCACGCAGGATGCGGGTGCGCGCCTTCTCGTCGAGCGAGGCGAACGCGTCCTCGAGCAGCTTGCGCGTGGCGGCCTCGTTCTTGGCGTGCCACGCATCGACCAGCGCGCGCGGCTCCTCGTGCGCGAGGACCAGCGCTTCGTACATGCGCTGCAGATCGACGACGCGATAGTCGATGTCGAGCAGGAAGGCGTACTCGGCCTTCATCTTCGCCATCATCGTGAAGTTCATGTCCGAGCCCACGCCGATGTACGCGCCGCCCTTGTCGGCGATGAACTCGAAGTAGAGATCGTGGCGGGTCTCGTTGCTCTGGACGTAGTGGATGTCGACCGGGATCGGCTCGTCTGCGTCGCCGGCGAGCAGGGCCTCGCGCGTCGCGGCGTCGAGGCGGGTCAGCTTCGCCGGGCCGAAGGTCTCGACCGGCGCGGGCGCGGGCGTCGGCTCGGCGGCCGCGCCCGCGGCCGCGCTCGCGGGCGGCTTGTCCGCAGG
>JAIBBS010000309.1 GCA_019694555.1 Nannocystaceae bacterium
CAGCGCGGGCCGCGGAAAAATCCCGCGCGGGCTGCTACGCTCGCAAACCCTGGCCGATCCCCGATGCCGCTGACCGCGTTCGTGCAATCGCAGCTCGACCGCATCCGGTCGTTCCTCGCCGACCCCGACGCGGTGTTGCTGGAGCTGCGCTGCGCCGGCGAGCAGCAGGCGCTGGTGGGCAAGCTGCTGGTGGGGTTGTCGCAGGAGGGCGACGATCTGTGGGCCGCCGTCGACGCGCCGTTCGAGCAGGCCGACGCGTGGGTCGCAGAGATCGCCGCGGCCATCGACGCGGCGCTGCAGGACGCCGGCAAGGAGCTCGAGGCCGCGGGCGTGGTCCATCGTCCGCCGCCGCCGCTCGAGGACGCCGGCGTGTGGCCGCGTCGCAGCGCCGAGGCGCGGTTGGTCGAGTACGCCGAGCGCGTGGGCGCGTGCCTGGTGCCGTTCCTGCGCGGGCTGGTGATCGCGATCCGCATCACCGACACGCCCGAGCTGCGCGCGAAGCTGCTGCCGCTGGCGCAGAGCCTCGGTCGCATCGTCGAGGCCTGCGAGGGCGGACGCGTGCACGTGATCTTGCTGACCACGCCCGAGCTGCCGATCGTGAAGCCGGTACCGGTGCCGCGGCCGCGCACGACCGTGTGGGCGCCGGGCGATCGCGCCGACATCGGCGATCTGCGGCGCGTCGCGATCGAGACCGCGCCGCGCATGCTCGCCTACGACGCGCCGCGCCGCGGTCAGCAGTGGCTGCCGCCGGCGCTGATCGAGGCCGGCCTCGCCAACGGCTACGCCATCGTCAAGGTCGACGACGTCCGCTTCTGGCGACCGATCCACTTCTACGCCCATGCCTCGCGCATCGCGGTCGAGGCCTGCGCCGCGATCGCGGAGCGACTCAAGTCGCCCGAGCGCATCGATCCGTTCCGTGCCGAGGTCGCGTCGCCCGTGGGTCGCGAGGACGCCGAGCTGCCGTTCGCACAGCTGCTCGATCGCCTGCAGCGCGAGGTGCTGCCACCCGAGTGCGGCCTGCTGGTGGTGCTCGCGCCCGCGCTCGAAGAGCCCAACCCCGGGCCGGAGATGGGCCCCGAGCTGGCCGCGTTCGCGCGCTCGCTCGAGACGCTCGCGCGCAACCTCGCGTCGTCGCGCGTGAAGGTCTACGGCGTGGCGCCGGGCGTCGGCGCGCTGGCGCGTCCGCGCGAGCGCGAGGCGCTGGCGGTGCACACGATGCGACTCGATGCACCGGTGATCGAAAAGGGCCTGCTCGACAAGCTCGCCGAACCCGAGCTGCCGAAGATCGTGCGCATGCGCTGCCTCGCCGCGCTGTCGTCGCTGCGCATGGGCAACGGCGATCCCGAGTCCGCGATGGAGCTGCAGCTGCAGACGCTGCAGCTCGCACACGAGACCGAGGATCCGATCGAGATCGCCGCGGCGTGGCACGGCATGGGTCACACGCTGTACCGCTGCGGCGCGCTCGACAAGGCCAGCGAGGCCTACGCGCGCTGTACCGACATCGCGGTCACGCACGACCACGCGACGCTGGCCGCCCACGGCATGACCGGCCTGGCCCACTGCGAATTCGTGGTCGGCCACTGCGACACCGCGATCGAGTACTACCGCGTCGCCGCGAAGTACCACCGCAACATGGGCAACCCCGTGGCCGAGGCCTACGTGCTGACGTGGATCGCAGAGAGCCACGCCAAGGCCGGGCGCAAGCCCGAGGCGGTGGTGCAGTTCGACGAGGCGCTCGCGCGCTGCGACGAATGCCACGAGACCATGGCCGACGCGGCCGATTCGATGCGCGCCGACATCCTGCAGCGCAAGGGCCGGGTCTACGGCAACGCCGGCATCACCGCCGAGAAGAAGCGCTTCGTCGACATGGCGCAGAAGCTCGGCGCAACCGCACCACCGTCCGAAGAACCCTGAGCACCCGATCATGGGCATCCTCGATCATCTCTCCAACCTCCGTCACGCGCGCGCGGTCGAACGCTTCACGCAGATCGGCAGCCTCGCGAATTGGGGTCGCTCCGGCGCCGCGGCGGCACCGGCCGCTGCCGCCCGCGCTGCGGGTCACGCCGATGGCGGCGCCGGCGGCAGCGGTGGTGGTGGTGGCGGCGCGGGCGGAGGCGGTGTGCTCGCGACCGTCGCTGCAGGCGTGCAGGCGGCGATCGGCGTCGAACAACAGATCACCAAGGCGCTGGGCGACATGATGGCGGCGCTGGGCATCCCGGGGTTTCCGGGATTTCCTGCGCTGCGCGTCTGGGACATGGACATCGGCCTGCCGCACGCGCACAACCATCCGCCCAACCTGACGCCACCCAACCCGGTGCCGATCCCGTTGCCGAGCACGGGACCGATCTTGCCGATCCCGATCCTCTCGGGCGCGAGCACCGTGCTCATCAACGGCACCGCGGCCGCACGCTGCGGCGACATGGGCCTGGGCATCTGGTGCGGCGGCTACTTCCCGATGTTCGAGATCTTCTTGGGCTCGTCGTCGGTGTGGATCGAGTCGGCCCGCGCGGCGCGGCTGGCGATCGACATCACCAAGCACTGCACGTTCTCGTCGCCCAAGCCCTCCGACCCGCCGATGGGTCCGATGATCGGCACCACCATCGGCCCCGGCAGCGGCAACGTGCTGATCGGCGGCGCACCGTTCCCGTCGCTGTTCAGCCTCGCGATCGCGCAGGCGTTCAAGGCCATCTTCAAGGTCGGCGGCGCGATCTTCCGCCGTGTGACCGCGCGCGCGCGCATCATGGCGCTCATCCGCAGCGGCCGCATCGTCGTCAACGGCGGCGGCAAGTGGGGCGACGACATCATGCGCGACCTCGAGAAGATCGCGACCACGCGTGCGGGTCGCGAGCTGCTCGAGCGCATCGACAAGGGTGGCAAGACCATCACGATCCACCCGTACAACAACCACTTCCCCACCGCGAACGGACCCGTGTTCGCCCCGCACAACGCCTGGGCCATGCCGGTGGGCCACTCGCCCGGCGACGCGCTGATGGACATCCCCACCGGCCTGCACATGCCGGGCTCGGATTCCGCGGTCGCCCACGCGCCGCAGAACTGGGCCAACCACGCGCCGCCGGGCTCACCGCCGCACCCGCACCCGGGCTCGAGCTCGGACGCGATCCTGTTCCACGAGATGAACCACGCCGCCAACAACTCCGGTGGCGTCAATCGTGTCGGCGGCAGCTCGTCGGCGCACGGTTGGGACAATCGGTGGAGCAACTTCGAGGAGTACTCGACCGTCGCGGCCGAGAACGGCTATCGCTCCGAGACCGGCCTGCCGCTGCGCAACGCGTACAACCACCTGCCCTGAATCGCACCTTGTTGCAGTCATGCCGACGCCGGACGTCAATCCCGCCGAGATCGCAGTGCAGGCCCAGGCCGAGCTGGTGCTCGCGCCGCCCGAGCCGGGCGCGAGCGAGCCCGTGGCCCACGCGGTGCGCTTGCAGATCACGATCGACAACCGCACGCCGTCGTGGGTGTGGAGCCTGCACCTCGATCCCGGCGGCGTCGCCCCGTGGCCGCTGGTGCAGGCGTACCCCGATCGCGCGGCGTTCGTGGCCTTCGCTCGACCCGCGCCCACGCGCGGCAGCATGATCGCGCAACCGCTGGTGCCGGCGGGCCTGCCGATCGGTCCCGGCGAGCAGGCGCGTTGGTCGGTGGAGCTGCCCGTGCCGCTGCGCGAGACCGCGTTGACGCGCCACGTCGATCCCTTCGCTGCGCCCGCGCCCGCGACGAGCTCCGAGCTGCTGGGGGTCAAGCGTCTGCTGGTCGGGCTCGAGCTGGTGCGCGCGATCGGACGCGGCACTCCCGCGCGCATCGCTGCGACGCCGGACGCGCCCGGTGTCGCGGTGGTGCCGCTGGCGACGCGCATCGAGATCGCGTGGGCCTGGGCGCTGTTGCCCTCGCCGGTGACGCTCTCGCGATTCGACGAGAGCCCCGACGCGCTGGGCAATCCGCCCGGCAGCATGATCGATGCGCTGTTGCCGGTGGCCACGCGCCGGCTGGCCCGCAGCTGACCCGTCGCCGCCGCTGCGCGAACGCGCTACGCTAGCCCGCGGTGCAGCGCGTCTGGGTGGCGATCGTGCTGGGCGTCGCGGCGGCGTGGGGCTGCGGTGCGACCGTGTTCGTGTGCAGCGACGACGCGAGCTGCAGCGGCGGCGTGTGCCAGGCCAACGGCTTCTGCAGCTTCCCCGACGAGGACTGTGCGTCGATGCAGCGCTACGGCGAGCACGCGCCCTCGGGCTTCGCGGGCGAGTGCGTCGGCGCCGAAGCTGGCAGCGGCAGCGGCAGCGACGGCGGCAGCGGCACCACCACGGCGACCGCCTCCACCACCATCGGCACGTCGCTCGATGCCACCTCGCTGACGACCACCACCGTCGGCTCGAGCGACAGCGGCAGCGACACCGGCAATCACACCACGACCATGGGCACCATGGACATGGGCGGCATGGACGAGTGCTCCACGATCGAGTTCGACGTGGTGCCGCTGCCGGGCTGGCAGGCGTTCAGCACCAGCGGGACCGTGTCGGTCTCGGACGGCAAGATGTCGCTGACGCTGCAGACCTCGACCGACTCGGAGTGCGGGCTGCAGCGGACCTCGACGGACACGGCACAGCGCCGCTTCCGCATCGAGATGCTGGCCGTGCCCGCGCTCGACAGCGAGGCGCAGATCGGACTCGAGCTGACCGTGAGCGACGAGCTCACGTACCTGGTCGCGTTGCGCCAGGGCGCGGTCATCGCCGCGATGCGGCAGGGCGCCGAGGAGATTTCGCTGGCGTCGATCGGGCTGGGCGAGCAGAGCTCGGTCACGGCGCTCTCGCTGCTGGTCGGCGACATGGTTTCGATGCGCTACAGCCTCAACGGCTCGATCGAAGAGGATTTCGTCTGGGACGAGCCCACCGCCGTCGACCTCGGCAGCGTGGCCGTGCGCGCGGCATCGCCCGCGAGCAACGAGGTCGACCCGGGCACGATCGTGGTCGAGCGGCTGATCGACTGTCCGCTGTGATCGGCGATGCGCAGGCCTACACGGTGGGAGCCGGTCCCACGCGATCGATCGCGTCCGCGAATCGATGATCCGTGGGCCGACTCGGCGCGCTACCATCCACTCACGATGCGTCGCCTGCTCGCGGTCCTCGGCCTGGGCCTGCTCGCACTGCCGTCGGCATGCGCGAAGCAGACCCACGAGTGCACCGCCGCGGAGCAGTGCTCGTCGCTGGGCCCGACCGCGATGTGCGAGAGCGGTTGGTGCTCCGCGGCCGATCCCGCGTGCGCATCGGGTCGCCGTTTCGGGCCCAAGGCCGGCGACGGTCTCGCGGGCCAGTGCGTGCCGACCGAACCCGATGGTGGCGGCACGATGGCGTCGTTCAACCCCGACGAGGGCTCGGGCGACGCCGGCGGTTCGTCGGGCGGCAGCACCGGCGTCGATCCGAGCGCCGGCACCGGTGACACCGGCAGCCCATCGACCACGTGTGGCAACGGCGTGGTCGAGCCCGGCGAGGACTGCGACGACGGCGGCGGCGGCTCGAGCGAGTGCACCGCCGACTGCCACCACGCCAATTGTGGTGATGCGACCTGCAAAGGCAGCGAGAACTGCTCGACCTGCAGCGCCGACTGCGGCGAGTGCACCGATGTCTGCGGCGACGTGCTGTGCTCGGGCCCCGAGACCTGCGACGACTGCCCGCAGGACTGCGGCGGCTGTGCACCCGGCTGCGGCGACAACACCTGTGTCGAGACCGAGAGCTGCACCGATTGCCCGCAGGACTGCGGCGGCTGCGGTGAATCGTGCGGCAACGGCGAATGCGCCGGCGGCGAGACCTGCACCAATTGCCCGCAGGACTGTGGCGGTTGCGGTGCGAGCTGCGGCGATGGTTCGTGCGCCGGCGGCGAGGCCTGCAACAACTGTCCGCAGGACTGCGGCGGCTGTGCGCCGGCCTGCGGCGACGGCACCTGCAACGGCGGCGAGGCCTGCAACAACTGCCCGCAGGACTGCGGCGGCTGTGGCCCGACCTGCGGCGACGGCATGTGCAACGGCGGCGACAGCTGCGGCAACTGCCCGCAGGACTGCGGCGCGTGCCCGCCGGTATGCGGCGATGGTTCGTGCAATGGCAGCGATACCTGCGGCAACTGTCCGCAGGATTGCGGCAGCTGCCCGCCGGTGTGCGGCGATGGTTCGTGCAATGGCAGCGACACCTGCGGCAACTGCCCGCAGGATTGCGGCAACTGCCCACCGGCCTGCGGCGACGGCTCGTGCAACGGCGACGAGTGGTGCGCCAGCTGCTCGCAGGATTGCGGCGTGTGCCCGCCCTCGTGCGGCGACGGCTCGTGCAACGGCGACGAGTGGTGCGGCGCCTGCCCGCAGGATTGCGGCGCGTGTCAGCCGGTCTGCGGCGACTACGTATGCAACGGCGACGAGAACTGCGGCAACTGTGCGTTCGACTGCGGCGATTGCCCGCCGGTCTGCGGCGACGGCTCCTGCAACGGCACCGACGATTGCAACAACTGCCCGCAGGACTGCGGCGCGTGCCCGCCGGTCTGTGGCGACTATTCGTGCAACGGCGACGAGTGGTGCGGCTCGTGCCCGTTCGATTGCGGTGGCTGCGGGTACTGCGGTGACGGCTGGTGCGAC
>JAIBBS010000310.1 GCA_019694555.1 Nannocystaceae bacterium
TCGACCGCGAGCGCGCCCGGGCTCGCGACCGGCTCGCGCGCGGGCGCGTCGTCGCTCGCGGGCGCGGTCGGCTCGACCGGTGCGGCACCGGTCGCGGCGGCCGGCGCCGCGAGCAGCAGCGCGAGCGACGTGGCCGCGAGCATCATCGGCGCACGAACAACCCGCGGCCAGCGAAGCGCGCCAGCTGGCCCAGCAGCTCGTGGATCCGCAGCAGCTGGTTGTACTTCTCGACCCGGTCCGAGCGCGAGGCGCTGCCGGTCTTGATCTGTCCGGCCTCGCACGAGACCGCGAGGTCGGCGATGAAGTCGTCGCCGGTCTCGCCGCTGCGATGCGACGCGATGCAGCGGTAGCCCGCGCGATGGGCCATGCGCATCGCGACCTGGGTCTCGGTCAAGGTGCCGATCTGGTTGACCTTCACCAGCAGCGCGTTGGCGATGCCGCTGCTGATGCCCCGCTGCAGACGCACCGGGTTGGTCACGAACAGGTCGTCGCCGACCAGCTGCACGGTGCGGCCCAGTCGCTCGGTCAGCGCCTTCCAGCCGTCCCAGTCTTCCTCGGCCATGCCGTCTTCGATCGAGACCAGCGGGAAGCGGCCCGCGAGATCGGCGTACAGCTCGGTGAGCTCGGCGGCGTCGAGCTGACGACCGCCTTCGCCCGAGAGGGTGTAGACGCGCTTGTCGCGGTCGTAGAACTCCGACGCCGCGACGTCGAGCGCGAGGCTGATCTGCTCGCCGGGGCGGTAGCCCGCGGCCTCGATCGCGCGCGTCAGCAGGGCCAGCGCCTCGGCGTTGGTCGACAGGTGCGGCGCGAAGCCGCCCTCGTCGCCGACCGACGTGGTCTTGCCCGCCTCGTGCAGCAGCTTCTTGAGCACGTGGAAGGTCTCCACGCCGGCGCGCAGCGCCTCGGGGAAGCTGTCGAAGCCGTGCGGCACCAGCATCGACTCCTGGAAGTCGAGGTTGTTGTCGGCATGGGCGCCGCCGTTGATGACGTTCATCAGCGGCACCGGCAGCGTGGTCGCGAGCGTGCCGCCGAGGTAGCGGAACAGCGGCAGACCCACGTCCTGTGCGGCCGCGCGCGCGGTCGCGAGCGACACGCCCAGCAGCGCGTTGGCCCCCAGCGCGCTCTTGTTGTGGGTGCCGTCGGCCGAGCACAGCGCTGCGTCGACGCCGGCCTGATCGATCGCGTCGAGGCCGATGACGACCTCGGCGAGGCGGTCGGTCACGTTGGCGACCGCGCGCAGCACCCCCTTGCCACCGAAGCGCGTCTTGTCGCCGTCGCGCAGCTCGTGGGCCTCGAACTCACCGGTGCTCGCGCCCGAGGGCACGGCGGCACGGCCGACATTGCCGGCCTCGGTGGTGACCTCGACCTCGAGGGTCGGGTTGCCGCGCGAGTCGAGGATCTCGCGCGCGTGCACGTCGACGATGCTGCTCATTGTCCGGCGTCTCTCGCTTTCGCTTTCGCTGTCGGCGGCAGCGTAGCGCGAGCGCCTGCGGCAGCAAAGGTGCCCGGGGCCGGGTCAGCCGCGACGGCGCCGACGCAGCGACACGACCGCGAGCAGCGTCGCCCACGGCAGGCCACGCGCCGGATCGCGGGGATCGGTCGCGCAGCCGCACACGCCCGGCGCGAGCTCGCCGGTCACGCCGTCGGTGTCGCCGGTGGCGCCCGCGTCGGTGCTGCCCGACTCGGCGCCGGCCGATGCGCTGCCGCCCGAGGCCGAGGCCGACGCGCTGCCGCCTTCGCCGGCGCTGGTGTCCGCCGCCGAGGTCGCGCCGGTCGCCGACGCACCGGTCGCGCTCGCCGAGCCGCCGGTGGTCGGGTCGCTGTCGCTCGCGGCGGTGGTGCCGTCGGTGGTCCCGCCTTCGCTCGAGGCACTGGTGGTGGTGCCGTCGGTGGTGACCGCACCGGTGGTGCCGCCGCTCGATCCGGTCGAGGGGTCGACGCCGGTGGAGCCGGTGGTCGAGGGATCGACGCCGGTGGAGCCGGTGGTCGAGGGATCGACACCGGTGGTCGAGGGGTCGACGCCGGTCGAGCCACCCGCGGTGGGATCGATGATGCCGGTGGTTCCGCCCGCGGTGGGATCGATGATGCCGGTGGAGCCGCCTGCGGTGGGATCGATGATGCCGGTGGAGCCGCCTGCGGTGGGATCGATGATGCCGGTGGAGCCGCCTGCGGTGGGATCGATGATGCCGGTGGAGCCGCCCGCGGTGGGATCGATGATGCCGGTGGAGCCGCCTGCGGTGGGATCGATGATGCCGGTGGAGCCGCCCGCGGTGGGATCGATGATGCCGGTGGAGCCGCCCGCGGTGGGATCGATGATGCCGGTGGAGCCGCCACCACCACCACCGGTGGAGCCGCCACCACCGCCGTCGATCGCGGTGATGGTGATGTCGTCGAGGTCCCACTGCCCGTCGCTGTCGACCGCGAGCACCTCGAAGCTGTAGATGCCGCCGGCGACGAGGTCATCGAGCTGCAGCGCCGCGGTGTCGGCGAACGACATCGTCACCAGCGGCCCCGCGGTCTGCGTCCACGTCCACGTGATCGCATCGTCGTCGACCACGGTCGCGGTCAGCGTCACGCTGTTGCCGTCGGCGACCACCTGCTGATCCGCAGGCGCGGCGACGTCGGGGCGATCGAGGCCGAGAAACCAGCTGTAGATGCCGTCGCTGTCGTTGACCGCGCTGTACTCGCGGAAGTCGGCCGCGATGCCGCAGCCCTGATCGCTGGCCCACTCCTGCTGCGGGAAGCCCGAGCCGACCGGGTCGATGGCCTGGACCCACGCGAAGTGGCCGACGTTGTAGAACATCGACATGCGCCCGGGCGGATGGGGCTCGCCCACGCGGTTGGTGCACGCGGCGTAGCCGGGGTACAGCTCCGGGTGCTGGTACATGTGCTCGACCTGCACCATCCAGCAGGGGCTGAAGGTGCCGGGGCCGAGGTTGGCGTTGTTGTCGTCCTCGCCGTGGAAGACCCACAGCGCGGTGTCCTGCAGGTTGCAGCCGACCTCGGTCGGGAAGATGACGCCGCCGGGCAGCGGCGTGACCGCGGTGAACTGCCGCGGGTGCGCGTTGGTGTACTGCAGCACCGCGCGGCCGCCCTGGCTCATGCCGGTCAGGTACATGCGCCGCGGATCGACGGGGTAGTTGTCGACGATGAACTGGAAGAACGCATCGAGCTCGGCGAGGTTGAACTCGATGGTCGAGAACGGCGGCACGTCGTTCTGCGGCGACACGAAGATGAACGGCCGCACGTCGTCGTCCCAGTTGCCCACGCGCATGTGCTGCTGCGGGCCCCAGGTGAGGTTGCGGCACAGCCCGTCGTTGCCGCACGCGCCCGCGGCACAGAAGTCGGTGTTGCCGGGGCACACCGAGACGTCGTCGTACTCGCCGATGCCGGGCAGGAACACCAGCAGCGGCAGCAGCTCGCCGGGCTGCAGCGACTCGTAGTCGGTCGGCAGATACTCCCAGTAGCCCAGCGTCCACGGATCGCCCGGGTTCATCGAGATGCCGCGCAGCTCGCCCGGCGTGATGTCGTCGGGGTAGGGCGGCAGCGCGGCCGCCGGCCGCGGGCTCGCAACCGTCGCGAGCGCGGCCATCACCGGCAGCGACAACGCGAGCCGACGCGCGATGCGGACGCGCGCGCGCGCGGGACCATCCACCTTTGCATCCGAGGGCGATTGGATCACCGTCGCATCGTACACCACGCGCGGGGGCCGTGGTCGCGCACGCCGGTGACACGTGCGCCGACGCGGTTGACCGCGGGATCGGTGGCCGGATACCCTCGGCGTCGCTCGGAGCTCCACCCATGCGCAGCATCGCGATCGGCCTGCTCGGCGCAGGCAACGTCGGGTGCGGCGTGCTGGCACTGCTGCGGGACAATCGCGACGCCATCGCGCAGCGCATCGGTGCCAACGTCGTGGTCAAGCGCGTGTTGCTGCGGGCGCCGGGCTCGCGGCGCGCATTCGAGCTGCCCGCGGAGGTGAAGACCACCGATCCCGAGGACGTGCTGGGCGATCCCGACATCCGCGTGGTCGTCGAGGTCATGGGCGGGCTCGAACCCGCGCGCAGCTACGTGCTGCGCGCGCTGGCCGAGGGCAAGCACGTGGTCTCGGCGAACAAGGCGCTGCTGGGCACCTTCGGCAAGGAGCTGTTCGCCGCGGCCGCGCGGCGCGGGGTCTCGATCCACTTCGAGGCCTCGGTCGCCGGCGGCATCCCGATCCTTCGGGCGCTGCGCGAGGGCCTCGCCAGCGATCGCATCCAGTCGCTGACCGGCATCGTCAACGGCACCTGCAACTTCATCCTCGACGCGATGACGCGCAACGGCGAGGGCTACGAGGCGGCGCTGGCGCAGGCGCAGGCCGCAGGCTTCGCCGAGGCCGACCCGAGCATGGACGTCAGCGGCGTCGATGCGGCGCAGAAGCTGGCGCTGTTGGCCCTGGTCGCGTTCGGTCTGCGCGTCGACCCGCGCGCGATCTCGACCGAGGGCATCTCGCGCATCGAGCCCATCGACGTGCAGAGTGCGGCGGCGTTGGGCTGCGTGATCAAGAGCATCGCCCACGCCGAGATCGAGCCCGACCGCGACGCGCCCGCGCGGCTGCGCGCGCGCGTGCACCCGGTGCTGGTGCCCAGCCGCCACGTGCTCGCGGGCGTGCACGGCAGCTACAACGCGGTGCTGGTGCACTCGGCCGCGCTGGGCCGCAGCCTCTACTACGGCCGCGGCGCCGGCATGATGCCGACCGGCACCGCGGTGGTCTCCGATCTCGTCGAGGTCTGCCGCGGCGTGGTCGCGTTCGCCGATCGCATGCCGCCGCCCGAGGCGTTGCCGAGCATCGCCGACGTGGTGCCGGTCTCGACCGCCGACGAGCGCCACGAGAACTACGTGCGCGTGACCGTGCCCAACGTGCCCGGCGTGCTCGCGCGCGTGGCCGGGTGCCTGGGTCGCCACGGCGTCAGCATCAAGCGCCTCAACCAAGATCCCAAGGGCCCGCAGCTGCCCACCGACATGGTCTTCGTCACCGAGGCCGTCGCCGACGCGGCGCTGCGCGGTGCGCTGGCCGAGATCGACGCGCTGCCGACCACGCTCGCGCCGGCGGTGCGCCTGCGCATCCTGCCGCCGGAGCCGCTCGACTGATGACGCAGCCGTTTCTTCCCGCCGTCGCGCGCACGGCGATGCAGCCGGTCGCGCGCGTGCGCGTGCTGTTCGCCGACACCGATCAGATGGGCGTGGTCTACCACGCGTCGTACCTGCGCTACCTCGAGCTCGCGCGGGTCGAGCTGTGTCGGCGTGCGGGGCTGTCGATCCCGACCTTCGAGCCGCGCGGGCTGGGTCTGCCGCTGACCGAGCTCGCCGCGCGCTACCGTGCGCCGGCGCGCTACGACGACGTGATGACGGTGCACTGCGCGGTCTCGCTTCTGACCCGCGCGCGACTGCACTTCGACTACGTGATCACGGTCGAGCCCGGCGACCGCAGCGGCCTGCACGACCCGCTCGAGATCCTGTGGGCGCAGACGCGCCACGCGTGCATCCGGCTCGCGGACGGGAGCCCGCAGCGGCTGCCCGACGATGTGGTCGCGATCTTGGAATCCTGCTACACCCAGGCCCGCCCATGACGTCGACTTCCGATCGAGAGCTCACCATGGACCGCCGGCTCGTGCTCGAGTTCGTGCGGGTGACCGAGGCCGCCGCCATCGCGTGCTCGCACCTCATCGGTCGGGGCGACCGCGACGGCGCGGACGCCAAGGCGGTCGAGGCCATGCGCGCGGCGTTCGACCGCGTGCCGGTGCGCGGCACGGTCGTGATCGGCGAGGGCGAGCGCGACGAGGCGCCGATGCTCTACATCGGCGAGCGCGTGGGCTCGGCCGACGAGGCCTACCCCGAGGTCGACATCGCGGTCGATCCGCTCGAGGGCACCAACCTGTGCGCGCAAGGTGGCCCCGGTGCGCTCGCGGTGCTGGCGGTGGCGTCGCGCGGCAACCTGCTCAACGCGCCCGACACGTACATGGAGAAGATCGCGACCGGGCCCGAGGGCATCGGCGTGGTCTCGCTGCGCAAGAGCGCGACCGAGAACGTGCGCGCGCTGGCGGAGGTCAAGGGCCGCCGCACCAACGAGATCACCGTGGTCGTGCTCGAGCGCGACCGTCACAACAAGCTGGTCGACGAGCTGCGCAACGCCGGCGCGCGCGTGCACCTCATCACCGACGGCGACGTCGCGCCCGCGGTCGCGACCTGCCTGCCCGACAGCGGCATCGACATGGTCTGCGGCACCGGCGGTGCGCCCGAGGGCGTGCTCTCGGCCGCGGCGCTGCACTGCATGGGCGGCTACTTCGAGGGCCGGCTGGCGTTCCGCAACGCCGGCGAGCGCGAGCGCGCGGTCGCGATGGGCATGAGCGACCCCGACCGGCTGCTGGGCATGTCCGACCTGGTCCGCGGCGAGGTCATCTTCGTCGCGACCGGCGTCACCAGCGGCCCGCTGCTGCGCGGCGTCCGTCGCGTCGGCGACCGGCTGCACCTGCAGACGCTGGCGATGCGCAGCTCGACCGGCACGGTGCGGTGGGTCGACACCACGGTGCGCGCGGATCGGTTCCACGT
>JAIBBS010000311.1 GCA_019694555.1 Nannocystaceae bacterium
CGGAGCCGACGCCCGCCGAGTCGGCGCCCGCAGCCGCGCAGCCCGCCGAGACCGGTGGCGAGGCCCCGCGTCCGCGCCGCACGTCGTTCGGCGAGCACGTGCTCAACCGGCTGCGCTGACGCGCGCCACCGCGTTGACCGGGCCGCGCGCGGACGCGGCGTCCCGCGGTGGGCCTGCCACCGCAGGGATCCGTCCGAATCCCGCCATGGCGCGCGGCGTGGCATGGCCGTTGCTCTTCATGCGGGTGCGATGGCCAAGCGTCAGCTCCACGACGGTTCCTGCATCGAGTTCGATCCGCTGCGCCGACGCTGCATCAAGCTCGCGAAGACCGGCCAGTACCGCAAGGCTGCGATCGCGCTGGCCGAGCTCGCGCATCGCGAGCAGGACGCGCCGACGTGGGTGCGACTGGGCGCGATGCTGCTGCGCGCGGGCCGAGGCGACGCCGGCATCGATGCGCTCAAGCAGGGCCTGTGGCTGTATCGCATGGACAAGAACAACAAGCGCGCGCAGGTGGTCTCGCGACTGATCGAGCGCGCGAGCCATCACCGCGCCGCGTGAGCGCGACCAGGCCCGGCTCTCAACGCTCCGCGAGCGCGGAGACCCGCTGGAACACCGACTCCGGCAGCCGTCGCACCACGCCCATGATCGGCGCCCACCAGCGCGGCACGAACACCTCGCCGGCGCGCGCATCGATGGCCGCGACGATGGCGTCGGCCACGGGATCGACGCGGGCGAACAACGCGTTCTTGGGATGGTCGACCGTCATCGGTGTGTCGACCGGGCCGAGCTTGAAGGTGTGCACACCGACGCCGCGCTTCCACAGGCGACTGCGCAGCCCCTGCGTGTACGCGGTGAGCCCGGCCTTGGCCGCGCCGTAGGTGAAGTTGCGCGGGCGCCCGCGGATGCCCGCGACCGACGACAGCACCGCGAGGTCGCCGTGGCCCTGGGCCTCGAGCGCGTTGGCCAGCGGCACCAGCAGCGACACCGGCGAGAGCAGGTTGGTGCGCAGGATCTCCTCGGCGTGGGACCACGACTGCTCGCTGCGTCGCTGATCGCCGAGCATGCCGTGCGCGACGATGGCGAGATCGAGCCCGCCCAGCGCCGCGATGCCGCGCTGCACCAACGCCTCGCTGTCGCCGGTGCGATCGAGATCGGCCGCCACCGCGCCGACCACGGCACTGCCGAGCGAGGCCACCAGTCGATCGAGCTTGTCGCGGTCGCGGCCCACCAGCCACAGCAGGTCGCCGCGCCGCGCCAGCCGCTGGGCCACGGCGGCGGCGATCGCCGAGGTCGCGCCGAACACGATCACGCGCTTCATCGCCGCCGAGCATAAGCCCGCGCCCACCATCGTCGCGGGTTTCGTGGTAACGAGCGGCCATGGTGCCGCTGCGCCCGCGCTTGGCCGACGAGGTGCTCGCGCGGCTCGACCGCCGCGGCGACACGCGTCGCCTGGTGCTGCTGGACCGCCGCCACGGCCGCACGCTGGTGCTCGAGGGGCGCAGCTGGGCGTTGCTCGGCCAGGCCGACGGCACGCGCGACCTGCAGGGGCTCGTCGCCGCCGCGCGCGGCCTCGGCGTGCGCATCGGCGTCGAGCCGGCGGCGCGACTGCTGGCGCAGTTGCACGCGCTGGGCCTGCTGGTCGACGGCGCGCCCGACGAGATCCACACCGGCGTGCCCGAGCCCTCGGCGTGGCACGACGATGCGCGCGCGATCGAGGTGTGGCCGCTCGCGCGCTACCGCTGCGACGGCCGCGGCGGTTGCTGTCGCGTCTATCCCAGCGTGCTGGTGTTGCCCGACGACCTGCACCGCGCCGCCGCGACGTTGCCCGAGGATCACGAGCTGGGCCACGCGCCGCAGTGGGCGTCGACGCCGGTGTGCGGCTCGGCGCCGACGGTGCGACGCACGCTCGCGTTGGTCGAAGGCGCCTGCCGATTCCATCGCGACGGCGAGGGTTGCTCGCTGCACGCGTGCGGCGGCGCGGCGGCCAAGCCGCTGGGCTGTCGGTGGTTCCCCGCGCAGCTGGTCGACGACGGCGACGCGTTGCGTGCCACCGTGGCGATCGAGTGCGCCTGCGTGGCGAAGCACGATCCCGACGGCGAGCCGTTGTTGCCGCCGACGGTGGTGCGTGGTGCCGACCTGCCGCGCGGCAGCGTGGTCGCGCGCGTGCCCGCACAGGTCCCCGTCGCCGCGGGCGTGGTGCGCTCGCGCAGCGACGCGATCGCGTGGCTGCAGGCCGTGCCCGAGGACGACGATGTCGCGGCGGCGGTGCTGCGCCACGCCGCCGCGTTGGCGCCCGCCGTCGATCACGACGCGATCGCCGTGGTCACCGCTGCGGCTGCGCGACAGCTGCCCGTGCTGTCGGCCGCGCTCGCGCGCGAGCGCAGCTGGCGGGATCCGGGCGAGCCGGCGGGCGAGCGGCTCGCGACGCTGCTGGGCGCGGCGCAGCTGCTCGCGAGCCCGACCGCGGCGGCGCTGCTGCTGGGCTCGGCGCCCTCGGATCCCGCGCTCGAGCGCCGCGCGCTCGCGGCCGCGCAGTTCGGCCGGCTGTGGCTGCTCGAGGGTGACCTGCATGCGCGCGCGATCGACTTCGCGGTCGCGGTGTGGCTCGCGCGCGCGGTCGCGGCCTTGGTCCCCGCCGACGCCGACGCGACCCTGCGCGAGACCCCGCTGGCGGCCGTGCTCGCGACGCTGCGCGTGTACGCGGCCTGAAACGCCGACGCCGCGGCGCGGCCTGGGGCCGCCCGCGGCGTCGTCGCCGGATCACCGCCGCGCGGCGATCAGCCGGGGATCGGGCACGCGACCGTCTCGGTCGCGCCCTCGTTGTTGTCCTCGTTGCACTCGAGCACCTGGCTGGTGTCGGTGTCGGCGCCGTCGACCGCGGCGTAGTAGTTCTTGGGCTCCTCGGCCGGTGCCGGCACGTTCCACACGAACTGCGTGAACGCGCCGGGCAGCAGCGGCTGCATCGTCATCTGCGTGCCGACCAGCATGCCGCTGGCGTCGGTGCCCTCGTACAGCGACACCGGCACGCCCGCGGCGACGCCGATGGAGCCTTCGTTGCGCACCGTCACGTAGATCTCGAACACCTCGTCGAGGCACGTCGACAGGCCGACCGCGATCTCCACCGAGAGGTCGGGCGCGTTGAAGATGCCCTCACCCTGCGAGTTCTGGCGGAAGTTGTTGAGGCCCGGCTGCAGCCAGTTGGCCTCCTCCGTCATCGGCGTGAGGCCCGACGAGGTCGCGTTGGTCACGTGGTAGGTGTGCTGCGTCCACACCGAGCGCGTCCGCACCCAGCGGTCGTTGGCGTCGCCGTAGACGAACACGCCCTGGCGGCCCTGGTAGCCCGGCAGGTCCATGCACAGCTCGGGGTTGGAGTTCGCGGCCACGACCATGAACTCGGTGTTGCCGTCACCGTCGACGTCCGCGACCACGGGGTACTCGTGGATCGTCGGCGAGGAGTTCTCGAGCTGCACCAGCACGCTGCCGGTGGCGCCGTCGAACACCCACGCGTAGCACTCGTCTTGGTACATGACCTCGGCCGCGCCGTCGCCCTGGAAGTCGAACACCGACGAGCCGGTCACGTTCGACGAGGCGTCGCGGGTGGCGGCGAACCAGCGCACGTAGATGTCGCCGGGGCCCGGCGGCAGGAAGCCACCGGGCTGCACGACCTCTTCGCCCTCGCGGTTGAAGTCGTAGACCGCGTAGGCCGAGGCCCCCGCGACGCCGACCTCGGGCCGTCCGTCGCCGTCGAAGTCCGCGACCGTGGCGGGGCCACCGCGACCGATCTCGCCGCCCATGCCGTCGTCGGCGAGCACGATCGGCTGCGTGCGCGCCGCGTCGTTGCCGGCACACGCGGCGCCGGTGGAATCGCGACCGCACCACAGCATGCCGGTGTCGGACTCGAGCACGCGCAGCACACCGTTGGTCACGATGATGACCTCGGGCGTGCCGTTCTGATCGAGGTCACCGATGGCCGGGAAGCCGTCGTCGCCGCCGGCGGTCCACAGCTGGTTGACCGTGACGTTGGGCGAGCCGATGCCGGGATCGTCCCACGTGATCGAGAAGCCCTCGCGACCGGAGACGATCTCCGGATACGAGTCGCCGTCGATGTCGACCGCGGTCGCGATGCCGCCGAGGTAGCCGGGCGGGCTGCCGTAGACGCCCGAGCCGGCGTTGAACTCGTTGTTGAACGCGTCCGAGACCACCAGGCCGTCGTTGTCGGTCACCGCGATGCCGTGGACGATCTCCGACTCGGGGTCGTCGTCGAGGTTGGTCGCGAGCACGCCGCCGTTGCGGGTGTAGATCCAGTGGTCGGTGCCGTCGGAGTTGTGCGTGCTCCACAGGTGCTGGCCCACGCCGTCGATGGCGTGGATCAGCGAGCGGTTGAACACGCCCTGCTGGTTGGTCGGCATGCCGGCGTAGATGATGTCCGGCAGGCCGTTGCCGTCGACGTCGGCCAGCGCCGGGGTCCCGCGCATGTACGCCGCGTAGCTGTCGGCGGCGGGGTTGTCCTCGATGCGCAGCTTCTCGGTGCCGTTGCTGCCCTCGAGCACCACGATCTGACCCTCGAAGCCGTCCGAGGGCGGCAGGCGGGCGACGACCACGACGTCGGTGTTCATGTCGCCGTCGATGTCGGCGACCAGCGGCATGGTGTTGGACCAGTCGGCCTCCCACGACCACTCGAGCGTCAGATCGACCTCGGTGAACGTCGGCACGATCTCGCACGCGACCGGGTCTTGGTTGGGCAGGCACTTGCCCAGCGTCGGCTCGCAGAACTCGCCGTCGGGGCAGTCGTACGAGTCGAGGCAGTCGGCGCCCGGTGTCACGCACTCGGGCTGCAGACAGACGTCACCCGCGGCGCAGCACACCGAGAGATCGGCGCCGCAGCGCACCTGCGTGTCGCAGATGGGCTGGCAGGCCTCGAGCACGCACTCCTCGTCGTCGTCGCAGCACTCCGTGCCGCACTGGATGAACTCGCAGGTGTTGCCGCCGCCGGTGGTGGTGCCGCTGGTGTCGGGATTGAGCGTGGCGTCGGTGGTCGAGCTCGAGCCGCTGGTGCTGGTGCTCGACTCGTCCGAGGTCGTGGTGGTGAGGGTCGTCGAAGGGCCCCCGGAGGTCTCGTCGCCGGTTTCGGTGCGGTCGTCGCGGCAGCCGACGGCGAGGAGCGTGAGTACGGGGATGAGCGAAGGCTGGGTCAATCGCATGGGCTAAGGACAACCCTCCGTCGTGGCAGGATAACAAGACCTCTCGCGCACCGCACGTGCCGTGGGGCACGGTGACGAGCCGTGGTATGGCAACATGCGCCCGGGAAGGACGCGGGTTCGCATCGAGGCGGAAGGCGAAAGCGGCGCGCCGCGTGGTGGGACGGCAGCGCATGCGCCTGCGGTGTCGCGAGATGCCACGCCCCCGTCGGCCGCAGATGGGCCGCTGGTGCTCGGGACCATGGTCGGGCGCTACGTCGTGACCGACACGTTGGTGCGGGGCGCGTGCGGCGTCGTCCATCTGGCGCACGACTCGGAGCTCATGCGCAAGGTGGCGCTCGCGGTCCCGTGCGACATCGATGTCGCGGATCCGCCGGCGCCCGGTCGCGAGAGCCCGCCGGCACCGTGGCTGGTGCGGGCGCGTTCGCTCGCGCGGCTGCGCCACGGCAACCTCGTGCCGGTCTACGATTTCGGCACCGACGCGGGCCGGGTCTGGATCGCGTTCGAGCACGCGCAGGGCCAGTCGATCGCGGCGTGGCTGCGCGCGCGACCCCGCGGCTGGCGCGAGCTCGAGCCGGTGTTGCTGGCGGCCGCGCAGGGTCTGGCGGCGTTGCACGAGGCCGGGGTCGTGCACGGCGCGATCACGCCGTCGGCCGTGATCGTCGAGGACGAGGGACGCGTGCGCGTGGGCGGCTTCGACGCGGCGCTCGTCGGCGCGGTCGCGGACGAGGGCGCGGCGCTCGCCTGCCGTGCGCCCGAGTCGATCGCCGATGCGCGCAGCGACCAGTATGCGTGGTGCGCCGTCGCGTGGCAGGCGATCACCGGTGCGTGGCCGGACGTCGGCGCGCGGCCGCGGGTGGCGGGTGTGCCGCGCGAGGTGCTGGCGTTGCTGCGGCAAGGACTGCAGCCCGCGCCCGCGCAGCGCTTCGCCGACATGACCGCGCTGCGCGAGGCGTTCGCACGCGCGCGGACGCATCGACGACGTCGCGTCGCGCTCGCGGCCACCGCGGTGATCGGTGGGATCGCGCTGGCGCTGGGACTGCGCGGGGACACACCCGCGTGCACGCGCGCGTTGCCGCCGGGCTGGAGCGCGGAGGATCGCGCGGCGACCTCGGAGGCGGTCGCGACGCGTGCGGGCGCGCCGCTGGGCACCGCGGTCGTCGCTGCGATCGATCGCGTGCAGCAGGACGCGGGCGAGGCGGCGTACGAGGCGTGCGAGGCCACGCGCGTGCGCGGCGAGGGTTCGAGCGCGCGTCGCGAGCGTCGCGAGGACTGCGTCGCACAGGCGTGGGCCGAGGCGCTCGCGACCGCGGCGTGGCTGCGCGAGCCGCCGAGTCCGGGCCCT
>JAIBBS010000096.1 GCA_019694555.1 Nannocystaceae bacterium
GCCGCGGGTGGCGTGTCAGCCCAGCAGCGCGTCGACCGTGCCGGTGACCTCGCCGAGGGTCTGATCCACGCCCACCGCACCGAGCACGGTGTTGAGCACCGCCGCGGGGTGCTGCCCCGCGGCGCGGATGTGTCGTCCGGGGCTGTCGTGCAGGCCGCCGGCGCGCCCGCCGACGAGCATGACCATGTTCTGCGTCGAGTGCGGGCTCGAGTCGCCGCCGCTCTCGAGGTCGAAACCCCAGCCGCCTTCGAACGCCAGCACCAGGCCGGTGCTGTCGAGCAGCGAGTTGCCGTCGAGGTCCTCGGTGTCGCGTAGCTTCTGCACCAGGCGCGCGAAGTGCTTCACGTGCCAGGCCGCGCAGTCGGCCAGCGCGTCCTGCATCTGGTCCTCGTTGTCGCCGATGCTGCCGTGGGTGATCTCGTGCAGGTCGCTGGGCAGATCCAGCAACGTGTACATGTTCATGAAGCACTGCGCGAACGTCAGCATGAACGAGGCCACCCGCGAGATGTCGCAGGTGAACGCCATGTGGATGAGGTCGGTCATCACGGTCGCGCGCAGCTCCTCGTTGGAGTAGCCGTTCGCGTTCTCGTAGTAGGCGTTGTAGTCGCCGCCGCCCGAGGGATCGATGCCGTCGCCGATCGGCGGATCGTCGCCGGGGTCGGGCAGCATCGCGCATGCGGGCGCGTCGGGGAGGTCCAGCTGATCGAGCCGCGACTCGAGCGCGCGCAGCTCGTCGAAGTGTCGCTGCATGCGGATGCGGTCGGCGGCGCCGAGCCGGCCGATCAGCGTCGAGGCATCGTCGGCGACCAGGTCGACCACGCTCTTGCGCATGGCCAGCAGGCGCTTGGCCGCGAGCGCGCCGGCGGGATCGGGCGGCACGAAGCCGGCGAACAGCGACTCGAACGCGAGCCGCGGGCTCGTGATGGGCGGCACCTGCTCGAGCTGGCCCTGGGCGTTGCGGCGCGCCGAGATCACGCCGTCGGTGCCGCCGTCGGAGTCGACGCGATAAAACGACGGTTGCGCGCGGTAGGTCAGCACCGGCTGCGGCGTGTCGCCCGCGAGCACGCTGGCGGCGACCCAGTCCGACGACGGCGCCGCGAGCTCGCCGTAGCGATCGGGATCGAAGCGCTGACCGGTCGCGAGCACCTGGTGGCTGGTGGAGTGGAACGACGCGGGGCGGCCCGCGGCGGGGATGTCGATGCCGACCGGGATCTCGAGCCCGGACACCAGGCTCACCACGTCGGACACGGCGAGGTCGACCAGCGGCTGCAGTGCGCGCGTGACCACGCCGTTCCACGGTCCTTCGGTCGCGGGCGCGATGCGGTCGTTGCCGTACGAGCCGATCGAGAAGCCCGCGAACAGGAACGCGTAGCGGTTGATCGGCGTGGCCGCACGCGCGCGGCGGGGCGCGAAGATCTCGAGGAACGGCAGCGCCAACGCCGAGCCACCGATGCCGCGCAGGAATCGTCGGCGGTTCATGGGCTCTCCTCCCGGCGGTAGCGGAATGCGTCGGAGCCGACGTAGCCGGTGATGAACGCCAGCATGTCGAGGCCCCCCTCGGCGGAGCTCTCCGTCGCCACGCGTTCGAGCAGCTTGGTGTCGTGCGCGTCGAGTGTGGTGCGGCCGACCGCGAAGCGGTACAGCTGTTGCGCCACGCACGGCTGCAGCGTGTCGGAGCCGACCGCCAGCGCGGCCAGCTGCGCCGGGCCGTTGAAGGTGCCCAGGCCCACGAAGTCGCCGTCGCCGCTGATGGGGCAGTCGGGGCGATCGAGCTCGGTCGCGCGGAACACCCCGCTGGCGTCGTAGGCCTCGAGCCCGAAGCCGATCGGATCCATCAGCTCGTGGCAGCCACGGCAGGCGTTGTCGTGGGACATGAAGTAGCGATCGACCTTGCACGCGTCGGCGTCGGCCGGCGGCGGCGCGCAGACGTCGACCATGAGATCCGGCGGTGGCTTGGGGATCTCCTGGCAGAACAACTTCGTGCGCACCAGCTTGCCGCGCTGCGTCGGGCTGGTGTCACCGAACTTGGCGCCGACCGACAAGAACGTGCCGTGCGACAGCAGGCCCGCGCGGCCGTCGTCGGGATACGGCACCCACGCGGGCTCGGCCGGCGCCGGCAAGCCGTAGTGCTCGGCGAGCTCCGGCGTCAGCCAGGTCTCGTCCGCGGTGAGCATGTCGGTCCACGGCCGGCGTTCGTCGAACACGATGCGCTCGACCAATGCCGCGGTCTCGCCGTGCATGTCGGCGTAGACGCCGTTGTTGCTGAGGTTCTCGTAGGCCAGCCACAGCGCGTGGAACCGCACCACGCGCGCGCGGGCGCGGGGATCGTCGAGCAGCATCGTCGCGGCCGACACGATGCCCTCGCGCGTGTCGAGCTCGCCGGCCTGCGCCGCATCGAGCAGCCAGTCGGGCGGCGTGCTGCCGAGCAAGAAGTACGACAGGCGCGCGCCGATCTCGTAGCCGTCGAGGCGGAACAACTCCGGCGCGTCCGGTACCGGCTCACCGATCTCGACGCGATAGACGAACTCGGGGTGCTGCAGGAACAGCCGCAGCGCCGCGCCCACGCCGGCCCAGAAGTCGCCCTCGTCGATGCCGTAGGACTGCACCGCGGCGAAGCGATCGAGCTCGTCGTCGGCCAGCGGCCGTCGCAACGCGCGGCGGCCGAAGCCGGCGAGGAACTCGCGGAAGCACGCGGCGTCGTCGGGGCCCGCGGGTGTGCAGGGCACGATCGCGGCGCGCAGCTGCGGGTCGTCGATCACCACCTGTGCGATGTCGCCGGCGAGCAGCTCGAGGCCCTTGATCAACGCCTCCGATGCGGTCTGCGTGGTGAAGTCGTTGTCGAACGGCGTCAGCGTGTCGGCCGGCAGCAGCTCCTGCACCTGCTGCGGCGTGATGCCCAGCAAGTCGACGATGGTCTGCGTGTACTCGGCGATCGACAGCCGCCGCAACCCCGCGACGCCGACCTCGTCGGCGACGTCCTCGGGCACGGGCTCGCCGTCGGTGCCATCGCCGCTGCCCGAGTCCGCGCTCGTGCCAGCGGAACCGCCCTCGTGTTGGCTCGGCAGTCCGCTGTAGCAGCCCGCTGCGAGCGACGCCGCGGTCGCGACGAGAATCCAACGCACCCTCGCAGAGTAGCGGGCTCGCGGCGCGCGGCCAAGCACCGCGGCGCAGTTCGATTGGTGGGGACGCCGACGATCCGGGCGACGATCGGGGCGACGATCGGGGCGACGATCCGGGCGACGATCCGGGCGACGATCCGGGCGACGATCCGGGCGAACCGCTGGGCCGCGGGGTCGGGATCGACGGCTTGCCCGCACGACCGAACCCCGGACATCGCGGTGTTACTCTCCCAACATGGCTGGCTTGCGGGTGTGGCTCGCGTTGCTGTGTGCTTGTGGGCAATCGAGCGGCTCGGGCGGTGCAGACGCGTCTGGCAGTGGCAGCGAGGGCGGATCGTCGGAGGCGAGCGCGTCCGGCTCGTCCGCGTCGTCGACGTCGGGCGTCGCCGAGTCGAGTGGGGGCGACAGCACGGGCGAGACCGCGCCGACGCTGTGCCTGGTGCGGACGCAGGTGCCCGAGCTGGTGGGTGTCCCGCTGGTGCCGGCGGACGTGGACGGCGACGGTGCGCTCGAGCTGTGGCGCATGGACGCGCAGACCGACACGGTCGAGCTCACGGCGTTCGCGTTCGATTCCGAACGTGCGGTGTCGGTGCACGAGCCCATCGTGGTCGCGGGCGCACCGATCGCCCTGGCCGACGTCGATGGCGACGGACGCGACGATCTGCTCAGCCAGACCGGTGATACCGCCGCGTGGAATGCCGGCAATGCGGCACTGTCGTTCGACGAGCCGGCGTCCCCACTGACGGTGCCCGAGGGCACGCGACAGTGGATCGACGGGGACGGCGACGGCATGGTGGACGCATTCGGGAGCGTCGGCGCGTTCGAGCGCGGCGCGACGGCGATGGTGATGTGGCGCGGCGATGGTGCAGGCGCCTTCACACAGACCGGCTCGTTGCCACTCGAGGTCGAACAAGGCCTGACCGCCGTCTACGCGACACCGCTGCGGGGCGTCGTGGGGTTACAGCACTCGACCGGATCGATCGGCTTCGGACCTTCGTCGAAGCTGCGAATGGCCGCGGTCGATGGCGAAGGCGCCCTGAGCGAGCTACCGTCGCCGCAGACCGCGGAGTGGAGCTGGGCCGGTGCCGCGGACTTCGACGGCGACGGCAGGATCGACGTGGTGTTGCAGCAGTGGGACGACGGCACCGATCGAGAGCTGGTGTTGTGGCAAGGTGGCGACGAGCTCACGCGCCACGTTCTCGCGCCGAGCTCCGGCGGCTTCGCGTTCGTCGGCGCGTTCACCGGGGACGCGCCGCTCGTGCTCACCGTGACCGAGGGCCTACACCTGTTCGCGGGGGCGCAGGATGCTGACGGTGGCGAACCCGTCGGTGGCGAGGTGCTGCCGCTGACGATCGTCACCACGGTGTTGGATCTCGATGGCGATGGGCGTGACGAGCTGCTCGAGATCGGTCAGTCCGAGCGCGAACCCACCTGGGCCATCCTCGACGTGTTGCCGTGCGCGTGAGCCCGCCTCAGGTTTCGCGCACCGCCGCGTCGATCGCCTGCTGCCACGCCGCGCAGCGGCCGGCGATGGCGGCGTCGCGGCTGGCGAACCACGCCAGTGCGTCGCGTCCGTCGGACACGACCTTGATGGGCGTGCGCGCGACCGCGAGCAGCGACAGGCCGGTGATCACGCTGCGTTGGATCGCACCGGCGAAGGAGTCGCGGCCGACCCAGGCGGCCACGACGATGCGCGTGCCGATCTCGCGCCACAGCTCGAGCATCATCGTGCGCACCTCGGGTTCGAGGCGGGGCTTGCGGGCGCGCATCGCCACGAGCACGTAGGCGGGACCGTCGCACTCGGCCAGCAGCGCGCGCACGGCCTCGCGGAACTGGCCGAATGTCTCGGTGGTCGGGGCGACGCGCGTCACCACCAGCACGAACGGGCTGTCGACCGCCAGCAGCGCCTTGTCGTCGTCGCGAAGGGTCCGCACGTCGGGGTCGATCGGTGAAGGGCGGGCCGCCCTTCGCCATCGCCTGGTAGTGTGCCGCGAATGTGCGCGCGCGGCCCAGCGAAGCCCGCGCGGTCGAGCGATGGCGCCGCAGCAAGCGCGCGCGTGCCCGCGGGCGGACCACGGGTGCGACGCGGGCGCGCGGGCTGCAGTCGCCGCGCCGCTCGTGCGCAGACCGCGGGCGTGGTTTCGCACGACGACGGATCGTGTTGTGATGATCGCGGCCATGCCGGACGCATCGACACCTCGCCCTGGTCGCCCGCGCGCCGCCGTGTCGTCGCGCGCGAGCGCTTGCGCCCTGTGGTCGCTCGCGATCGCGGCATGCGGCGACACCGGCGGACGCGACGCGCCGCAGACCGGCAGTGGCGTGGGCTCACTGTCGAGTGCGGGCAGCGACGGCGGTGCCGACGCGGCGAGCGGCCAGGCCAGCGACGACGGACCCGGCAGCGGCGGGCTCGTGCTCGACGTCGGCGCGGCGACGCAGGCCTCGGCCGAGGAGGGCGGCGGCGGCGAGGGCTGTCACAAGGTCGACTTCCTGTTCGTGATCGACAACTCGTCGTCGATGGGGGACGAGCAGGACGCGCTCATCACCAGCTTCCCCGGCTTCATGCTCACGATCCAGAACACGCTGACCGACGCGCAGGACTACCACGTGATGGTGGTCGACACCGACGCGTTGTGGGGCGGCGAGTGCGAGCTGCTGTGCAACTTCTTCGGCGGCGTGTGCCCCGACAACCCCGCGTATCCCTGCGGTCAGGGCCCACCGTCGCCGTGCGACGCGACGCTCGGCGCCGGCGTGACCTACCCGCTGGGCGGCGACGCGACCAACATGCAGTGCAACTTCTCCAGCGGGCTGCGCTTCATGGACATCACCGAGCCCGATCTGCCGGCGGCGTTCCAGTGCGCGGCCAAGGTCGGCAGCGACGGCGACAGCGACGAGAAGGCCGCGAGCTCGATGGTGTCCGCGCTGTCGGAGGAGCTGTCGCAGCCGGGCGCGTGCAACGAGGGCTTCATCCGCGACGACGCGATCCTCGTGATCACGATGATCACCGACGAAGAGGACAAGGGCTCCACCGGCACGCCCGAGGGTTGGTACGCCAACGTCATCGCGTCGAAGAAGGGCGACGCGAACGCGGTCGTGATGCTGGGTCTGATCAACGATCGCGATCAGCCCGCACCGGTGTGCCCGGCCGAGAGCGAAGACGCGGTGAAGCTGCGCACGCTGGTGGAGATGTTCCCCAACCACATCCGCGGCAGCGTGTGCGAGATCAGCTTCAACGGCTTCTTCGAGGAGGCGGTCGCGCTGATCGACCAGACCTGCGACGAGTTCACGCCCGCGGGTTGAGGCCCGCGCTGGCGCGCCGCGTCAGTGGAACACGACGCTGGTGTCGGCCAACACCGGCCCGGCCGCGTCGATGGTGAACGCGATCGTGATCATCGCGGTGCCGGCGGCGTCGGTGGCCTCGATGGTCACCGGGATGTCGGGCTCGAGATCGATGACCTGCGAGTCGCCCATCGGCGGGTCGTCGAACACCAGGCCGATGTTCGCGCTCTGGATCTCGATGCCGAAGCCGGTCGCGACCAACAGCCCGCTGGGCTGGACGTCGAGCGTCAGCTGCGGCGCGGTGCCGGTGAGCGACGTCGCCGCGCAGGTCCCCGCGCCGAAGTCGATCTGCAGCGACGCCTGCGGCAGCGCTGGCGCCTGGGCCACGAACGGTGCCATCGCGGGATCACAGGTCCCGACGTCACCGCCGCTGCTGCCGCTGTCGGCGCTGACCGAGCTCGCGCTGGCGTCCGCCGCGGTCGAGCCGTCGCTGCTGCCCGAGGCCTCGCCGCTGCCACCACTGTCGCTGCCCGACTCGGAGCCCGCGGAGGCGGATGCGCTCGCACTCGCGGTCGCGGTGGTCGCGGTGCACTGGGCCGCGTCGGTGCAGGCTTCGCCATCGTCGCCACCGCAGGCGACGACGAACGCGATCGAGACGAACAGGGACAGGCCAGGGCGGGTCACGCCGCGATCTTGTCCGGGCCGGCGTGGGCCCGTCAACGGCGCGCCGGCCGATCGCGCCGCGGCAGCGCCGACGCGCCCGTCACGGGCACACGCGGGCGACGAAGCTGCCGTCCACGGTCGCCGGCGGCGACATCGGACCCGCTTCCATCGCCGTGACCGTGCCGGTGATCTGCTCGGCGTCGATCGAGTCGATGCCCAGCGAACCCATCGAGGTGAGAAACGAGCTCAGCACCAGGCTGCAGTTGTCACCCTCGAGCACGGTCGAGGCCCGCTCGCCGCCCAGGGCCTGCAGCTCGTAGCTGCCGACGGCCTGCGCGGCCGGCAGCAGATCGATCTGCGCCAGCCACAGGCCGTCGGGCGTGCACATGTCGTCGATGCGATCCTCGAGCGGGCAATCGAGCACGTCGTGGTTGGACAGCACGAGCACGCGCTTGTCCGGCAGCACCCGCACCAGCGCATCGAAGTCGCCCTCGGGTCCGCCGCCGCTGCCCTCGCCCTCGCCGGAGCCGTCGCCGGCACCGCCCTCGTCCGCGTCGCCGCCGTGACACGCGATCGTCAGTGCGAGCGCGAGCGCGCCGCAGCGCATCGCCGTGATCACGTCGCGCTCCGCTCGTGCACGCGGCGGCGTCGCAGCGACCACGGCACGATCAGCGCGAGCCACCACGGCGGCGTCGCGCCGCCATCGCTGCGGCAGGCGCAGCCGTCGACCGAAGGGCCGGCGCCGCCGGTGCCGCTCAGACCCGACACCCCGCCGTCGCTGCCGCCCTCGCCGAAGGACGCTGCACCCGGGCCGCTGCTGCCGCTGCCGCTGCCGTCGCCGGCCGTGACGTCGCCGGTGGTGCCGTCGGCCGCGGTCGTGGCGGCACCGTCGTCGGTGCCCGGCGCCGTCGCGTCGCTGGTCTGTGCGCCGCCGGTCGACTCGGCGCCGCCGCTCGAGCTCTCGCCGCCGCCGGTGGTGTCGGGGACGTCGACGGTGCACGCGGTGCAACCATCGCCGCCGACGTCGTTGCCGTCGTCGCACGCTTCGAGGCCCGCGAGCACGTAGCCGTCGCCGCAGGCCGCGAGCTGACAGCCGGCGACGCAGGCATCGGTGTTGTCGTCGTTGCCGTCGTCGCAACCCTCCACCCCGGCCTGCACGTGGCCGTCGCCGCAGCTCGCGGCCACGCAGCCCGGCAAGCACGCGTCGGTGTCGTCGTCGTTGCCGTCGTCGCAGGCCTCGACGCCGGCGTGCACGTAGCCATCGCCACAGCTGGCGTCCAGGCACGCGCCGACGCAGGCGTCGGCGTTGTCGAAGTTGCCGTCGTCGCACTGCTCGCCGGGGCCGACGACGCCGTCGTGGCAGCCCTGGGCCACCGTACAGGTGGCGGCCCACGCGAGCGCGTTGTCGAACAGCGTGTAGTAGTCGCCCGAGACCTCGCCGTTGAAGTTCGCCGCGTGGGGGATGATCGAGATCCCGACGAAGCAGTTGCCCCCGTCCTGACGGAAGCCGACCACCGGGTCGGGGTTGCCCAGGTCGTTGGCACCCGACCACGTCGCGAGCACGGTGGTGTCGTTCTTGGCGTTGGCGCCGCCGCGGTACGCGTTGCCGTGCAGCGACATCACGCCCGCGGTGATCGGGTGGTTGACGACCGACATCGGGTCGAGATCGTCGGGCCCGTACTCGCAGCCGCCGGCGGTCGCGTCAAAGGGGTCGTATTGCTCGAGCGCGCCCCACGAGCCGCCGTAGGCGCCGTCGCTGCGATCCTGCAGATAGAACGTCGCCGCGACGATGGGGCCGCCCGCCTCGTAGTACTCCGCGAGTGCGTTGCCGACGTTGACCGCGTTGGGGAACACGCCATCTTCGAACAGCAGCACGACCTCGTACTGCTGCAGCTCGTCGAGCGACGGCGTCATGTTCGCGTCCCACGCCGTCAGCGTGTGGGTGGTGTTGATGCCGAAGTCGTTCACCACGACGTCGGCGTAGTTGTTCGACACCACCAGCACGTCGGCGGCGAGCGCCGAGCCGGGCAGGGCACACAACGCGAGGCCGAGAGACACCACAGCGCGACGAGGCAGCATGGCATCAGTGTATGCCACCGCGGCATCGCGTGGTTCGCCGACGCGCGGCGCGGCGGTCACTGCAGCGGGAACGGAGTTCGTACGAAGTCGACCCCTGCGCTGTGACAGCCGGTGCACAGCGCCTCGCCGGGGCCGTCGGCGTACAGGCTGCTGCGCGAGCGCTCGTACCAGTACCAACCGTCGCCGCCGAGGCCCTGCTCGATCTTGAGCATCACGGCCCAGCCGATGCGCTCGTCGCCCGAGTACAGCTCCTTGACGAGGGCGGCACCGACCGGGTGCTCGTCGTTGCCGGCCTGCAGCGACTCGAACAGCGACGGATCGACGAAGGTCCGCACGCCGCCGCCGTGCGGACCCGCGGACGCGTGCACGCCGGATTCGGCGGGCCAGTCGCGGTACAGCCCACGTGGCAGCCACTGCTGCAGCGCCGCGTCACCCTGCGGCACGACCTCGGGCGCCGGGTCGAGCACACCCTCGTCGGAGCCGTCTTCGCTCGAGCCCGCTGCGCTGCTGGAGGCCGCGGCGCTCGAGGATGCCTCGTCGCCATCACTCGGATCGGGTGCGACGGCGCAGGCGCCGAGCGAGAGCAGGCACGCGGCGGCACGCGGGGCGAGGCGCGAGAGCGTCATGCCGCGGGTATCCCCGCGCGCGCTCGACAGTTACGTCGACGCTCACACGCCGTCGTCGAGCACGCGTGCGATCGGCAGCGTCTCGCCGACGGCGGGCAGTGGCACGAGGCCGTTCTCGAAGGCGCCGTCGTCGCTCTCGGGTTCGCACAGGTAGACCGCGATCGCGCCCAGCGGTTGATCGGTCGCGACCGTCGACCAGCCCGGCGGCGGCGTGACGTGCTCGCGTCGCCACGACACTGTCAGGTCGCCGAAGCTGGACGCCTCGAGGATGGCGCGCCCGCCCTCGCTGGCGGCCTGCTCGAGCGTCGCGCGCTCGCACGACAGCGCACCGCTCGCGGGCGTGACGGTCAGGCCGTGCGCGCGCAGGTGATCGGCGAGCTGCGGCGGCACCAGATAGGCCCGCGGTCGATCGACCACCGTGGTGCCGACGAAGTCGGCGTAGTGCGGCAGCCGCACGCTCGTGGGCGCGCCCGTGAGCGTGCGCGGCGTGCGGGTCAGCACCTCGACGGGATCGCGGAAGGCCGCGAGTCGGTAGCGCACGGCGATGCGATCGGGTGGGCGCTGGCTCGACGCCACGACCTCGCGCACGTCGTCGGCGTGGGCGGCGACCCAGCGCAGGGTCTCGATCTGCCACGCCGACGCGGTCGCGACGCGCTGCTCGAACTCGAGGTAGCTGTAGCACTCGAGCAGCAGATCGAGGCGGTTGGTCAGGCCGCGGTAGTTCGAGCCGAAGCGGGGATGATGGGGGTACGTCATCCAGCCCTCGCCGACCGACGTGGTCGGATCGACGTCGCCGCCGGCATCGAGGATGCGCTCGTCCTCGGCGAAGTTGCCGTACCAACCCGAGTCGAAGCCGTGCGTGCGCACGGCGGCCATGACCTCGGGCACCAGCCGTCGGCGCATGAACTCGATGGGCTCGGCGCGCCCGCTGTGGACCGTGTGCGGGATGTCGACGGTCATGTGGAAGCGGTGCACGCTGCCGTTGGTGGCGTGGTTGTCGATGGTCAGATCCGGCGCCCACGGGATGCACACGCGCGACTGCAGCGCGCGCATCTCCGGTGCGGCCTGCCGCAGGTAGTCGCGGTTGAGGTTGATGCCGTGGCTCTGCGTGCGCGTCCCGACCACGGGCCCGGGCTGACCGCTGAGCTTGGCGAGATCGAGCCGTCGGTTGGCCGGGTCGAGCGCGTCGTTGCCGTCGGGGTTGAACAGCGGCACGACCACCAGAGTCAGCTGCCGCAGCAGCGCATCGAGGTCGTGCTTGCCTGCGAGCAGATCGCGGACGAGCGCGAGGCTGGCTTCCTTGCCCTCGACCTCACCGGGGTGGATGCCGTCGAGCATCAGCACGACCGGGCGACCGAGCGCGCGGGCCTGCTGCGGCGTGGTCACGCCGCGCTCCGACAGCACCAGCAGCGGCAGCGCGCGGCCCTGCGGGCTGGTGCCGAAATCCGTGACGTGGAGCCGGGGGTCGCGCGTCTGCGCCAGCGCCTCCACGAAGGCCATCACGTCGGCGTGGAGCGAGGTCTCGCGGAATCCCGTGGCTTCGGCGCGCGTGAGCATCGTGGCGCCAGCGTACTGCAGCGCGTCACGATCCCGAAGCGGATCCGCGAACGGCCCTTGCCGCGTCGCGTCGCGGTGGGCGACACTCGGATCGTGCCCGCACGCGAACCCCGACGTCGATTCGCCGCGCCCCTGGTCCTGACGATCGCGGCGACGCCGGCGTGCGCCGGCTCGAGCACGACCGGCGCCGAGCCGCCGACGACGGCGGGACCGACGACCGCCGAGCCGCAACCGCAGCCGCAGCCGCAGCCCGAGCCCGGCGACGGCACCACCGCCGACGACGCACGCGAGCGTCGCTGGACGGTCATGCGCAACGGCAAGACCTGTCAGACGATGATCGCGATCGACTGCTCGCAGCCGCCGGGCCAGCCGCAGCACACCTGCAATCCACCGGCACCGCGCGAGTACCCGTGCCCGACGTACGACGACGGCAGCGTCATCGACGTCGGTCCCGGCTTCACCATCGAGGGCGAAGCCGGCGCCAAGGACTGCACGATGTACTTTCCCACCGGTGATTGCCCCGCGGACGCCAGCTGCAATCCGCCGCCGCCGCGGCGCGTGGATTGTCCGGCAGGGTGAATGTCGTGAGCGCGTCGATCCGCGTCCAACGCCAGTGGCAAGACCGCATCGCGGCGGAGTACACCTCCGCTGCGCACACGCAGAACCTGGTGCTGTGGTTGATGCAGCTGGGTGCGCCGCCCGATCTCATCGATGCCGGCCTCGCGGTCGTGGCCGACGAGCTGGCCCACTCGCGCCTCAGCCACGAGGTCTACCTCGACGCGGGCGGCCACGCGCCGCCGGCGATCGAGGCCGAATCGCTCGCGCTCGTGCGCGACCAGGCCGATCTCCACTACGACGTGCTGCGGGTGGTGGTGCGCGAGTTCTGCCTGGGTGAGACCGTCGCGGTGCCGTTGTTCGTGCACCTGCGCGAGCGCTGCGATCAGCCCAGCGCCCGCGCGGCGCTCGATCGCATCGTGCGCGACGAGGTCCGCCATCGCGAGCTCGGCTGGGATCTGCTCGACTGGCTGCAGCAGGCCTCGCCGATCGCGGCGGCGGTGGCGGGCTGGGTCGCGGCGGCGCTGCCGGGCATGCTGGTCGCGCTCGACCGCAACTACGGCCGGCGCAACCCCGCGGTCGCCAGCGGCGACGACGGCATCGACGACGACGATCGGCGCTGGGGCCTGGCGCCGGCGCGCGAGTACGCCGAGATCCTGCTGCAGACGGCGGCCAAGGAGTTTCGCCCGCGCTTCACCGCACGCGGCATCGTCTTCGCCGAGGACAGCACGCTGCCGTGACCGACGAGGTCGCCGTGCTGCTCGCGCCCGGCTTCGAGGAGATCGAGGCGGTCACGGTCATCGACGTGTTGCGCCGCGCCGGCATCGAGGTCACCACGCTCGCGGTGCGCGAGCGCGAGGTCCCCGGCGCGCACGGCATCACGGTGGTCGCGGACGCCACGCTCACGGACGCGGGCGCGCGCGCGTTCGCCTGGGTCGTGCTGCCCGGCGGTCTGCCCGGTGCGACCACGTTGCGCGACGATCCGCAGGTGCAGGCGTTCGTGCGGGCGCAGCACCGCCGCGGCGGCGAGCTGGCGGCGATCTGTGCCGCACCGATCGCGCTCGCGCAGGCCGACGTGCTGCACGGGCGCCGCGTCACCAGCTATCCCGGTTTCGAGGCCCAGCTCGGCGACGTAAGCTACGAGGCCAGCGCGGTGGTCGACGACGGCAGCGTCGTCACCAGCCGCGGCGTCGGCACGGCGCTCGCGTTCGCGCTGGCCCTGGTCACGCGGCTGCGCGGCGAGCGGGTCGCGGCCGAGCTCGCGGCGCGCATGCTGGTCCCGCGCCCGCCCGCGTGAGGCCGGCCGCCACCGCCTGCCCGCGCGGGCGCGACGGTGGCGGTGATCGAAACGCGGCCTCCCCGGTCTATCGGTCTGCAGCTAGGCTGCGCGTACGATGACCTACCGCGACGAAAGCCCCGGCGCCCTCGCACACCCCCAGACGGTCGAGATCGCCGCGACGACCGAGCACGAGTACGAGGGGCTCCGTCTGCCCGGCGTGCTGATGCTGCTGGTGGGCCTGCCGCTGCTGTTCTTCTTCGGTCTGGGCGTGCTCGTCCTGCGTGGCCTCGTGTTGGTCGAGCCCAACCAGAGCAAGGTCGTGCTGCTGTTCGGCAAGTACAAGGGCACGCTGCGCAAGCCCGGCTTCCACTGGATCAACCCCTTCACCGGCTGTCGCAAGGTCTCGCTGCGCGTGCGCAACTTCGACAGCGCGAAGATCAAGGTCAACGATCTGCGCGGCAACCCCATCGAGATCGGCGCGGTCGTGGTCTGGCGCGTCAAGGACACCGCGCAGGCGGTGTTCGACGTCGAGCACTACGAGTCGTACGTGGCGGTGCAGACCGAGGCCGCCATCCGCACCACCGCGGCCAAGCACCCCTACGACGCCGCGGGTCCGGGGCAGGTCTCGCTGCGCGGAGATTCCTCCGAGGTCAACGTCGAGCTGATGGCGCAGCTGCGCGAGCGGCTGTCCCATGCCGGCGTCGAGGTGCTCGAGGTGCGCCTGAGCCACCTCGCGTACGCACCGGAGATCGCCGGCGTGATGCTCCGCCGTCAGCAAGCCGAGGCCATCATCGACGCGCGCCAACGCATCGTCGAGGGCGCGGTCACGATGGTGAAGATGGCGCTCGACAACCTGCGCGAGCAGAAGGTCGTCGTGCTCGACGAGCAGCGCACTGCGGCGCTGGTGAGCAACCTGCTCGTGGTGCTGTGCTCGGAGAACGACGCGCAGCCGGTGGTCTCCGCGGGCTCGTGACGCCGCACGCCGCAGGCGGTGATCGGCGCGGTCCCAGCGCTGCCGCACGCCCGGCCGCCGCCGGTGATCGCGCCCCGCGGGGCTGGTACGATCGCGCAAGATGGAGCCGCTGCGCGCGATCGAGCTGCCCGAGGCCGTGCGGGCCTGGCTGCCGCCCGAGCCCGCGTTCGCGCTGCCCGAGCAGGGCACGTCGGCGTGGGTCGGCTTCGTCGCCGACGCGCCGCTGGTGCTCAAGCGCATGCGCGGCGTGCTCGAGTCGAGCGTCGCCGAGTGGGAGTACCGCGCGCTGACCGAGCTCGCCGCCTCGGGCCTGCCGATCCCGACCGCGATCGGTCTGCACGTCCGCCAGCACGAGGGCGAGCGCGAGGCGTGGCTGTGCGTGTCGCGGCTGCCGGGCGAGTCGCTGCAGCAGCGCTTGCGCTGCGAGCCCGACGTCGAGGTGCGGCTGCGTTGGTACGCGGCGGTCGGTGAGATCGCCGCGCGCATCCACGACACACCGATCCCCGCGGCGCTGCGGCCCGAGGACTCGCCGACGTGGTTCGATCGCGTCCTGCGACGCACGCGGCGCGCGACCGAGCGGGTGCAGGATCTGGTGATGCGGCTGGTCCGCGATCGCCCGTCGCACGCGCCCGAGACCCTGATCCACGGCGACTTCACGCTCGACAACGTCATCGTGGACGGCGACGCCATCTCGGGCGTCATCGACTGGGGCGGGGCCGGCCCCGGCGATCCGCGCTACGACGTCACGCTCGCGCTGGGCCCCGACGGCGAGACCGCGCTCGAGCCCGGCGCCGCCGCGGCGTTCCTGCGGGGCTACTGCGCGGCGCCGATCTCGAAGCCGCTGCGGCGATTCGTCGAACAGACCTACGGCGTGCGCGCGGCCGGGTGAGCGACGCTGCTCACTCGAGCGGCAGGCCGATGCCCCGCGTGCTGCGTCCGCTCGGCGTCGTCGAGCACAGGGCCACGCTGCCAGTCGCCGCCGTGACTGGCGATCAATCCCAGGGGTTGATCGCCGGCGTGCGCAGCAGCTCCTCGACGTCTTCCATCGTCAGGCTCTTGCCGCCGGTGGCGTCGCGACCGAGCGCGCTCTCGGCCACCGCACGCTTGCGCTGGCCCAGCTCGACCATCTTCTGCTCGACGGTGTCCTCGACGACCATGCGATAGACCATCACCGGCTTGTCCTGGCCGATGCGGTGCGCGCGGTCGGTCGCCTGATCCTCGACCGCCGGGTTCCACCACGGATCGAAGTGGATGACCGTGTCGGCCTCGGTCAGCGTGAGACCGCTGCCGCCGGCCTTGAGGCTGATGAGGAACACCGGCGGGCCACCGGTGGTCTGGAACTTCCCGACCAGCTCCTCGCGGTTCTTGGTGCCGCCGTGCAGCCACAGGTACTCGATGCCGAGCTTCTCGAGCGAGGCGCCGAGGATCTTCTGCATCTCGACGAACTGCGAGAACACCAGGATCTTGCGGCCCGAGCCCACCGCGTCGGCGATGAGCTCCTCGAAGGCTTCGAGCTTGCACGATGGCGGCACCGGCGTGCCCTCGGGCAGGCCCAGCAGCTGCGGATCGCAGCAGACCTGACGCAGGCGCGTGAGCGCGGCGAGGATGGTCATCTGCGCCTTCTCCACGCCGACCTCGTCGATGCGGCCGGTGATCTCGTCCTTGGCGGCCTTGAGGATGCGGTTGTACAGGCCCAGCTGTGTGCGACCGAAGTGGCAGTAGATGACCTGCTCGGTCTTGGCCGGCAGCTCGGAGGCGACGTCTTCCTTCTTGCGCCGCATCACGAACGGACGCACGCGCGTGCGCAGCTGCTCGAGCACGCGGGTGTCGCCGTCCTCGATGGGCTTGACGTAGTTCTTCTGGAAGTCGGTCAGCTTGCCGAGGAAGCCCGGCGCGAGGAAGTCGAAGATGGCCCACAGGTCGATGAGGTGGTTCTCGACCGGCGTACCCGACATCGCCAGGCGGTGATCGCTCTTGAGCTGCTTGGCGCTCTTGGCGGTGCTGGTGGTCCAGTTCTTGATGTACTGCGCCTCGTCGAGGATCACGTAGCGGAAGCGGATCTTCGACAGCTCGTCGATGTCGCGGCGCAGGATCGCGTAGCTGGTCACGACCACGTCGGTCTTCTTGAGCAGGCGCGCGTTCTCCATGCGCTCGGGGCCGTGCCACACCAGCAGCGACAGCGACGGCGCCCACTTCGCGACCTCCTGCTTCCACACCAGCAGCACCGAGGTCGGGCACACGATCAGCGTCGGCGCGTTGCCCTCCTCCTCCTTGGCCTTGGTCAGCAGCGCCAGCGCCTGCACGGTCTTGCCCAGACCCATGTCGTCGGCGAGCACGCCGGTCATGCGGTTCTCGTGCAGCTGCCACAGCCACGCAAAGCCGGACTTCTGGTACTCGCGCAGCTTGGCGCCCAGGGCCTTGGCCTTGCGCGGCGCCTTGGCGGCGCGCTCGCCGGTCATGCCCGCGAGCAGCGATCGCACCTCCTTGGCCACCTCGGCGCTGGGCACCTCGGTGAGCAGCCGCGACAGCGCGCCGAGCTCGAGCGTGGAGACCTCGGCCTTGCCGTCCTTGTCGAACTGCATGTCGCCGGTCGCCTCCGCCACCGGTTGCAGGATCTTGGGATCGAGCTTGACCACGCTGCCGTCGGCGAGCGTGACCCAGCGACGGCCCTCGTGCAGCCAGCGCAGCAGGTCGCGGAACGAGATCAGATCGGTCTCGCCCTCGATGTCGACCACGGCCTCGACGTCGAGCACCGAGCCGTCGCCGCTTGACACCGACACCCGCGGCGTCGGCGACTTGGAGCGGATCTTCGGCAGCTTGGGCACGCGCCGCTCCCAGGTCTCGGGCAGCAGCGGCAGGCCGGCGATGAGGAACTCGATCGCTGCGTCGCCGCTGGCCACGAACGCGTCGTCGCCGGCGCTCCACTCGAGCTTGAGATCGAGCAGGGCCTTGCGCGCCGCGGCCTCGGCGTCGAGGTCGCGGTAGAACGAGATCGACGAGGTGCCCGCGGTCATCGAGTAGCGCGCGGTCTCGGGGTCCTCGCCGGCGATGCCCAGCGTGACCACGCCGTAGCGCGCGGCCAGCTGCACCTTCACGCGGTTGGGATCGCCCTCGATCGTGACGATGATCTGCTCGACGTTGCGCGCGTCGCTGGCGAGCGCGAACAGGTCGGCCCGCGGCACGCCCACGGTGTGCAGGCGCTCCGACAGCGAGTCCATCGCGGCCGCGTCGACGCGCGCGTCCATCACGATGCGCGGCTGCTTGGCGATGGCCTCGAGCACCCACGGCGGCGTGTCGAGCACCAGGAACAGCTCGCAGCTCTCGGGCGCGAGGAACCACGTGGGCGCGCCTGCGATCACGCGGCCCTTGTCGACCTCGAAGGTGCGCGCGCTGGGCACGTGCTCGAGGTACGCGTGCAGGTCGAGCTTGCCGTCGGGTCGCGGCTCGGCGCGCACGCGCAGCGTCGCGGGATCGGTCGCGAAGCGCAGGCGGCCCAGGCCCTTGACGCTGACGTTGGCGTTGCGTGCGAAGTACAGCAGGCCCGCGAGCGCGGTGTCGTCGAGCTCGTGCGCACCGTCGTCGCTGCGATCGATCTCCTGCGCGAGGAAGTGTCGGATCAAGCGGTCGGCCGGGGACAGGCCCTCGCGGCCGCGACCGCGGCGTGGATCGACCGCGGCGCCGCCCTGGAACGCCTGCACCAGCCAGGTGCTGCCGCGCTGCGCGATGGTGTAGCGGTGGCCGCCCGGGACCTCGCCGCCGCCGATGTCGGCGACCCACGGGTTCTGCGTGGTCGTGATCTCGCCGCCGGACTGGTACTGCTGCCGCAGCGCGAACGCCAGCGCGACGGCGTGGTGGCAGAACTTCTCCCAGCCGTCGGAGAACGTCGGACAGGTGCACTGGGCCCCGAGTCGGCCGGGCGCCTCGAGCTTGATCGAGGTGGAGTGCGGCGCCGGCGTGGAGCCGCGCACGCGGCCGCTGACGGCGTCGCCACCGAACACGAGATCGACGACACCCTTGGCGTCGAACAGCTCGCGTCCGGCCTTGAAGGCCTTGGCACTGGAGATCTTGGCGAGCGCGTCGGGCTCGACGAGCGGGAGGAACGTTTCGATTGGAGTCACGGGCGAGACCGCGGGATCGAGTTGTGCGCGCGGCCTGCTTTCGGCGCGCGTGGGGCCGGTCGAATCGCTGCGTTCGAACGGCGCAGCGTGTGGGCCCGGCCCGGTTGCGTCGCGAGCGGCGCGTCCTCGGCAGTAGACCGACGACGCGGGCGGCTCGCGAGCCACCATCACGTTTCGGACCCCGGTCTACCACCGAACGATCGCGGCCGCGAGGGCGACGCCGCCGGGGGCGGGTTTTTCGGCGGCATTTCGCTGGGTTGCGCGCACACACCGGCGCGCGTCGGGTACGCTTGGGGCCGGCGATGACCGAGGGATTGCGTGCCGACGACGCCGGCGTGCTGTTGCTGTCGCGCGCGCTCGCCACGGTCGACCCGCGTGGCGTGCTCGTGGTCCATGCGGGTGCGTTGCCGGGTCTGCGCGGGCCCGCGACGCGCATCGTGCTCGACGTGCGCGAGCTGGTCGGCGCGCGCGATCGCTGCATCCGCGCCGACGACGGGCCCGCGCTCGCGGCGCTGCGCGACTTCAGCGACGCCGCGGTGTGGCCGCGCGCGCACCTGGGCAAGGACTTCAGCTTCGCGTGCCTGGCCCTGGGTGCCCGCGCGCTGCGACCCGGCGGCGCGCTGTGGTGCTGCGCGCGCAAACAGAAGGGCGCACAGAGCCTGGCCGACGCGATGGTGGCGCTGCTGGGCAACGTCGAGACCGTCGCGCGCGACGAGGGCTACCGCCTGATGAAGAGCGTGTTCGAGGACCAACGCGATCTCGCGCTGGCGCAGCAGTGGATCGACGTGCGCTACGCGTTCACGGAGCCGGTGCTGGGTCCGCTGCCGATGCACGCCGCACCGGGGGTGTTCTCGCGCCGCGAGCTCGATGACGGCACCCGGCAGCTCATCGCGCACGTCGCCGCGTGGGCCGACCGCGTCGGCGCGGCGCCGGCGGTGGTGCTGGATCTGTGCGCCGGCATCGGTCCGTTGGTTCGCTTCGCCAGCGTGCGCTTCGAGCACGCGCGCCTGCTCGCGATCGAGAGCAACCTCGTGGCCGCATCGCTGCTGCGCGACAACCTCGCGGACGCGCGCGATCGCCTGACGCTGTGGGTGCGCGACGGCCTGCCGCCGCCGGCCCAGGCGTCGCGCGAGGACGGCGGCGTCGCGCCCGGCAGCGTGTCGCTCGCGCTGGTCAATCCGCCGACGCACGCGGAGCGCGGGGCCCTGGTCGCGCTGCTGCGGGGGCTGCGTCCGTGGATGGCGCCGGGCGGCGACGCGTTCGTGGTGGTGTCGCGCGCGGGGGTCTCGAGCGAAGGTCTGCACGAGGCGGGCGCGCACGTCGACGCGACCACGGTCGCGGGCTACACGATCCTGTACGCGCACTGGCCCTGAGCCGTGCGCGTCAACCTCCGCAGCGACGCGGGCGTTCGAGCTCGTCGACGCACTGCGGCGGCAGCCACACCGCCGCGGCCTCCTGCGCGATGGACATCGTCGCGCGGGTCGAGTGCGCCGGCATCGCGATGCCGCTGCGGAGGTTCATCTCGGGTTCGAGCGCGTCCGCAGGCATCGCGAGGATCGCCGTCGAGGGCGCGCGGGCGCAGCCAGCCAGCACCAGCGTCAGCACGAGCGTGCAGCGTGCCGCCATGGTCAGAACCGCATCCCCAGCGTGAGCCCGGCGCCACCGCGGTGCAGCGTCGGCGCTGCGATCACGCGACCCAGCGCGTACGCGTCGCGATCGCGGCGGTAGCGTGCGCCCCAGGTGGTCAGCGCGAGGCCGGTGCCCGCGGCCGCGACCGACAGATCCATCAACGCGCGCGACATGCCGTAGCGACAGTTGCCGTCTCTTTCGTAGGGACTGCCGCTGGACATCACGCAGCGGTACCACATCACGTCGTTCGCGAGCCCGAGGATCACGCCGCCCGCGAGCAGCGCGGCGCCGGCGATCCGCGTCGCGCGGACCGATCGACGGCGGCGTGCGACGGCGTCGGCGAAGGCATCGTGGCCGCCGCGGACGTGGCCCCCCGCGCCCACGAACGCGAGTGCGCTGGCTGCGAACGCGTGCTCGATGCCACCGACGGCACAGCCGCCGCACACCAGGACGTCACCGAGCTGGAACAGCCCCATCATCGCGAACAGACCCGCGCCGGTGCCGAGCAGTCCACTGCCACGCCACCGCGGCGCGCCGACGCGGACCCAACCCGCCGGCGCGCTGTCGCGCTCGATCGGCGATGGCTCGTCGATCGCTGCCAGCGGTGGGGGCGGCGCGAGCGGGGCCGGTGCGACGGTCGGACTCGGCGGCGCGCTCGCGGCCGGTGCGGGCACCTCACCGAACGGATCGGTGGCGACGGTCGTCGGCGTCGTGTCGGTCGGCGAGGCGACCGCGTCGGCGCTGCCGGCCGGCCGCTGCACGGGGGCCGGCGCCGCATCGACCACGGCGGGTTCGGGCAACACGGGCGGACCCCAGGACCCAAGCGCGAGCACGAGCAACGAAGCCAACATGGATTGCCTCAGTGCAGGGGCCAGGCCCCGCCACCATGGTGGTGTCCGCGGTGCGCTCGACGATCGTGATCACCGGCGCTTTCGCGGCCCGCGCGGTGACGCGACGCTCCAACGGGCAGGACCGCGATGTCGCGCGACCGCGCGCGTCAACGCAGCGGGGTCAGTCGCGACTCGGGCCGGCTGCGCGGCGTGGCCTGCCGACGCAACGCCGACAACGCCACCGCGTAGATGGCCCAGAAGCCGATGCCGACCACGAAGCCCTGCAGCGCGCTGCCGAACACCGGCGCCTCGGCATGGATGTCGCGCAGCTCGCTGCCGGCGCGGATCGTGGTCAGCACGAAGAAGAACAGCGCGATGGTCGTGCCGACCGCGCGCACCAGGCCCAGGCCCGAGACCGGACGCGCGCGCGCGATGCCGGGGCGGCCGCGCTCGAGGTACTGCAGCAGCAACCGCACCCACGCGCCCAGCATCGGGAACAGCAGGAAGCCGGTGATGCCGGCGAGGCCGGGCACGGCCTCGCGCAGCTGCTCGGTCGGCATCGCGACCTCACCGGGGAGAAACCAGGCCCAGAGCATCGGCGTCGCGGCCACGCTATCAGATCCCGAAGCTGACCCACGCCCACGACCAGAACTCGCGACCGAGCGCCCGCAGATCGCTGCCGAAGTCGCGCGGCGCCAGCGGTGCCAGCTCGGTCGAGCCGCGCGCGGCCATCTCCACCATCGCGGCATCGAGCGCGGCGGTGCGCCCGGGGTCGGACAGCAGCCAGCGCACGAACAGCGTCGCCTGCCAGTAGCGCTCGGTCGCGATCGGCCGGCCATCGAGCAGCTCGCGCAGATGCGACATCGCGTCGGCGCGACGCAGGCCACGGCGGTACACCGGCGCGAGATCCTGCCGCGACCACGGCAGCTGCTCGAGCACCGCGAGGCCCTCGAACAACCAGCTGCGCTGCGCCGCGAGATCCCACGCGCGCTCGAACAGCGCGTGGTGGGCCTCGTGCACGTAGGTCGGTCGCACCGCACCGTAGCGGTCGTCGAACGATGCGGTCGCGATGCCCTGCCAGGTGTAGCCCTCGTCCGCCGACAGCGGCGCGAGCGTCCGGCCCACGCGCGCGCTGGTGCGGCGCCAGAACCGGCGGTAGGCCGCGTCGTCGCGGAACACCAGCAGCGGCACCACCGAGCGCAGCGGCGGCATCGACGGCAGCACCGCGCGCGTGTGCGCGTGCATGCCGTCGAGCGCATCGAGCACCGCGCGGACATCGAGGGCGGGCGCATCGGTGAGCAGCGCGAAGGCGCCGCGACGGTGCACGTGGACCTGGCCGGGGTCGTCGAAGGTCTCGCGCAGCGTCGCGAGCAGACGGTCGTCGGCGCTGGTGCTGCCGTCGCCCAGCAGCTCGACCGCGCGCAGCTCGAGCTCACCGGCGTCGACGAAGTGCAGGCCCCAACGCACCGCGCGGCTGGCCAGCGCCACGCGGCCGCGCTCGTAGTGGAAGTCGACCAGCGCCGCGTCGAGGCGCTGCGAGCCCTCGACCAACGCCAGCGGTCGCAGCAGCCGCGCACCGGTGATGCCGTCGACCAGCTCGAGCTCGACGCGGATCGGCTTGGGCGCATACACGGTCACCGCCATGCGCTCCGCCAGCGCCATCGGCAGCGTCGACTCGGGCGCGATGCGCAGGTGACCGCCCGCGGCGCCGCGCAGGCGCAGGCCCGCGCCGGGCTCGGCGGGCTCGGCCGACAGCGTGACGCCGACGGCTTCGATCCACGGCGAGCGCACGGGTTCGTCGCCCAGGAACGCGCGGCGGTACAACAGGCCGCCGCGCGTCGCAGGCCCCGGTGTCGCGGGCGGCGGTTCGGGCTCGACCGTGCACGGCGGATCGATCGGCCGCGGTGCGAACGGACCCTGCGGCAACCATCCGACCAGCACCGCGAGCAGCACCGTCATCGCGCCGGCCCATGCGAGCGCGGTGTCGAGCGGCGGGCGGGCGCGTGCGGGCACCGGATCCACATTCGATCGTGGCGCAGCCGCTGCGCGCGGGCCAGCGCGCACGACGTGGGCTGGCGCATTGCGGCGCACCGGGCCCACGCGCGCGGCCGGACGCCCGCGGACCCTGCGTCCGGGCATCGGCCTCGCGGCCCGCGCCGGCTGCGGTCGCTTGGTATGCTGCCGGCCATGTCGGACGCGCGATCCTCGTTCCAGGCGCGGGTGCAGACCGTGATCGGTCGCCTCCAAGACGTCATCTGCGAAGGGCTCGAGGGGCTCGAGCGCGAGGGCGGTGGCGAGGCCTCGTTCCGGCCCGACTCGTGGGTGCGCGACGGCGGCGGCGGCGGCACCTCGCGCGTGCTGCTCGACGGCACCGTGTTCGAGAAGGGCGGCGTCAACGTCTCGGCGGTGCACGGCGAGATGTCGTCCAACTTCGCCAAGGACCTGCCCGGCAGCGGTAACCAGTTCTTCGCCTGCGGCGTGTCACTGGTGATCCACCCGCGCAACCCGTGGGTGCCGACGGTACACGCCAACTTCCGCCACATCGAGCACGGCGACAAGCGCTGGTTCGGCGGCGGCGCCGATCTGACACCGTACTACTACTTCCCCGAGGACGAGGCCCACTTCCACGCGGTGTGGCAGGCGTACTGCGAGCGCCACGCCGCGCACCTCGATCACGGCAAGGTCCGCGACTGGTGCGACCGCTACTTCTTCCTGCCGCATCGCGGCGAGCGTCGCGGCGTCGGCGGCATCTTCTTCGACTACCTCTACGTCGACGAGTCGCGGGCCGACCACGCCGACGCGCTGCTCGACATGATCGACGACGGTGGTCGTCACTTCGTCGAGGCCTACGCGCCCATCGTACGCCGGCGCATGCAGACGCCGTGGGGCGAGCGCGAGCGTTCGTGGCAGAAGCTGCGCCGCGGTCGCTACGTCGAGTTCAACCTGCTGTACGACCGCGGCACCGTGTTCGGCCTGCGCACCGGCGGACGCACCGAGTCCATCCTCATGTCGCTGCCGCCCGACGTGCGCTGGGGCTACAACGAGGAGCCCGCGGCGGGGACGCCCGAGGCCGCGCTGCTCGAGCGGGTCCGCCGGCCGCCGCCGCCCGAGTGAGGCCGGCCCACCAGGGGGGCTGCCACGCCGGCGAAAAAATCGCGACCCCGGGCCCGCGGTCGCGTCTACGCGGCGGACCCGTCGTCGCCGCCGAGCATGCGCCCGATGCTCACGTCGATGCGACTCTCGATGAGGCGCATGATGCTCTCGAACTCCCCCCGATCGACCTTGAGTCCGAGCACCAACCGCCGCCGCGTCGCCGACAGCAGCTCCTCGCGGGCCTTGGCGATGCGCCGCGCCGCATTCGAGCGATGGATGCCGTACAGCGTGGCAATCTGATCGATGGTGAGGCCGTGCACGTAGTGATGCCGCAATGCGTTGCGCTCGCGCGGGGACAGCTCCTGCAGCGCGGCGGTGAAGGCGGTGCGGAACTCGTCCTTGTAGTGATCCTTGAGGAAGTCGAGCTCGGGGCCGGTCACCGGCGAGGGCACCGCGAGCATGACGTCGTCGGCCGGGGTCGTCTCGCGACCGCCGCGGCGCAGCAGCGTCAGCGCCTCGCGCGTGGCGATCACGCCGACCCAGCTGCGCAGCTCGCCGCGGCCGGAGTACTCGAGCAC
Organism: Nannocystaceae bacterium; assembly: GCA_019694555.1. GTDB lineage: Bacteria > Myxococcota_A > Polyangia > Nannocystales > Nannocystaceae > Xiheibacterium. The sequence goes on from JAIBBS010000096.1 coordinate 24,376, forward strand.
GCGCGGCGGCTTGCCGTCCTGCGCGACCAGCAGCTTGGTGCGGACGATCTGCTTGACCTCGTCGACCACGGCGGCGGGCAGCTGCATCGGGCCGAGCACGCGCGACAGCGGCTCGATGGCCTCGGCCTCCAGCTCGCTCAGGGCCGCGGCGGTGCCGGCCGCGACCGCGACCACCAGGTGCAGATCGTCGGTGTGCACGCGCTCGAGCGCCGCGGCGGGATCGCTGGCGTCACCCAGCGCTGCGGCCACGCGATCGAGCCAGGCCTCGGGCGCCACGCGCAGCCGCGGGCGACGCGTGCACGCGCGCTGCCAGCGGGCCCACAGCGCCGTGCGCAGGGCCTCGCGTCGCTCCGCGTCCGGCGGTTGCGGCAGGCGCTCCACCAGCGAGCCACACAACGCGTCGGCGTCCACCATGCCCTCGTGGCTCTCGCGGCCTTCGGGGCGCGATGCGCCCTCGGTGAACTCTGCACGCAATCCCGCGACCGCGCAAGGCCGGGCACCGGAGGGTCGCGGTGAACGACGACGCGTGCCTGCAGCCCGACGACGTCGTGGCGCTGATGGCCGGCGAGCTCGACGACGCCGAGCAGGCGCGCATCGAGCTGCATCTCGATCGCTGCGAGGTGTGCCGCGAGCTGGTCGCATGGGTCGCGCGCGCGCCGATGCTGGCGCCCTCGCGCATGGGTCCACGCAGCGAACCCGTCGCGGACGAGCTCGACGTCACCGGCGGACGCTCGCTGCCGCTGGCGGTGACCGAGCTGCAACAGGCGCTCGCACCCGGCGCGACGCTGGGGCGCTACGTCGTGCGCGAGGTGCTCGGTCGCGGTGGCATGGGCGTGGTCTACGACGCCTGGGATCCACAGCTCGATCGACGCGTCGCGCTCAAGCTGCTGCGCGCGCGACCGCAACGCACCGCCGAGGGCCGCGCGCGACTGCAACGCGAGGCGCGGGCCATCGCGGCGCTGTCGCATCCGAACGTCGTCGCGGTCTACGACGTCGGCACCGCGACGCTGCCCGACGGCAGCGAGGCGCTGTTCGTGGCCATGGCGCACGTCGAGGGCCCGACGCTGCGGCGCTGGCTCGACGAGCGCGAGCGCCCGTGGCGTGCGATCGCGGCGGTGTTCCTGGGCGCCGCGCGCGGGCTGCTCGCGGCGCACGAGCTCGGCATCGTGCATCGCGACTTCAAGCCCGGCAACGTCATCGTCGCGCCGGGCGATCGCGCGATCGTGCTCGACTTCGGCCTGGCCACCGTGTCGCAGCAGCCCGTGCTCGATCCACGCGATCGTGCCCGCGCCAGCGGCGGTCTGGGCGACGAGCGCGACGCCAGCGTGGCCGAGCCCTGGCCCGCGCCCGACGAGGCCCGCGTCACGCAGACCGACGCGCTGCTGGGCACGCCGGCGTACATGGCACCGGAGCAGCGTCGCGGCGCGCAGGTCGATGCCCGCGCCGATCAGTACGCGTGGGCGCTCGGGTTCGGCGAGGCGTTGGTGCGCGCGCATCCCTTCGTCGAGCCGTCGTCGCGACCGATGGCCGAGCTGCTCGCGCCGGCCCGCGTGCCGCGGGCGTTGCGACGGCTGTTGGTGCGCGCGACCGCGACCGCGCCCTCGCAACGCTTCGGCTCGATGTTCGAGGTCGTCGAGGCGCTCGAGGCGGTGCTGCAGCGCTCGCGCACGCGCGCGGTGCTCGCGGCCGCCGGCGCCGTCGCGCTGCTGTACGCGGGTTGGATCGGCGCTCAGGCCCGCGGCGAGGGCACCGTCGCGCGCTGCGAGGGCGGCGCGCGGGCGATGGCGTCGGTGTGGAACGACGAGCGGCGGACCGCGACCGCGGCGGCGTTCTCGGGCGCGGCGCCGTGGTTGTCGCGCACGCGCGACGACGTGCTCGCGGGCATCACCGCCTACGTCGAGCGCTGGATCGATCACCGCGACGCGAGCTGCCGCGCGTTCGAGCAGGGCCGCGGCGACGCACGCGAGCTCGACGCGCAGATGTTGTGCTTCGCGCGCGCGCGCACCGAGCTCGACACGCTGCTGCAATCGCTGGCCGAAGGCCCGCAGCAGTCGCAGGTGCAGGCGCTCGCGGCCGTGGACGCGCTGCCCGATCCACAGGCGTGCGACGACGCGGGCGCGCGCGAGCAGCCGTTGCCCGACGATCCCGCCACGCGCGAGGCGGTGCAGCAGGTCGCGACCCTGCTGGCACAGGCGCACGCATGGGAGCGCACCGGTGCGATCGCCCGCGCCCGCGAGGCGCTCGACGAGGCGGTCGCGCTCGCGCGCCGCAGTGGCCACGCGGCGACCGAGGCCGATGCGCGCGTGGCGTGGGCGCGGCAGGCCATGGCCGCGGGCGAGCTCGACGCGGCCGAGCGCGAGCTGTTGGCGGCGAGCTGGGCGGCCGAGTCGGTCGCGGACGCGCGCCGCACCGCGCAGGCGCGCATCGAGCTGATCTGGCTCGAGGGCTACTTCCGCAACGCCTTCGACCGCGCGCAGGAGCACGGCGACGCCGCCGCGGAGGCGCTGGCGAGGATCCCCGGCGGCGACCCGACGTTGGCGGTCGTGCGGCTGCGCAACCTCGCGTGGACCGACGCGCAGCACGGCCGCGCCGAGGCGGCCGCGGCGGGCTTCCGCGCGGCGATCACCGCGTGCGAGGCCGCGCCCGACTGTGGCCGCGACGCGTTGCTGCTGCAGAGCGATCTCGCGACGGTGCTGCTGCAGCTGGGCGACATCGATGCGGCCGAGGCGGCCAGCGAGCGCGTGCGCGAGGCCACCGAGGCGTGGCTGGGACCCGATCATCCCGAGCTCGCCGCGGTGCTCAACAACCTCGGCGCGATCGCACGCGAGCGCGGCGAGTTCGAGCGCGCGCTGACGCGCTTCGATCGCGCGATCGAGATCCTCGCGGCCGCGTGGGGCGAGCAACACGTGCTGGTCGCACGCGCGCGACTCAACCGCGGCACCGTGCTCGCGGACCTCGGTCGCCACGACGAGGCCCAGGGCGAGTTCGAGGCCGCGCGCGCGGTGTTCGAGCACGATCCCGCCGCGGCGCAGGCCGACCTCGCGCGCGCGTGGAAGGGCCTCGCCGGCGTCGCGATGGCGCGCTGGCAGCTCGACGCGGCCGCCGAGGGCTTCCGCCGCGCGCTGGCGCTGGAATCGGCGGCGCTGGGCGAGCAGCACCCCAGCGTCGCGGTCACGTGCACCAACCTCGGCGTGGTCGAGACCGAGCTCGAGCACTACCCCGAGGCCATCGCGTTGCACGAGCGCGCGGCCGCGATCCTGCGTGCGACCGTGGGCCCGCAGCATCCGCACCTGGTGGTCGTGCTCGACGGCCTCGCGGTCGCGCAGGAGCGGGCGGGGCAGATCGATCGCGCGATCGCGACGGTCGACGAGGCGCTCGCGATCGCGACTGCGACCGACTCGCCCAACCTCGCGCAGGCGCTGCTGCGCCGCGGTCAGCTCGAGCTCGCACGCGCCGATGCCAGGGCCGCGCGCGACTGGCTCGAGCGCGCGGTCGCAGCCTTCGAGGCCGCCGGCGCGGGAGATCCGATCTTCGCCGCGCAGGCACGCTTCGCACTCGCGCGGTCGCTGCCCGCGACCGAACACCGTCGCGCCGTCGCGCTCGCACGCGCGGCGCTGGCCGCGACGCCGGCCGACGATCCGCTCGCCGCCGACGTGCAGGCGTGGTTGGACGCCGAGGTGCCGTCGCGGTCGCGAGGCACTACCATGGCGCCGTGACCCCTGCGACCCGCAGGGCCCGCGGCACGCCGTGGGTGACGGCTTCGGCCGGCGCGGTGCTCATCGCACTGGCCGCGAGCGCATGGCTGGCGATCGCACGCACGCGCGGTCCCAGCCCGCAGTTCGCCACACGCGCGGCGCCGCCCGGACCCGAACGCCATCGCGCCGACGAAGCGCTGGTGCTCGCGGGCTCGGGCTCCAACCTCCCGGTCACGCGCGCGCTCGCGTCCGCGTGGGCCGCCCAGGGCGCGCCGCCGCCGATGGTGCACACCAGCATCGGCTCCGGTGGCGGCATGCGAGCGCTGCGCGACGGCGCGGTCGACGTCGCACTGGTGTCGCGCTCGCTGAGCGCCGAGGAGCGCGAGGCCAACATCGCCGTGCCGTACGCGCGCGTGCCGATCTACATCGGCGTGCACGCCAGCGTGCCCGATCAGAGTCTCACCCGCGCCGAGCTGATCGAGATCTTCGAGGGCACGCGCACGCAGTGGAGCGACGGCAGTCGCATCGTGGTGCTGCAGCGTGAACGCGGCGATTCCTCCCACGGCGCGGTCAACCGCGTCGTGCCCGAGTTCGAGGCCGCCAACGTGCGTGCGTACCAGGCCCGCCGCTGGCACGTGATCAACGACGACGTCAGCATGAACGACGCGCTCGCCAGCACCGAGGGCGCGATCGGTCTGCTCGGTGCCGGTGCGATCCCCAACACCTTGCCGATCCGCGCGCTCGCGTTCGAGGGCGTGGTGCCCACGCTCGACAACGTCGAGCTCGGTGCGTACCCCTTCCACAAGGACCTGGCGATGGTGACCCGCGGCGAGCCCGACGAGCGCGCGGCCGCGTTCTTCCGCTTCGTGTTCTCGCGCGAGGGCCAGGCCATCATCCGCCAGCAGGGCGCGATCCCGCTGGGCGCGGAGATGGAGCGCGACCTGTGAGGGATGCCGGCGATGGCGTGCAGCTGCGCGCATTCCTGGCCGGGCAGCTGCGGCCGCTGGTGCTGACGCTGGCGGCGGTGGTCGCAATCGCGGCGCCGACCGCCTACTACGTGTTGGGTGCGCGTGCGCTCGACGTGCAGGCGCTCGCGGCTGCGCGACAGGTCGCGGAGGTGATCCGGGCCGACGTCGAGCGTCGGCCGCAGCTGTGGAAGTACGACTCGCTCAAGCTGCTCGAGCACCTGCGCAACTACGAGCTGCAGGAGAACGTCGCGCGCGTCGAGGTCGTCGACGATCACGACGTGCCCATCGATCCGCGCGCGTCGGAGGTCATCGCCGAGCTGACGCCCCGCGGTCCGCGGTGGCAGGTCGCGCCGGTGGTGGTCAACAACGAGCCGGTCGCGCAGGTCTGGGTCGCGATGGAGACCGAAACCCTGCGTCGCGAGTCGTGGTTGATGGCGGGTCTGTTCGGCGTGCTGGGCGTGGCCCTGGCCGCGCTGGTGTACTGGTTGCCGCTGGCGGCGGTGGGCCGCGCGGAGACGGAGATCGCCGCGCTGCTCGGACGGCTGCAGGCGAGCAAGGCCGAGCTGGCCGCGCTCAACGCCGGCCTCGAGCGCCAGGTCGAGGCCCGCTCGTCGCAGCTGTCGCGCGCGCTCGACGAGCTGCGCCGCAAGGAACAGAACCTGCGCGAGCTGTCCGGGCGTGCGGTCGAGCTGCAGGAGCTCGAGCGCCGCGGCATCGCCCGCGACCTCCACGACGCCGCGGGCCAGACCCTGACCGCGATCCGCATCAACCTGCAGCTGCTCGGGCAGCAGCTGAGCCAGGCCGGCGCGCTGCAGCGGCCCGAGCAGGTCGAGCGTGCCGCGACGCTGGCCACGCGCACCACCGCGTTGGTCGACGAGACCGTGGAGGAGATCCGTCGCGCGGTCTCGACCCTGGGCCCGGCGGTGCTCGAGGACGTCGGGCTGCTGCGCGCGATCGAGCGCATGTGCGACGACCTCGAGGACCGCGGCCGCGTCGCGGTGCAGCGCCGGCTCGAGCTCGACGTCGCGCTGCCCAAGGCGGTCGAGACCACGTGCTATCGCGTGGTGCAGGAGGCGTTGACCAACGTGATGCGACACGCGCGCGCGCAGACCGTGGTGGTCGAGGTCGCGCACGACGACGACGCGCTCGTCATCGCGGTTCGCGACGATGGCAGCGGTTTCGCGCCCGATGCGGTCGATCCGCGACGACGCGGCTTGATCGGCATGCGCGAGCGGGTCGAGCTGCTGGGCGGCCGCGTCGAGGTCGACACGACCATCGGCACCGGCACCCGCGTGCAGGCATGGTTGCCGCTGGCGGGCAGCCCCGCGGGCGTCGCCGACGAGTCGTGAGGTTACCGCCGGGGCGGGGTACGGGTGCGTCGCCCCGACACACCAGCTCGAAAACCCCCGCGCGCGCGCCGGCGCACCCCCATTCTGCGGCGCGGGGCCTCGGGTACAGTGCCGCCATGCCGAATGTCGTTCGGGTGCTCCTGGTGGAGGACCACACGATCGTGCGCGAAGGTCTGCGAGCGCTCCTGGAAGGGCGCGACGACATCGTGCTCGTGGGCGAGGCCGAAGACGGCCACGCCGGAGTCGAGGCCGCGCGGACGCTGCGGCCCGACGTCGTGGTGATGGACCTGAACCTGGCGCGACTGGACGGCGTCGAGGCGACTCGCATCATCCGCAGCGAGATGCCCGAGACCCAGGTGCTGGTGCTGTCGATGTACGCGACCGAAGAGCACGTGCGTCCGGCCATCCGCGCCGGCGCGGCGGGGTACCTGCTCAAGGGCTCGGGACTGTCGGATCTGCTGGCGGCGATCAGCGCCGTCGCGGCTGGCCACGCGTTCTTCAGCCCGGAGATCGCACGCATCGTGCTCGACGACTCGCGCCGCGTCGGCGGGTCGGGCGAGCGCGGCGGCGCCGATCTGACGCCGCGCGAGCGCGAGATCCTGCGCATGGTCGCCGAGGGCCGCTCGAGCCCCGAGATCGCCCGCGAGCTCGAGCTCAGCGTGAAGACGGTCGAGGGACATCGCGGCCGCATCATGGCCAAGCTCGAGTCGAAGAACGTCGCGGGCCTGGTGCGGCACGCGATCCGCATGGGCCTGGTCAGCGCGGACTGAAGCGCCTCGGCGCGCGCCGAGGCACCTCGCGAATCGTGGGGCGACGCGGCTCAGGCCGTCGCCGGCATGAGCGCACGCTTGTTGAAGCCGGACTGGATGACGGCCATGCCGATGTTGCCGAGCAGCAGCAGCATGATGAAGGCGAGGCCGGAGCTGGTCTCGCCGCGCGTCACCTTGCCGACGCCCTCGGCGTACTTCCACATCCACCACAGCTGCACGACCGGGACGATGAGCAACCAGGCGGTCGGGATGCCGGCGCCCTGTTCGTTCATCTCGTCCTTGGTCTTGACCAGCCAGATGAGGCCGTAGATGCCCAGGGTGATGACAGGCAGGAGAAACACGAGGATGGGACTGCGTTCGGTCATGGCGAGGTTCCTGGTCGGGCGTCCGCAGGGGGTGGTGGTCGGGACGCCGTTCGCCCCGAGGACGCCGGTCGTTCGCGGCCGTCGCGGAGGGCCGCCGCGCGCCGGTGCGTGAGTTCCTTCGCGAAAGCGGGCCGCGGCGCATCGCACGACCGCCGGCACGTACGCGCCGCGACGCGCCAGCCGCCGATGGTAGGCTCGCGCTCGCTGCCATGAGCGACGCGACCTATGAACGGAACCTGCTCTACTGCCAGATCGTGGCGCAGCTGCTGATCGCCGACGCGGCCGTGACCGACGCGGAGCGCGACTTCCTCGAGCGCCTGATGATCCGCTTCGGCTTCGGCCCGCAGCAGAAACAGGCCGTGTTCAACGGCGTCGACATCGGCGCGCCCATCGACGACAAGCTCGCGCAGCTCGACCCCGCGAGCCGGCAACAGCTGCTCGGCGAGCTCGAGGCCGCAGCGGCGGTGGACGGCGAGATCGACGAAGTCGAGCTCGACCTGATCGACGAGGTCCGCCGCGCGCTCTCGGGTGGCTGACGCGTGCGGGGCGAGGCGCAAGAGGTTGCGCCGTCGACCT
>JAIBBS010000097.1 GCA_019694555.1 Nannocystaceae bacterium
GGGCGATTGCGCGCGGCCGGCCATCGGCGCCGCGGGCGGGGCCCTGCGCCCTGCGGGCACGCCCGGCCGCGGCGGCAGCCCGGTGTGCTGCGTCAGGGCGGTGCCCGGCCGCGGTCCGTCCTTGCGCCGCCGACCTTCGGGCCGCTCGCCGGTGCCCGCGGGCTGCCAGTGCGGCACCAGCTGATCGCGACCGTCGCCGATCAGATCCTCGCGCCCCATCCGACGCAACGCCGCGCGGAGCATCGGCCAGTTGTTGGGATCGTGGTAGCGCAGAAACGCCTTGTGCAGCCGTCGCACCTTCATCGCCTTGGGCACGACGACGTCGCCACCGTCTCGCCGCACGCGTGACAGTGGACTCTTGCCGCTGTGATACATCGCGGTCGCGCTGGCCATCGGCGAGGGCAAGAACGCCTGCACCTGATCGGGGCGGAAGCCGTTGCGCTTGAGCCACAGCGCCAGCTCGAGCATGTCCTCGTCGCGCGTGCCCGGGTGCGCGGCGATGAAGTACGGGATGAGGTACTGCTCCTTGCCGGCCTCGCGCGAGAAACGATCGAACAGCGCCTTGAAGCGATCGTAGGTGCCGATGCCGGGCTTCATCATCGCCGCCAGCGGGCCCTCGGCGATGTGCTCCGGCGCGATCTTGAGGTAGCCGCCGGTGTGGTGCGCCGCGAGCTCGCGGACGTACTCGGGTGAGCGCACCGCGAGGTCGTAGCGCACGCCCGAGGCCACCAACACCTTCTTGATACCCGGCAGCGCGCGCGCGCGGCGGTACAGCTGGATCAGCGATCCGTGATCGGTGCCGAGGTTGGGGCAGACGTCGGGCCACACGCACGACGGCTTGCGGCACGCCGACTCGATCTCGCGGCTCTTGCACGCGAGCCGGTACATGTTCGCGGTCGGACCGCCCAGATCCGAGATCACGCCGGTGAAGCCGGGCACGGTGTCGCGGATGCGCTCGACCTCGCCGAGGATCGAGGCCTCCGAGCGGCTCTGGATGATGCGGCCTTCGTGCTCGGTGATCGAACAGAACGAGCAACCCCCGAAGCAGCCGCGCTGGATCGTCACCGAGAAGCGGATCATCTCGTAGGCCGGGATCTTCGCGCCCTGGTAGCTCGGATGCGGCAGCCGCGAGTACGGCAGGTCGTAGACGCGATCCATCTCGTCGGTGGTCAGTGGGATCGGCGGTGGGTTGAGCCACACGTCGCGATCGCCGTGGGCCTGCACCAGCGCGCGCGCGTTGCCGGGATTGGCCTCGAGGTGCAGCAGCCGCGACGCGTGGGCGTACAGCACCGGATCGCGCACGACCTCGTCGAACGCCGGCAACCGCACGACCTGCTGTCCCCGCGGCTGGCGCTGGGCCTCGACGTTGCGACGACGCAGCGACACCAACCCGCCCTGCGGCGGTGGCGACTGCGTCGCGGCGTAGGGATCGGGCCGCGGCGCCACGGGCCCGGGGGTGTCGAGCTCGCGCGAGTCGATCTCGGCGAAGCCCTCGGGCACGCCGCGGCGCACGAACGCGGTGCCGCGGACGTCACGGATGCTCGCGACGTCCTCACCGGCGGCGAGTCGATGCACGACCTCGACCAGCGCACGCTCGGCGTTGCCGAACAGCAGCAGGTCGGCCTTGGCGTCGAGCAGGATCGAGCGGCGCACGACGTCGGACCAGTAGTCGTAGTGCGCGATGCGGCGCAGGCTGGCCTCGATGCCGCCGATGAGCAGCGGCACGTCGCCGAAGGCCTCGCGACAGCGCTGCGCATAGACGATGACCGAGCGATCGGGCCGCAGCCCCGCCGCGCCGCCGGGCGAGTAGGCGTCGTCGCTGCGGATCTTCCGGTCGCTGGTGTACCGGTTGACCATCGAGTCCATGTTGCCGCCGGTCACGCCCCAACAGACGTTGGGCCGACCGAGCGCGCGGAAGGCCTCGACGTCGCGCCACTGCGGCTGCGGCAGGATGCCGACGCGAAAGCCCTGGGCCTCGAGCAAGCGCCCGACCAGCGCCATGCCGAAGCTGGGATGATCGACGTAGGCGTCGCCGGTGACGAGCACGACGTCGCAGCTGTCCCAGCCCAGCGCGTCCATCTCCTGCCGCGAGGTCGGCAGCACCGGCGCGACGCCGAAGCGGTGTGCCCAGTACGGGCGACGCCCGAAGAGGTGCCGCGCTGTCTCCACGGGTTCCCGGGATACCGCGGGCGTGCTCGCACAGCAAGCCCCGCGAGCGGGGGAAATGCCGCCAGCTGCGCGCGGTACTCCCCGCCATGGATCCCGAAGTCATCCTCTCGCTGCAGATCGTCGGTGGCACGCTCGCCGCGCTGCTGCTGTTCATGCTGATGCGTGGCGCGCTGTTCGCCGTGCGACAGCAGAGCGTGTGCGTCATCGAGCGTTTCGGCAAGTTCGCCCGCATCGCGCGACCCGGCCTCAACCTCAAGATCCCGTTGTTCGAGCGCATCGCCGGCCGCGCGAACCTGCGCGTGCAACAGCTCGACGTGACCGTCGAGACCAAGACCCGCGACGACGTGTTCGTGCGCGCGGTGGTCTCGGTGCAGTTCTACGTGATCCCCGACGCGGTCTTCAACGCGTTCTACCGCCTCAGCGACCCCGCGGCGCAGATCCGCAGCTTCGTGTTCGACGTGGTGCGCGCGCGCGTGCCCAACATCCCCATCGACGACGTGTTCCAGCGCAAGGACGACATCGCGGATGCGGTCAAGGCCGAGCTCACCGAGGTCATGGGCGGCTTCGGCTACGGCATCGTGAAGGCGCTGGTCACCGACATCGATCCCGACGCGCACGTGAAGGCCGCGATGAACGAGATCAACGCCGCCCAGCGCATGCGACTGGCCGCGGCCGAGCGCGCCGAGGCCGAGAAGATCCTGCGGGTCAAGGCCGCCGAGGCCGACGCGATGAGCAAGGCCCTCGCCGGCCGCGGCATCGCCGACCAGCGCCGCGCCATCGTCGAGGGCCTGCGCGAGTCGGTCGACGAATTCCAGCGCTCGGTCCCCGGCGCCACGCCGCAGGACGTCATGAACCTCGTGCTCATGACGCAGTACTTCGACACGCTCAAAGAGATCGGCGCGACCTCGCCGACCAACACGATCCTCATCCCCCACTCGCCCGGCGCGCTGGTCGACCTGTCGGCACAGATGCGCGAGGCGATGCTGACCGCCAACGCGGCACGCGCGACGCGGTGATGGCGACGGCGTGGGGTCGAGGGACGGCGGCGCGGCCTCGGCTGCGCCGCCGTCCGGCGTTCCGGTGGCGAAGCGCCCGCGCTCGACCGCCGCGACGCGCCGCCGCATACTCACCCCCGTCGTGGCTCCGCGCACGCGCTGGCTGGTCCGCATCCTCGTGATCGCCGTCGCGCTGTGGCTCGCGCTGGTCGGCGCGGTGTGGTGCGGCCAGGAGCGGCTGCTGTTCCAGCCCACCGTGTTGCCCGCGAGTCATCGCTTCGCGTTCGGCGACGACGTGCACGAGCTCGAGCTCGCGGTGCCGGGTGCGACGCTGAGCGCGTTGCACCTGCAGCGACCCGGGGCCCATGGCGTGGTGGTGTTCCTGCACGGCAACGGCGGCAACCTCGAGGGATGGTTCGCCAACGTCGACTTCTGGCGGCGCGCGGGCTGGGACCTCTTCATGATCGACTACCGCGGCTACGGCAAGAGCACCGGTGCGATCGACAGCGAGGCGCAGCTGCGCGCCGACGTCCGCGCGGCCTGGGACGCCGTCGCGCCGCAGTACCAGGGCCGCCCGCGCGTGGTCTACGGTCGTTCGCTCGGCACCGCGCTGGCGGCCGGTCTCGCCGCCGACGTGCAGCCGGAGCTGACCGTGCTGGTCTCGCCCTACCGCAGCATGGTCGCGCTCGCCGGCGAGCTGTATCCGTGGGTGCCGAGCTTCGTTGCGCGCTATCCCCTGCGCACCGAGCTCGACGTGCCGCGCATCGACGGCGGCGTGCTGGTCGTGCACGGCGAGGCCGACGCGCTCATCCCGGTCGCGCACGGCGAGGCCGTCGCCGCGCTCGCTCGCCACGGCACGCTGGTGCGCCTGCCCGGCGTCGGTCACAACGACGTGCACGAGAGCGCGGCGTACCGCGACGCGGTGCTCGCTGCGCTCGACGCCGCGCGTGCGCGCTGACGCGGCCGCGTCACAGCGCCGCGTGCACGATGCGGAACGGCAGCATCGGTGCGCCGCCGAGCGCGTAGGCCTGCACCTCGCTCTTGGCCGCGTACACACGGCCCTCGGCGATGGTCGCGGTCGAGAGCCCCTCGTCGATGCCCGGCACCGCCACGGTCGTGACCGTGCCGGTCGCGGCGGCGACGTCGAGCGTGACCGCGGCGAGCTGCTCGTAGAACACCACGTACAGCGTACCGTCGGGCGCGAACACGATGCCGTCGGCGCCCGAGAGCGCGGTGCCGCCCGCGAACGCGTCGCCGTCGAGCGTGACCGGGCCGACGGTGGCGTCGTCCTGGGCGACGAGGAACAGCTGCGGCGGTGCGTAGTAGGCCACCACGATCGCAGCGTCGTCGGGCGTCGCGGCGATGCCGTTGAGGCCCAGGCCGCCGAAGCCCGGCGCGAATGCGTCGTCGGTGGCCCACGCGGTGATGCTGTCGTCGGTGTCGATGCGATGCACGATGCCCAGGCCGGGATCGGTCACGTAGACGCGGCCGCTGCCGTCGAGCGCGAGGTCGTTGCAGCCCGCGCCCGGCGTCGCAGCGGTGAGATCGAGCTGGGCCTGCACCGTGCCGTCGGCCAGGGCCACGCGCCAGATCTCGCTGTGCGCGTCGTCGCCGGTGCACGCCCACAGCACGTCCGCGGCCGCGTCGACCTTGATGCCCGCGGTCGACCACGTCGCGCCCGGCGACGCCACCAGCATCGACTGCGTCGCCCCGTCGGCGCTGATGCTGCCGATCGCGCCGTCGCCGAGGCTGCCGAACAGGAACTGGCGCCGCGCGGGATCGAAGGCCACGCCCTCGGGGAACAGCGTGTCGCCCTCGAGCGGGTAGTCGTCGAGCAGCGCACCGGCCTCGCCGGTGCTGCTGCCGCCGTCGCTGCTGCTGCTGCCGTCGGCGAGCGAGGTGGCGCCGCCATCGCTGCTGCTGTCCTCGCCGGCACCGCTCGACGAGCCCGTGCTCGCGGTGCCCATCGAGGTGCTGTCGGCCGCGGCGGTGGTGCCACCGTCGTCACCACCGCACGCCAGCAACCACGCCGTACAAGAGAGGATCGTCTTCGTCCGTGTCATGCCGCCCTCAGTTCTCCGTCGGCAGCGTCGAGGCCTCGCGCGCGTACTCCAGCATCTGCTGCGTGAAGTCCTCGGGGTACTCGATCTTCACGTCGACGATTTCCTCGCCCTTCATCACCGGCACCAGCTTGGGCTGGATGAAGCCGGCGTACGGCGCGATGCCCAGCGCGGCGTAGCGCGTGCGCACCTGCTCGTGCAGCGCGCGGTCGACCTTGACGCCGTAGGTCTCGACCAGCGCCTTGCCGGCCTCGTAGTCGCCGGTGGACTTGATGCGCTGCACCTCGGCCAGCAGCTCGCCGAACAGCTTGCGCAGCTTGGCGTAGTCGCGCACCACGAAGTAGGTCTTGCCGTCGCGCTCGACCCGCTCGATGACCTTGTCGGGCTTGCCCTTCTCGAACACCCACGCCGCGATCATCTGGCGGTTGCGCATGTGCGCCTCCTCGAGATCCTCGCCGAGCTCGAGCCGCGCCAGCTGCACCATCAGGCCGTTGCGGATGTAGTTGTCATAGGCGGCCTTGCCGATGTCGGTGCTCTTGGCCACGCCGATGTCGACCAGCTTGCCATCGGGCATGTAGTAGAGCGCCACGAGATCGGCGCGGGCCTCCTCGAGCGTGTTGGCGTAGTTCTTCAGCGTCTCGTTGGGCTGGCCCACGCCGGGCTCGAGCTGACCCGAGGCGTGGCCGATGACCTCGTGCATGTCCGTGTGCAGCGCGTCGGCGATGTCGCCCCACTTGCGCGCGCGTGCGACCTCGTCCTTGCTCGCGGCGAACTCCTCGAGCACGCCGCTCTGGCGCTTGGCCACGTCGTACGCGTGCACGATGTTGCCGAGGTTGACCGACTTGCTGCCGTGCTCGGCGCGGACCCAGTTCGCGTTGGGCAGGTTGATGCCGATCGGAGTCGACGGCGCGGAGTCGCCGGCCTCGACCACCGCGAGGATGACCTTGGCCGAGATGCCGGTGACCTTGGCCTTGCGATGGTTCTTGGCGATGGGCGCGTGGTCCTCGAACCACTGCGCCTGCGCACCGATCGCGGCGATGCGCTTGCTCGCCTCCATGTCGCGAATCGACACCACCGATTCCCACGCGCCGCGGTAGCCCAGCGGGTCGCCGTAGACCTCGATGAAGCCGTTGACGACGTCGACGACCGAGTCGGTGTCCGCGACCCACGCGATCGAGTAGTCGTCGAACGCCGACAGCTCGCCGGTGCGGTAGAACGCGGCGAGCTTCTCGAGCGCGAGCTTCTGCTTGTCGTTCTCGGCCACGCCAGCGGCGAGCTCGAGCCACTTCACGATCTCGCGGATCGCCGGATCGTACATGCCGCCGACCTTCCACACCCGCTCGACCAGCTTGCCCTTGCGCTTGGCCAGCTGCGAGTTGAGGCCCCACGAGATCGGCCGCGGATCGTCCTTCTTCACCTTGCCGCGGTAGAAGGCCTCGACCTCCTTCTGCTTCACGCCGGCGTAGTAGTTGGTCGCCGAGCTCTCGATCAGATCCTGCTTGGGATCGAGGTTCACGCGCTTGGGCGCGACCTTGGGGTCGAACAGGATCGGGCGCAGCGTCGCGATCAGCGTCTTGGCCGCGCGCTTGTCGGGCAGCTTGTCGGCCGGCACCGCCTTCACCATCGCCGCGAACTGCTCGGCGGTGAACGTCGGCACCAGCTTCTTCATCGAGTAGTGGTGGTGGATGCCGTTGCTGAACCACACCCGCTTGGTGAACTCGAGCAGTTGGTCGTAGCCGGGCAGCGCGTGCGCGGCCTCGGTGGTGACGATGGCCTCGAGCGTGCGCCGCACCAGCAGGTTGTGGCGGTAGTTCTGATCCCAGATGATGTCGCGGCCCGCGAGCGCGGCGCGGTAGAGGTAGTAGACCAGCTGCTTGCGCGGCAGCGGCAGTGCCTCGAAGCCCGGCACCTGGTAGCGGAGGATCCGCGTGTCGCCGAACTGCTCGGTCTGGACCTTGAACTCAGGACCCGCGGGCGTGGCCTCGGCGGGCTCGGCGGTGTCGGCCGGCGGGTCGGCCGGCGTCGGCGCGGCGTTCGCCGTCGGGGTCTGCGTCCCGCCGGTCGCCGGGCTCGGACGACACGCGGGCAGGGCCAGGATCAGGAGCGCAGTCGCGACGCGCAGGGCTTGCATGGCGCGAGACAAGCCGCGGCGACCGACCGCCGTCAAGCCGGTGCGGCCGGATCCGGTCCGATCGCCAGCGCGCGCCCGCCCGAGCCGCCGCGCGGGTGCACGGAATCCGGCGCCGGCGGCCATGGCCCCGATCGGGTGACCATCCGTCCGCGCCAGGGGGGTGCCCCCGCGCGCCTGCGCACACGCGCAGCACCCTGCGAGGCCGCCGATCCCGGCGCCATCGGCACTCGCTTGGCCGCGCGCGCCGTCCCCTGCCAAGCTTGTCTGGACCCGTCGTCGTCGTGAACCCGCCGCTCCATCCCGCACCCGGCCGCGCCGCCGTCGACGAAGAGGCGCCGCACACCGACGCGATCGCCCAGGTCCTGCGTGTGCTCGCGATCCTGCGGCGCCGCTGGCTCGTGGTCGTCGTGACCATGGTGCTCGCGGTTGCCTCCGCCGCGCTCGCGGTGACGATGCTGCGCCCGCGCTGGCGTGCGAGTGCGTCGGTCGTGCTCAACGTGTCGGGCCCGCAGGTGCTCGACAAGGTCAAGGGCGTGGCCGAGGACTCCGACGCGCGCGTGGTCGGCTACAAGGAGTACTACCAGACCCAGCGGACCATCATCCACAGCCGCGCGGTCGCGAAGCTGGCGCTGGCGAAGCTGGGGCTCGCGAGCGATCCCGTGTTCCTCGGCATCGACAGCATCGAGTCCGAGGCCGAGCGCGTCGCGGTCGCGGCGACCATCGATCCGATCGAGCGGCTGCGCGAGCTGGTCTCGGTCGAAGAGGTCCGCAACTCGCGGGTGCTGGAGATCTCTGCCGAGTACCCCGACCCCGAGGTCGCGCGCGACATCGCCGACCGCGTCGCCGAGGCCTATCTCGAGTACGTGCAGTCGAGCCGCAGCGACGTCGGCACCAACGCCAAGGACGACATCGCGGCCGAGCGCTCGCGTGCCGAATCGGCGATGAACACCGCCGAGGTCGCGCTGCAGAAGTTCAAGGACGAGCACGGCATCGCCGCTGCAACGCTGTCGGATCGCCAGGACGTCATCAACCAGGACATCATGTTGTGGTCGTCGCGCGCCAAGGAGGCCGAGGCCGACCGCATCGAGAAGGAGAAGGTGCTCGAGCAGGCCAAGCGCCTGCACGCCGCGGGCAACCTCGCCGGTGCGACGCTGCTGCACGAGAGCCGCCGCGCGCTGTTCGAGACCATGCGCCAGCAGCAGCTCGAGGCCGAGGCCGAGTACGCCAAGATCGACGAGGTCTTCGGACCCAAGCACGAGGACCATCGCAAGGCCAAGCGCCGGCTCGATCTGGCGGAGCGGAAGATCGAGCGCGAGGCCGCGAGCCTGATCGAGTCGCTCGAGGCCGACGTGGCCGCCGCGGCCGCGATCGAGCACGACCTCGAGCGCAAGCTCGGCGGCGAGAACTCGCGCGCGCTCAAGCTCGGCAAGCTCGAGCGCGAGTACAAGGAGCTCGAGCGCGCGGCCAAGAAGGCCGAAGAGGACTTCCTGTTGATCGCGCGTCGCGACACCGAGATCGCTGTCAGCAACCGCGTCGAGGACGAGGGCATCGAGGTGCTCGACTGGGCGGTCGCGCCGACCGTGCCGGTGTTCCCGCGCAAGGGCCTGATGTTCGCGCTCGCGCTGGTCGCGGGCCTGTCGCTGGGCTCGCTGCTGGCGGTCGCGGTCGACTTCCGCGACCACCGCCTGCGCGGGCTGCTCGATCTCGAGCGCGCGCTCGCGGGCTTCGGCGTGCCGGTGCTGGGTCAGCTGCCGCTGCTGCCGACCGACACGCGGCTGGGCGTGGCCAACACCCGCGCACAACGACGCCAGCGCGATCTGTACTCGCACCTGTATCCGCAGTCGCTGATGGCCGAGCGCTGCCGTGGCATCCGCACCTCGCTGGCGTTCTCGCAGGGCCCCGACGCGCTGCGCACGATCATGGTGACCTCGCCGAGCTCGTCGGAGGGCAAGAGCTCGACCGCGATGAACCTGGCGCTGTCGTTCTGCCAGGCCAGCAAGCGCGTGGTGTTGATCGACGCCGACATGCGGCGGCCGCGGATCCACCAGGTGTTCCCGTCGCCACGCGAGAAGGAAGGCGAGGGCCTGTCGGCCTACCTCTCGGGCCAGGCCGGCATCGACGCCGTCATCCTCGACGCGCCCGAGGACGCCCCCACCGCGCTCAAGATCGTGCCCTGCGGGGGGCTGCCGGCCAACCCCGCGGAGCTGCTCGATGCGCCGATGTTCCGCCGCGCGCTCGCAGATCTGCGCGAGCGCTTCGACATCGTCATCGTCGACACGCCGCCGGTGCTGCCGGTGACCGACCCGCTCATCATCTCGCGCGAGGTCGACGGCGTGATCGTGGTCGCGCGCTGCGAGTCGACCACCCGCGGCGAGCTGCAGCGCACGCTGGCGCAGCTGGCCAAGAGCGACACCAACGTGCTGGGTGTGGTGCTCAACGAGGTCGACGCTCGCCAGGAGCGCTACGCGTACAACTCCGCGTACTACACCTACCGCGCGAACGAGGCCGAGGGCGAGCCGGTGTGAGCCGGGCCGCGGTCGCAGCGTCGCGTCAGGGATCCCCACGCCATGGATGAGGCCGAGGTCGCGACCGGACCCGACGACGAACCGACGTTCGAGCGTGCGCGCAGCCGCAGTCGTCCCGGCGCACCGTGGTCGCGCATCCTGCTCGGTGCGACGCTGTCGATGCCGGCGCTCGCGTTCGGCGGCGTGCATGCGCTGACGGTGGTGGGCTTTTGCGCGCTGGCACTGCTGTTGTGGCTGCGGCTGTGCCTGCGCTCGCGCAAGGGCCTGCAGCTGCCGCTGTGGTCGCTGCTGGGCCTGCTCGCCGCCGCGGTCACGTTCGTGCAGTGGATGCCGCTGCCGGGCCTGCGCGAGGCGTTGGCGCCCGGCATCGACAGCGCGGTGCAGCAGGCACTCGCGGGCACCGGCGTGCAGCCGCGCGCGGGGCTGTCGCCGGTGCCGGGCGACACCGGACTCGAGGTCGCGCGGCTCGTGGGCCTGACCGCGCTGTTCGTCGCCGCGGCGCAGCTGTCGTGGCGCGTGACCGCGGCGTTCGTCACCTTGCTGGGCACCGTGGTCGCGCTGGTCGGCTTCGCCCACGAGGCCGCGGGCCTGCACGCGATCTATGGCTGGTACACGCCGATCGACATCGATCGCGCGACCGTGCCGGCGCTGCTGGGCACGTTCGTCAACCCCAACCACCAGTCGGGGCTGCTGCTGCTGGGCATCTTCAGCGGCGTCGCGGTGGCGGCCGATCAACACGCGCACGGCTTGGTCACCGCGGACCCCGGTCGCGTCGATCGCTACGGCGATCGCTTCCTCGCGGCCATGGCCGGCGTCACGATCCAGATCCCGGCGCTGGTGTTGTCGCTGTCGCGCGGGGCCCTGGTCGCGTTCCTGCTGCTGGGCCCGATCGCCGCGGTGCTGGCCATGCGCCGTCAGGCCGCGGGTCGTCGCGCGCGGCGGCGACGTTCGGAGCGACTGTCGCCCGCGCGCATCATGGTGCTGGTGGGCGCGGCAGGCCTGTTCCTGCTGGTCGCGCGGCACGGGGCCTGGCGCGAGCTCGCGACGCTGTCGTCGCTGAGCGAGTCGCTGGGCGAGACCGATCACAAGCTCGCCCACGCCATGCGTGCGCTCGGGCTCATCGGCTTGTCGCCGGCGCTGGGCATCGGGCGCGGCGCGTTCGTCGATCTGTTCCCGGCGCTGCGGGTCGACGACAGCCACGTGCTCGCGACCCACCTCGAGTGCGCACCGGCGGCGATGCTGGTCGAGTGGGGCCCGTGGTTCGGCGGGACCCTGCTCGCGGGCATGACCGCGTGGTGGCTGCTGGCGCTGGTGCGCGGCGGTCGGCACTCCGACGACAACGCGCGCCGCATCGTGCTGCTGGGGCTGCTCGCGGTGGCGCTGCAGAACACGGTCGACTTCGCGTTCGAGTTCCTCGGCGTGACCGCGCCCGCGGTCGCGCTGGCCGGCGCGCTCGCGAGCGGACCGGTGCGGCCGCTGGCCCAGCGCACCGCGGCGATCGCCGGCGGCGCGCTGCTGCTGGGCGCGATGGTGCTCGGGCTGGTCAGCCGTCCGGGTTCGCAGCTGCTGCGCGAGGACGACAACGCGGCGATCGTCGCCGGCACCGGCGACGCCGCGGTCTCGCTGGCACGGCGACCGCTCGACGGTCGCTTGCACGGCCTGCTCGCGCGCCAGGCCGCGCGCAAGCAGAACTGGCCCGAGGCGCTCGCGCGCGCGGACGCGGCGGTGCGGCTGCGGCCGGCCAGCGTCGATCCGTGGCTGATCCGCGGCGTCGCGCTGCGACGCGACGGCCGCATCGCCGAGGGCGACGAGTCCATCGCGCGCGGCCTCGCGGCGCTGCACGATCCGCCCAGCGACGGTGTCGTGGCGTGGCTGCTGGCGGAGTATCCCGAGCCCGCTGCGATCGCGGCGCTGAGCCCCGAGCCGGCGCGGCCGTGGCGGCTGTGGGTCGACGCGGTCGCGGCGCTGAGTCCCGCGCACGCCGACGCGATCGCGGCCGCACGCGTGCGCTCGCATCCCCGCGATCCCGAGCCGCTGCGGATCCGCCACGCGCTGGCGCTGCAGGCCGGCAACCCCACGCTCGCGCTGCACCACGCGCGGCTGCTGCGACAGCTGGCGCCGGGCGACACCGGCGCGCAGCTGGCCGTGGCCAAGGCCCTGCGCGCGCTCGGTCGCACCGCGGATGCGCGCGACGAGCTGCTGCGCGGTCTCGACGAGAACGCGCCGGGCGGCCCCGCGTTCTCCGATCTGTCCGAGCGCGGCCTGCTCGAGCAGGAGCTGCTCGCGGTGCTGCTGGATCTCGGCGACGAGGCCTCGCTGGCGCGCGCGCGCAAGCTCGTGCCCGAGCTGCTGTCGCGCCCGGCGAGCCGCGAGTCGCGGAAGATCACCGAGTCGCTCGCGGCCCAGCTCGACGAGCGCGCCCACGCCCGTGCCCCGGCGCCGTGATCGCAGCGGTGTGAGGGCTTGCGCGGCCCTCGGGTGACGCGGCGTGCGCGGCTCGGCTATCGTCGCGGCCGACCATGCGCGCTGCGATCGCTTCGCTGGCCCTGCTGCTGCCCGTGACCGCTGCATGCGGCCCGCGGCCCGCGGCCCCTTCGACCTCGAACCCCGAGCCGGCCGCGCCCGCGGCTGCGACGGCACCGGCAACCGACCCGGGTGCGAGCGAGCCGGCGACGCCGAGCGAGCCCGCCGCGCCGAGCCTGCAGGCGAGCACGCCCACGCTCGAGCAGATCGACGCGCGCAACGCCGCGGCCACCTTGGGCAAGCCCGGCAGCACGACGCGCGAGGTCTGGGGCGTCGACGGCGACACCTACACGACCTCGCGCTGGCCGGACAAGGGCATCGTGCTCATCACCAACTCCGCCGGCGACGCGCACTCGATCGTGTGCAAGGCGCCGTGCACCTGGACCACCGCCAAGGGCGTGGCCGTGGGCACCGCCGCGACGGTGGTGGAGCAGGTCTACGGCGCGCAGATCAACCGCGAGGAGTCGAACGCCGAGCTGCTGATGGTCGGTGACATGTATGGCGGCACGTACTTCACCATCGACGCCGGCAAGGTCACCGAGATCTTCCACGGCACCAACGCGGAGTGAACCGTGCGCGCGGTGCCCGAGGCGGTCGCACGTTTCCGTGACGACTATCGCGCGCAGCAGATCGGGCCGCGCTACCGCGGCTGGCTGCACTTCGGCGTGACCACGACCGGCGCGCTCGCAGCCATCGCCGCGGCGCTGGCGATGGTCGACGCACCGAGCCTGCTCGAGCTGGCGACGGTGCCGGCATCGCTGTTGCTGGCGAACGTCGGCGAGTACTTCGGCCATCGCGGGCCCATGCACCACCGCCGCAAGGGCCTGGCGCTGCTGCACCTGCGCCACACGCTGCAGCACCACCGCTTCTTCACCGACGCGGCGATGCAGGTCGAGCACAGCCGCGACTTTCACATGGTGTTGTTTCCACCGGTGATGCTGCTGTTCTTTCTGGGCCTGCTCGCGACGCCGGTCGGCGCGCTGCTGTGGTGGACCCTGGGCCGCAACGTCGGCGCGCTGTTCGTCGCGAGCGCGGTGGCCTACTTCCTGAGCTACGAGTGGCTGCACTTCGCCCACCATCAGCCGCCGGACTCCTTCATCGGTCGGCTGCCCGGGCTCGCGCGGCTGCGGCGGCTGCACAGCGTGCACCACGATCCACGCTGCATGTCGCGCTATAACTTCAACATCACGTTCCCGATCTGCGACCGGATCTTCGGTACCTACCGCCGCGAGCCCTCAGAGCCTGTCCGCGGATCCTGACGGCTGTGGTCACGCAGCGACCGGACCCTGCGTGGGACCGGACGGAGCCGCCGCGGTCACTGCGTCAGGCGCTCGAGCAGCGACTGCGCGTCCTGGTCGGGCCCCGGGGAGATCGACAGCACGCCGACGGGAATCTCGTCGCGGACCGTCGCGGTCAGCAACGCCTCGCGATCGTCCTTCAGCACGCTCATGCGTAGCCCCAGCTGCTCGCGCGTCAGCGCGCGCAGCACCTCGGTGTCCTCGGGCGCCAGGAACAACAGCACCGAAGGCGCGCTGAGATCGGCCGGCGCGTCGACGCGCGCGGCTGCACCGGGCGCGAGCACGAAGCCACGGCGACGATCGACGAACACCACCGTGCAGCCGCCGGCCTCGTCGGCGTAGGCCGGGACGATCTCCGACGGCAGCGGCGCCTCGGTCTGCGCGGCGCCGACCGCATGCGCGAGTCCATCGCAACCCGGCGCGCGCACGGTCGTGAACTGCAGCGGCGGGCGGTCGTTGAAGGACTCGGTCTGCGGCCGCAGCTCGAGCGGGCCCGGCGGATGCGGCGGCGCGGCCCCGGTGACGGTGCGCTCGGCCTGCTGCGCGTGCTGCTGCGCGAGCGTGTCGATCAGGCGCACCACCGAGGCCTCGCCGTCGGCGGTGGGCCGCACCGCCAGCGAGGCGCGCAGCGGGATCGTGCCCTCGCGCGAGGGGCCCGCGGCGGTGCAGGCCCCCAGCCCCAGCAGCAGCACGGCGCAGCGACCTGCCATGGACCGCATCGTAGCACCGGCACGGGGCCATCGACGGCGCGCGGGCCGACGCAGCCCGCGGCCCACCGCAACCAGCCGGGCGGCAGATCACGTCGTGCTCCGCGCTCGAGCCCGCAGCGCCGGCCTCACGGCAGGCAGTTCGACGCCTCGAGCTCGTGATCGATGAGCATCTCGATCTCCGACTGGTTCTCGTCCGCGTACATCAGCTGCCGGATCTCCTGGTCGTACAGGCCGATGTTGTCGTGCAGATCGGCGGCCTGCTGCAGCAGGAAGTGCAGCCGCAGCCACTGCAGCTTGATGAGCTCGTGGTAGTCGGGGTCGTTCTTGATCTGGTCGTAGACGTCGGGGTACTGCGTGCGCGCGAGCTTGAGGTACAGCTCGAGGTAGTACATGAACGCGACCGCACCGTCGCGGCCCGAGACGCCGTACGGGATGTACTCGCCGACCACGCCGATCGCAGCCATGCCGTCGATGTACGCGTTCATCTCGTCGAGCAGCTCGTAGAAGCCGTAGGTGCCCTGATCGCCGACGAGGTAGAGATCCTTGTACAGATCGGTCGAGCTGCCCTCGACCATGCCGTAGATCTCGCTGCGGTCGAAGCCGTGCAGCTTGGGCGGGAAGAACTGCAGGTCGCCGCGCAGGAAGAACGCGAAGTCATCGACGCTGGCGTTGGCGTACTCCCAGCCGTGGGTGCCCTCGTGGGCCTCGGTCATGAGGCCATCCATCACCGACGCGAAGCTCGACGGATCGGTGAACGAGCCCAGGTAGGGATCGCCGATCTTGTCGGTCAGCAGGTCGTGGCCCGCGGGCCAGCGGCGCGCGAGCACGTCGAGCATGGTCGCGACCGCGTCACCGGCGTAGGCCTGCTCGAGATCCGACAGATCGGCGTCGGGATCGATCGGCTCGCAGTAGCAGTTGTCGGGGCAATCGACGCCGCCGGTGCCGTTGCCGTCGTCGTGACCGGTGTCGGCATCCGCGGTGGTGTGGCCGTGGCTGGTCGCGCCGGTGGTGGTGCCCTCGCCCGTCGACGCGTCGTCGCCGGCGTCGTCGTCCGCGTAGGTCGCGTTGACGGTCCCGCCGGACTCGTCGAGGCCCACGCCGTCGTCCCCGGGTCCGCCGTCGTCCTCGGCGCTCGCGCTCATGACCCACGCGCCACCGCCCTCGCGCACCGACGAGCATCCCATCGCCAGGGCCAACACCACCGTCGCGTACGCCGAGAAGGACTGCCGCATGGGCGCGCCCGCGAGCAGATCGCGTGCCAAGGCGCGAGCGCCGGGATTCGACGCTGCGCCGCCGCGGCCGTGCGTGTACCGCTGGGCGATCCGCACCGCGGCCTGGGCGGTTCGCCCAGCGACCGCCGCCGCTGGTAGCGTGGGCGCCGTGGAGCCGACCTCCGATCACGCCGCACGGCAGGCCGCGGCCGCAGCCGCGCGGCGGACGTTCTTCGGCACGCTCGGCGTGGTCGAGCACGAACCGCTGCAGCCGCTGTTGCGACCGGCCGCGATGGTGCAGCAGCGCTGGCCCAGCCCACCGCGATGGCGCGTCATCCGTCGCGGATCGCAGACCGCGATCGCCAGCGATGCGCTGTCCGATCCGTGGCCCGACGAGCGCGGTCCTGGCTGGGGTCTCGAGCTGTTCATGCAGACCGACGAGGCGCTGCCGATCGTCGTGGGCAGCTGGCTCGCCGACGCCATCGAGCAGCTGAGCCACATCGCCGCGGCGCATGGCAGCGTGCGACCGATGCTCGATCAGCACGGGCCCATCGTGGTCGAGATCGACGGCCGCGCGTTGCCGGCCGAGCTCCGCAACGCGCGAGGTCGCGCGGGGCTGTTGCTCGGCGCCGCGAGTGACGAGCTGCCGCCGTGGTTCACGCTGCCCGAAGGCCGCGCGCGCCTCGTCGCTGCGGTGCTGCTCACCCGCAGCGAGCTCGAACATCTGACCGGCGCAGGTCAGCCCGGCCGCGACGAGCTCGCGCGGCGCGTGTCGATCAGCCCGACGGGGCTGCGGTCCCGTCGCGACCGCCCCTCCCTGCTGTAGCCCCCGCCCGCCCCCTGGGATCCCCCCGGGTCGAGAAAAACCGACCCGTGGGTGGGCCTACGGCCCTGTTTTCGGCACGCTTGACGACATACCGAACGTTCGTTATGCATCCCCGACCGATGGCTCGCGCGCTCGACAAGGACGAACAGCGGCGCTCGCTCGCGCTGCGATGCGCGCCCCTGTTCGCGCGCCACGGCTACGCCGCGATCAACATGCGGCAGATCGCCGGCGAGCTCGGCGTGTCGACCGGCGTGCTCTACCACTACTTTCCCAGCAAGGCGGCGCTGTTCGAGGCGGTCGCGCGCGCGACCGTCCAGACCGACGTCGACGCGGGCACACAGCTGCTGATCGGAGCGGCGCGCGATCCCAAGGAACGGCTGGGCCTGTTGCTGCACTTCATGGGCAAGCGCATGCCTGTGTTCGCGATGCACTACCGCGTGTTGGTCGAGTTCTCGAGCCAACTCGACGACGAGGCCGCCGTCGAGGCATGGACGCGTACGCTCGCGTCACTGCGAGAGCGCTACGCCCGAGCGCTGGGGGAGATCCTCGGCGTGACGGACGAGGGCCAGCGCGACCACGTGCTGCTGACGCTGTGCGGCCTGATTCTCCGAGCCATGTGCGGCGACCCAACGACGGATCTCCAACGCGTTGCCCGCTCGCTCGGGCGCACCTTGGGATGGAACGAGGCGTAACGTGATGATGACCACTCGAATCCGAGCCTGGGCCGCGCTGGCCTGCGTCGCTGCGGCCTGCAGCAACTCCGGCGGTCGCAGCGGCGACGACGGCGCTGCCTGCGTCGGCGCGAAGTGTGACGACCTCGACGGCCAGGACGACGGCGGGCCGCTGGGCAAGCTGGATCTGCCGCCGCCGCGTGCCGACCTGGGCGTGGTGCCCTCGGCCACGTGCGATGCCGCGTGCGCGGTGGTGTCGAGCTGCCTCGGTGCGATCGAGGACGACTGCCTGCTGCAGTGCGCGATCGATCGCGACGAGGCCGCCGATCACGACGCCGCGTGTGCCGAGGCCGTCGACGCCGCGTTCACCTGCGTCGCGGGCCTCGATTGTGACGGCGCGGCCGCGTGGCAGAGCGGCGCCGCCGATCAGCCCTGCGCGGCGCAGGACCAGGCCGCGCTCGCGGCCTGTGCCGACACGCCGCCGCCGTCGGTGTGCGACACGTTCTGTGCGCTCGCCTCGTCGTGCACGCAATCCGACGCGGCCGGCTGTGCCGCGAGCTGCGGCGACGCGCTCGTCGCTGCCGGCGAGTTCGGCCAGGCCTGCGTCGACGCGCAGTCGCAGGTGTTCGCCTGTGTCGGCGCGCTCGGCGACTGCGACGCGTTCGGGGCGTGGTCCGCCGCGAGCGGCGAGTACCCCTGCGCCGACGCCGATGCTGCGCTGGCGACCGCGTGCGAAGGAGGAGCCTGATCATGACCACCGAACGCAACCTCTCTCGCCGCCGCACCCTGGGCTGTGGCTTCGCGCTGGCGATCGTCGCGTGGGCCCCGGCCTGTGACGAAGGCAACGACGCCAAGGACGATCCCAACCGCATCTGCGTCGACGGCAAGTGCGACGACCTGGGCGGCCCCGAGGACTTCGAGTTCATCATCATCGGCTCGGGCGCCGGCGGCGGTCCGCTGGCGGCCAACCTCGCGCGCAACAACCACCGCGTGCTGTTGCTGGAGGCCGGCGACGATCAGGGCGGCAACACCAACTACCAGGTGCCGGCCTACCACGGCTTCTCGACCGAGGACCCGGCGATGCGCTGGGACTACTTCGTCGATCACTACGGCGACGACGCGCAGGCCAACCGCGACTCGAAGATGGTGCACGACGCCAACGGCGAGCCCATCGGCATCCTCTACCCGCGCGCCGGCACCCTGGGCGGCTGCACCGCCCACAACGCGCTCATCAGCATCGTGCCGCACGAGAGCGACTGGAACCGCATGGCCGAGATCACCGGCGATGCGACCTGGTCGGCCGACCGCATGGCGCCCTACGCCGACCGCGTGTTCCGCTGGCTCGGCAACGAGAAGGCCGATCCCAACCTCGCGCTGTTCGACTTCAAGCTGCAAAAGGTCATCAGTGCAGGCGTGTTCGCGTTCGTCGACGCGACCGGCCAGGGCTCGCTGCAGCAGCTGTTCAGCGACCTCGGCCAGCTGCGCGCGCTGCTGGGCACCGACATCAACGAGGTCGGTTCCGGCACCGAGGGCGTGTATCCGTTCCCGCTGGCGATGAAGGACGGCAAGCGCCACGCCGTGCGCGAGTACCTGCGCGAGACCCAGCAGGCCGGCTTCCCGCTGACGATCCAGACCGGCGCGTTCGTGACCAAGCTGGTCTACGCCGACGAGCCCGGCGCCGACGGCAAGCCCCGCGTGGTCGGCGTCGACTTCGTCGGTGGCGACCACCTGTACCGCGCCGATCCCAACGCGCCGCGCACCGGCGATCCCGGCGCGACCCAGCGCATCCTCGCCAGCCGCGAGGTCATCGTCGCTGCGGGTGCCTTCAACACGCCGCAGATCCTCAAGCTCTCCGGCATCGGACCCAAGGCCGAGCTGCAAGCCCACGGCATCACGCCGCGCGTCGATCTGCCCGGCGTGGGCGAGAACCTGCAGGATCGCTACGAGGTCGGCGTGGTCAGCCAGACCCGCGGCGACTTCTCGATCCTCGCCGACTGCGCGCTGACGCAGGACGCCAGCACCGACGAGTGCCTGGCGCAGTGGCAAGACGGCGAGGGTCCGTACCGCAGCAACGGCGGCGCGATCACCATCGTGAAGCGATCGTCGCGCGACTTGCCGGATCCCGATCTGTTCATCTTCGGCGTGCCGGGCAAGTTCGCCGGCTACGAACCCGGCTACTCGGCCGAGGCCCTCGCCGACCGCAGCCTGTTCACGTGGCTCATCCTCAAGGGCCACACCAAGAACCGCGGCGGCACCGTGAAGCTGCGCTCGGCCAACCCGTTCGACACCCCGCTCATCGACTTCCACTACTTCGATCGCGGCACCACGGCCGGCGGCGCCGCGGACCACGACCTGCAAGCGATGGTCAAGGGCGTCAACTTCGTGCGCGACATCGGCCGCAAGACCCGCTCGCTGATGGGCGCGCCGTTCTTCGGCAAGTACGACGAGGTCTGGCCGGGCCCGCAGGTCAAGAGTGCCGATCAGATCGCGACGTGGGTGAAGGACGAGGCCTGGGGCCACCACGCCTCGTGCACCGCGAAGATCGGCGCGGACACCGATCCCATGGCCGTGCTCGACAGCCACTTCCGCGTGCGCGGCGTCGAGGGCCTGCGCGTGGTCGATGCCTCGGTGTTCCCGGAGATCCCGGGCTTCTTCATCGTGCTGCCGATCTACATGGTCAGCGAGAAGGCCACCGACACCATCCTCGGCGAGCTGGGCGAGACCCGCATCGAGGCCAACCAGCCGTGATCGCCCGCCGCGGCGGGGGCTGCCTCACCAGGGCAGCACCTCGCCGTTGGCGTGCAGGAAGCGCCCGCTGCTCGACAGCGTCAGCTCGTCGATGCGCGCGAGCAGTCCCGCGGCCGCGTCCGGCGGCGTGACCATGTGCGGACCGTGGCCGAAGCCCGCGGTCATGTCGGTCGCGACCATGCCCGGGTGCAGGATCACCACCGCGATGCCACGACCGTGGAGGTCGCGCGCGAGCGACACGCCGGCCATGTTGAGCGCGGCCTTGCTCATGCGGTAGCCGTAGGCACCGCCCGAGCCGTTGTCGCCGATCGAGCCCATGCGGCTGGTGACCAGCGCGACCTTGCTGCCGGCGTGCAGCCGGGGCAACAGCGCCTGGGTCACGCGCAGCGGGCCCAGGGCGTTGATCTCGAACTGCCGCCGCAACGCCTCGAAGTCGAGCGCACCCAGGGCGTCGCGCTCGAGCACGCCGGCGTTGTTGATCAGCAGATCGAGCGGCGCATCGCCGGCGCGCGCGGCGAGATCGGCGACGCCGGCGTCGCTGCCGACGTCGATACCCTCGACGACGCGTGCGCCGGTCTGCCGCAGCGCGTCGGTGGCGGTGCGGCACACCGCGACGACCTGATCGCCGCGCGCACGCAGCTGGCGGACCAGCTCGAGTCCGATCCCACGATTCGCTCCGGTGACCAGCGAGGTGCCCATGTCGCGGCCGAGCTTAGCAGGGGTGCGCCGCGTTGCCGGCCGGGACCACCGGTGGCGCGGGTGCCTCGGCGAACGCCGTTGCCAGGGCCGCGTGCCGCTGCGGCGCCAGCACGGTCGCGATGCGTCGGCGCAGCGGCTCGAGCTCGGCCAGCCGCGCCGCGCCGTGACGGCGCGCCTGCACCGGCCGCCAGCGCGGCTGCGCCCCCAGATCGAGGCCCCAGCGCGGCTCGAGCTCGGCGCCGCGCAGCGCCTTGGCCTCGAGCGCGGTCATGCCCAGGTGCAGGCGCGTGCGGCCGCTGTCGCTGCACGCCCGCAGCGGCGTGTAGTAGCAGGCGTGGAAGTACTCGAAGTGTCGGCCCGCGCGCGATCGATCGACCCCGCACACGCGCATGCTGATCGCGTCGCGATCGAGCAGCGCGATGGCGCCGGCGACCAGCACGCCCTCGCGATCGCGCACCGTCGAGATCGCGAACGCGTCGCCCAGCGCCTGCCGCTGCCGCTCGAGCGCACGGTACAGCGCCTGCGGCTCGAACGCGTGGCCGTGGCGCGCCTCGGCGGCGGCGAGGATCGGCGCCAGCTCGGCCAGCGCCGACGCGCTGGACTCGAATGCGGTGGTCATGCCCGCGGCCGAGAGCGCCCGCAGCTCGCTGCGCAGCGACCCGCGCCGGTGTCGCGGCAGCCGCCCCAACCACGCGTCGAAGCCCCCGCGCACGTCGATGGCGGCGTCGAACTCGAGCAGCACCGGCGCGCTCGCGCACGCCGCCAGCCGCTGCATCGAGCGATCGTCGAGATGCAGCGCGTAGATGCCGTCGGCGTCGGTGTCCGCCGCGTGCTCGCGCAGCGCGGCGACCAGCGCAGCGACGACGTCCTCGCCGGCCTCGGGATCGAGCAAGAGCTCGCCGCCGAAGGCCCACGGCGCGCCCACGATCAACGGGCGCTGCGCCGTGACGCCCAGCGGCGCGAGCACCTGCGCGGGCTCGAGCCAGCTGTGCCCGTGACCGTCGCTGCGCCAGCCCGGCATCGCCGCGAGCAGGCGATCGCCGCGGCGCACCTGCACGCGGAACGTCCCCGGGCCGTCGACGGCGCCCAGGTACGCACGGCCGCTCGTGCACGCCGACGCGTGCGCGAGGCGATCCCAGTCGGGATCGAGCGCGGTCAGTCCGCCGACGACCTCGGCCTGCAACGGCGCAGTCACGCCGCCGCCTCGGTCGCGCGCGCGTCGTGGCCGTGCCAGAACTGGCGGAAGCCCAGCTGCCGCAGGCTGCCGCCGGGCGCAGGTGCGGTGCAACGTCGCGCGTAGAGCAGCGGCACCACCTCGCGCGCATGGCCGGCTTGCCAGGCATGACGCTGCAGCGGTGCGAAGTCGCGATCGAAGCCGAGTCCGATCTGACCCACGCTGCGCCGCGCCAGCGTGTGCACGAACGCGAGCTCGAACAGCGCGCGCCCGACCGGGGTCATGCCGGCCTGCTGCGAGAACCACGCCAGCGCCGCGCGTGCGGCGTACGAGCCCTGCGCCGTGGGCACGCGCAGCCGCCCGACCTCGGGCATGAGCCGCACGACGTGATCGATCGCGTGCGCGAGCGCGGCCTCGCCACAGAACTGCGCCCGCGCCAGCGCAGCGCGGGCCTGCGTCGCGTTCGCGGTGCGCCACGACGGGCCCACGACAGCCTCGAGCGCGCGCTCGGCCGCGCGCGAGATCGGATCGAGCGACGCGGTGCGCAAGACCACCCTCGCGGTCGAGCGCCGCGACAGCTGCGCCGCGAGCTCGCGCTCGTGCTCGCCGAGCCGCTGCAGCAGCGCGTCGATGCGGCCGGCGCGGGCGTAGCTCAGGAACACCTCCGGGAACATGCACGCGGCCGCGCGCTCGCTGGGCCCTTGCTGCACGAACGCGACCTCGCCGTGGGGCGCACGCGCGTTGGCCAAGAGCAGCTGCAGCAGCGCGGTGACGCGATCGACGTAGCGCGGGCACGGTCGCTGCGCCAGCGCGGCCGCGGCGATCGTGGGATCTTCGCGATGGGCACACAACGGGATCTCGAGCCGCAGCGCGTCGGGCTGCAGCAGCCGCTGCAACACCGCTGCCGCGTCGACGACACGGTTGCCCTCGTGCACCGGCGCATCGCCGTGCACCACGCGAAAGCCCACGAGCAGCGGCGTGACCAACCCGAGCACGTCGCTGACCCCGAGCGCGCGCCGCTGCGCCTTCGGCAACGCGTCGACGAGCGCGCGACCCACCAGCAGCTCGTCGCGACGCGCGTGCTGCCCTGCGATCGCGAACGCGGTCAGACCCACCGCCTGCTCCCAGCGCGCGGGCCGCTGCGCCGCGCGGGGATCGAACGCGGGCATCGATCCCACACCCTCGCGCAGCCCCATCCGCGCCGCGCGTTCGGCCGCGAGCGCGGCCACCTGCGCCGGCGTCACCCAGCGCCCATCGTGATGCGCCAGCTCCCGGCCCCACGAACAGTCCCAGAACTCGAAGCCCTCGCCGCCAGGCGCAGTCACCTCGCGATAGACCGGCCGATCGCGGTTTCGATCACGCCGGGGGCAGCGCCGCGGCGGCGAGCTCCCGGCGCAGGCGCGCATCGAACCAAAACGTCGCGAACGGCAGCGACGACGCGACCATCGCCAGCGCGAGCCGACCGGTGCTCCAGGCCTTGGTCAGGCGCAGGTCGACGGCCTCGTACACGTACCAAAGGAACAGCGCGCCGTGCAGCGAGCCGACGATGCGCACCGCCAGCGGCATGCCCAGGCCGTACTTGAGCGGCATCGCGACGAACAGCAGCAGCAGCAGCGAGACACCCTCGGCCAGCGCGACGCGGCGGAAGCGGCGGCTGGGATCGGCGGGCACGTCGGCGGTACGCATGCGCGGCCCGGGATGTTACCGCGCATGCCCGCGTGCGCACCGGGGCGCTCGAGGTTCCCGCGACCGCACCGGCGCGGCACGAATGCGGTGTCGGCTCGGCGCTGCCGGGATTGCCTACCGCGGCCCCACGGCCCCGCGCGGCGGCCTCGCGCGCCGCGCTACCATCGTGGGGTCGGGATGCTCGAGGACGATCCCAGCCACCCGGACCTCGATCCGGCGCTGCCGGAGGCAGGACCGGACGCGCCCACGGTGGAGCGCCCGGCCGGGATCGAGTCGCAGTTCCTGCTCGCGCGCGCGCAGGCGCGCCTGCTCGGCGACGCCGCGCCCGAGCGCGCGCCGATCACCGTGGGTCGCTACCGCGTCACGCGGCGACTGGGCGCCGGCGCGATGGGCCTGGTCTACGCCGCCCGCGACGACGCGCTCGATCGCGAGGTCGCGATCAAGCTGCTGCAATCGCAGCTCGCCGGCAGCGAGGCCTCGCGTCAGCGACTGGTGCGCGAGGCGCAGGCGATGGCGCGACTCAACCACCCCAACGTCGCGCACGTGTACGAGGTCGGTGAGCACCAGCAGCAGTTGTTCATCGCGATGGAGCTCGTGCGCGGACAGACGCTGCGGCAGTGGCACCGCGAAGGGGTCCGCGACATCGGCGAGGTGCTCGCGATGCACCTGCAGGCCGCACGCGGCCTCGCCGCGGCGCACGACGTCGGCCTGGTCCACCGCGACTACAAGCCCGACAACGTGATGGTCGACGAGGCCGGCCGCGCGCGCGTGATGGACTTCGGCCTCGCGCGCGCCAGCGGCGAGTCGCTGGCCTCGGGCGAGCAACCCGCGCTGGGCAGCCCCGCCGACTCCCTGCCGGGCCTGTCGCACGAGAGCCCGCTGGTGCACGACGCGACCCTGACCGGCACGGTCATGGGCACGCCTGCGTACATGGCCCCGGAACAGCTCGCGGGCCATCGCGTCGATCCCCGCGCGGATCAGTTCGCGTTCTGCGTGGCGCTGCACGAGGCGTTGCATGGGCACCGTCCCTTCAGCGGCACGACCTCGAGCGCGCTGCTGCGGGCGATCCTGCGCCGCGAGCGACGTCGCGACGATCGCAAGGTCCGCGGCATCCCGCGTGCGGTGCAGGCGATGATCGATCGCGGCCTCGCGTTCGCACCCGAAGATCGCCTGCCCTCGATGCACGCGATCGCCGAGGTGCTGCAGGACGCGCTCGCGCGCGCGCGCGCCGGCTCGCGCTGGCTGCGGGCCGCGATCGGGACCGCGGTGCTCGGCGGTGGCGCGGCCGCGCTGCTGTGGTCGGCGCAGCCCGGCGCACCCGCATCGTCGGCGGAGGTGCCCGAGGCCGCCGCGCCCGTCGATCCCTGGGCCGTCGTCGTCGCCGACTCGCAGCTGCCCGACCCCATCGCGACGCCGCTGCCCGACGACCCCGCGCACGTGACGATCCATCGCCTGCGCAATGGACTGACGATCTACGTCGCACCGCAGGCCGGCGTGCCGATGATCCAGACCGCCGTGGTCGTGCGCGCCGACCCCACCGACGAGGGCGAGGGTCAGGCCGGCACCGCCGAGATCGTCCGCGACCTGCTCGGCGAGACCGCGCGCATGGGCACCATCGATCGCGCGGCCGAGGCACCGTGGTTGACGCAGGGCTACCTCGCGTTGCAGGCCCACGGGCTCGCGGCCGACGACGACGCGCGTGCGGCCCTGCTCGCGCTGGCCCAGGTCGCGCTCGCGCGCGCGCGGCCGTACCAGGTGCCGGCCGAGGGCCTGATGCTGCTGGCGGGCCTGGGCTTCGGCACGCTGGGCCAGGAATCGCCGCCGGGCATGGTGCTGACCGTGGAGGTCCCGCGCAATCGCCTGGGCCCGTGGGCCGAGGTGATGGCCGAGACGCTGGGCTCGCTCGAGCCGCGATCGTTCCTGCGCACGGTGCAGAACCTGGTCGAGGGCGACCGCGAGCGCACCAGTGATGTCCTGCGCGTCGCGCTGGACCGCGGCCTGGGTCGCGCGACCGGCCGGGTGCTCGACGCGGTGGCGATGACGCGCAACCAACGCGCGCTGCCGTTCGCCGCCACGCGCGAGTTCTTCGACGCGCACTATCGGCCCAACAACACCGCGATCGTGCTGGTCGGCGACGTGTCCGCGACCGAGGCCGTGTCGGTGATCGAGTCGGCCTTCGGCGCGTGGGCGCCGGCGCCGGTGCCGGCGCGGGCCCCGGTCGTGCAGCAGCCGGTCGCGCCGGTCGACGTCGTCGACGACGCGCCGGAACAGGTGACGTTCGCGTGGCCGCGGGCCGACGGCGTCTCGCCGACCGCAGCGCTGGAGGCGATGCTGATGCGCTCCAGTCTCGCCGAGCGCTGGCTCGCGCGAGATGGCCGCGCGCGGTGGGTGTGGCAGGCGGTGCCGCACCATGCCTTCGAGATCGCAGTCACGCCCAGCGAGGGCCACGACCTCGCCGACGCCGAGGCCGCGGTCCACGCGATGCTCGACGCGTTCGCGTCCGGGGCCATCGACGACGAGTCGCTCGCGGTGGCGCAGGCGCAGGCGCAGCTGCAGAGCGTGGCGTGGTCGTCGTCGAGCTACGCGCTGTCGCTGCTGATCGCCGAATCCTTCGGCCGCGGGCTGCAGTGGCGCGACCAGCTCGCGTCGATGCGCGGCGATCCGATCGCGCGCGCGGCGATCCAACGCGACGCCGCGAGCCTGCGCGATGCCGAGGCGGTGATCGTGCGGCGGCACCCCGGCCCCGCGCGCAACGAGCCGGTGCCGCCGCTGCTGTTGCCGCCGTCGGGTCCGGGCGCGCCGGGCCCGTCGGCGTTTGCGAAGGCGCTGCTGGCCCAGCCCGCGAGCCGGCTCGAGCCGCAGTTCGTGCTCGCCGGCAGCGACGTGCTGACGCTGCCGTGGGACGGCGGGCGGGCGCTCGCGGTCGATCGCGACGTGCCGGTGATGGAGCTGAGCGTCGCGCTGCCCTACGGCCTGGCCGACGACGCGTGGACCTGCGACGCCTGGCGCGCGCGGGTGCGAGCGCTGCGGCCGTCGTTCGAGCGCGAGGGCGCGTGGATCGACGTCGACTGCGAGGTGCACGAGACGCGCCTCGACATCACCGCGGTCGCCTCGCGGCTCGACGCGTTGCTGCCGTGGCTGGTCGAGCTGCGCAAGCCGGTGCTGAGCGACCAGGACGCGCGCACCCAACTCGCCGCGATCGCGCGGGGCCGTCGCGAGCTGCGCCACGGCGGCGGGTGGCGACCGGACGCCTTCGCGGTCGCGATGCTGCGCGGCGAGCACGGCGTCGACGCGCACATGCCCGAGGACGCCGCGGTCGCGCGCGCGCGGCCGGAGTCGCTGCACGCCGCCCTGCGGGCCTCGTTGGCGCAGCCGTGCGAACTGCTGGTCGCCGGTCCGGACGCCGCCGACTTCGCACGACGCATCATCGCCGCGGGACCGCCCCAGCCGCCTGGCCACGTGCGCGCGCCGGTGCTGCCGCGCGCGCGGGCGCTGCGACGCACGACCGTGTTCCTGCTCGACGAGCCCGGACGAGTGCGCGCCGAGGTGCGCGCAGGTCTGTTGCTCGAGCCGCACGACACCGCCGCGCGGCTGCGGACACACGTGTTGCGGCTCGCGATCCCCGAGCCCGAGTTCGAGACCCGCGAGCCGATCTATCGTTTCTCGATGCCGCACGATGCGTCGCTCGCATCGCAGCGCGTGTTCGAGGTCGCGGGCGTCGACTGTGCGAACGTCGACGTGCCCGCGGCCCTGCGCGCGCTGGCGACGAGCCTGCAATCGCCGCCGTCGACGCAAGCGCTCGCGCACGCGCGCGAGATGGCCGAGCAGGCGCGCCGCCATCATCGCTGGGTCGGGCTCGCGACCGCCGAGTATGCGCGCAGCTGGGGCGCGCTCGAGGATGCCGCCGGCAACATCGATCCCGCGCTGGCCGAGTGGGCCGCGCTGGGCACGCTCGATGATGCCTCGCTGCTCGCGCAGCACACCGAGTTCGCGGCGAAGCCGTTGGTGCTCACCGTCGTCGCCGACCTCGCGCACGTCGATCGCGCCGCGCTCGCGCAGCTGGGCGACGTCGTGATCGTGGACGACGCGGTGCTCCGCGACGTCGCGGTCTCGGATCGACGCCTGTTCGGCTACCCGCCGGAAGCCTGGTGAGGCCATGCGCAGTCCTGCCGCGCCGCGGTGAGCCGTCGCGTGCCCCCAGCGCGCGCGCGCGGCTGGGGGATCCCGCCCGCTTGCGGCCACGCATCGCCGCGCCCTACCGTGATCCCATGGCGCGCATCGGTCGGAGCGTGATGGTGATGGTGTTGCTGTCCTCCGCCAGCGGTTGCCCGCACGCCGGCGACGACGGGGCCGCCGACGACGGCAGCGACAGCGGCAGCAGCGGCGGATCTGCGACCTCGCAGGGAACCAGCGCGACGACGGCGTCGAGCACGACCGCGTCGAGCACGACCGCGTCGAGCACGACCGCGTCGAGCACGAGTGCATCGAGCACGGACGCGAGCACGACCGCGACCACCGCGAGCGACGACAGCAGCGGTGGTGACACCGGGCCGCCGCAGGTCTCGGCCGGCTGCGGGCTGCCGGCCAGCCCCGGCGCGGTCGAGCGCATGATCGACGTCGCCGGGGTCACGCGGACCTTCACGCTGGCGATCCCCGATCCCTATGATCCCGAGCTGCCGCATCCGGTCGCGTTCGGCTTCCACGGCCTGGGCGGCACCGGCAGCGGCTACTACATCCCCGGCGGCCTCGATCCGGCACCGATCGTGATCGGCCCCAACGCCGAGCCCGCCGGCGGTGCATGGAACACGCAGGGCGATCTCGAGTTCGTCGACGCGATCCTCGACACCGTGTCGGCCGAGCTGTGCCTGGACCTCTCGCGCGTGTTCGCCTCGGGCTACAGCAACGGCGGCTTCATGGCCGACGCGGTCGCGTGCCAGCGCGCCGACGTCTTCCGCGGCGTCTCGGTGATGGAGGGCGGCTCCGCCGGCGGCTTCGGCTGCGGCCAGACCGCGATGTGGATCATGCACAACCAAGACGACATGACCGTGCCGCTGTCGTACGGCACGACGCTGCGCGATCAGTGGCTCGCGGCCAACGGCTGCGGCCAGACCACGCAGCCGATCGCGCCCGATCCCTGCGTCGTCTACGATGGCTGCAGCGCCGGCAACCCGGTGGTGTGGTGTTCGCCCGCGACCGGTGGGCACAACCCCAACTACGATGCCGCGGTGGCGGTGCCGGCGTGGTGGAACACGCTGTGACGCCGGTGCGCCGGTGGCGATGACGTGCCGCGTCGTCTCCTCGGGCCCGGCGACGGCGGTCACCAGCCCGCGGGCGCGCGCGACGAGGGTCCGGCGACGCGCGCGGACGAACGCTGCTCAGCGCACGGGCTTGCGCGGCCGCGCGATGCCGTAGGCATCGAGCCGCGCGAGCAAGGTGTTGCGCGAGATCCCCAGCAGACGCGCCGCGCGGGTCTGGTTGCCGGCGCACTTCTCGAGCGCGTCGAGGATGCGCTGGCGCTCGGGGTCCGCATCGGCGCCGCGCGGATCGCCGGGCTTGCCCGGCGTGAACGCACCGGTCGACGGCGGCAGGTGCTCGAGCGTGATCTCGGACCCGGTGCACAGCAGCACCGCGCGCTCCATCGTGTTCTGCAGCTCGCGGATGTTGCCGGGCCACGCGTAGCCCTTGAGCCAGGCCAGTGCCTCGGCCGCGATCGTCGGCGCCGGGCGCCGCTCCGCGCGGGCGCTGGCGTCGTCGACGAACTTGCGCGACAGCTCCTCGATCTCGCCCACGCGCTGGCGCAGCGGCGGGATCGTCAGCGAGATGCCGTTGAGGCGATAGAACAGATCGGCACGGAAGCCGCCGCTGTGCACCGCCTCGCCGAGATCGCGGTTGGTCGCGGCGATGAAGCGGATGTCGAACGGGCGCGAGCGGATGCCACCGACGCGACGGACCTGGCGCTCCTCGAGCACGCGCAGCAGCTTGACCTGCACCGACATCGGCAGCTCGCCGACCTCGTCGAGGAACACCGTGCCGCCGTCGGCGGCCTCGAGCAGACCCTGCTTGGCCTCGACCGCGCCGGTGAAGGAGCCGCGCTCGTGGCCGAACAGCTCGCTCTCGAGCAGCTGCTCCGACAGCGAGCCGCAGTTGAGCGGCAGGAACGGCTTGTCGGCGCGCGGCGACATCGCGTGGATGCGGCGCGACAACACGTCCTTGCCCACGCCGGTCTCGCCCAGCAGCAGCACGTTGATCGTGCTCTTGGCCACGCGCTCGGCCAGCTGGTAGATGCCGGCCATCGTGCGGTCCTCGATGACGAGGCCGCCCTCGCGGGCCGCCGGGGCCGACTCGGCCTCGTAGGGCGACTGCAGCATGAGCAGCGCGGAGCCGACCTCGAAGGTCTCGCCCGGCGCGAGCGCGACCCGCTGCCCCGCGGTGAGCGGCTTGCCGCGCACGCGCGTGCCGTTGCTCGAGCCGGCGTCGGCGATCATCACCGGCTTGCCCTTCTCGAAGAACAGGTGCGCGTGCTCGCGCGACACCGACGGATCATCGATGCGCAGCTCGGCATCGTCACCGCGGCCGACGCGGATCTGACCGGTGTCCGGCAGCAGGTGCGTGCTGACGCGATCGCCCGCGATCACGAGCATGCGCCGTGCGTGCGGGTCGGTGCGCGGCGCGACCGGCAACGTGCTGGGCACCTCGGCGACCTTGGGGCGACCCAGCGCTGCGTTGCGATCCGCGAGCGTCGCCTGGTCACCGGTCTGTCGTGGATCTTTGGGATCGCTCATCGCAGGCGCCGGGCCGAGGATAACCCGTTCCCGCGCGGCCCGTCCCGAAGCGCGGATGGCGCACCCGTTGTCGAAGCGCGCGCGGCTGCCCCATTCTGGCATCCGTGGTGACGCGGGATCCCACCGTCGCATCGGGCCCGACCGCCACCGCGGTGCATGCAGCGGTCGCTGCAGCGCCAGTGGATGCGGATCGCGACCGGGATCGAACGTGGCCACGAAGCGGCCAGCGGGTGGGTCGCTACGTGGTGCTCGAACAGCTCGGTGCGGGCGCGATGGGCCGCGTCGTGCGAGCGTACGACCCCGAGCTCGCCCGCGACGTCGCGATCAAGCTGGTGCGCGGGGCGAGTCACGCGATCGCCAGCGCTCGGCTCGTGCGCGAGGCGCAGACCCTGGCGCGGCTGTCCCACGAGAACGTCGTCGCGGTCTACGACGTCGGCACCGAGGGCGACGACGTGTTCGTCGCGATGGAGTTGATCGAGGGCCGCGATCTCGCGCGATGGATTGCCGAGGCGCCGCGGGCCTGGCCCGAGGTGCTCGAGGTGATCGGTCGCGTCGCCGCGGGCCTGCAGGCGGCCCACGACGCGGGCATCGTGCATCGCGACCTCAAGCCCAGCAACATCCTCATCGCCGGCGATCCCACCGCTCGACGCAGCCACGGTCGCGTCGCGGTCGGTGACTTCGGCCTCGCGCGCGGACAGCAGCAGCCCGACTCGCCGGCGGCGCCCGTCGATCCCTGGGGCCCGCTGGCCGACGACACGCTCACCGCGACCGGCACCACCGTCGGCACGCCGGCGTACATGGCCCCGGAGCAGCACGCGTGGGGCCACGCGGACGCGCGCGCGGACCAGTACGCGCTCGCGGTCACGCTGTTCGAGTGTCTGTGGGGTCGCCGCCCGTTCGCGGGCGCGGACGTCGACAGCCTGCTCGCGCACAAGCGTGCCGGTGTCGGCGCGGCGCCCGAGGGCGCGGTGCCACGGCGGCTGTGGCCCGCGATCGCGCGGGCACTGGCGGTCGATCCGGCGCAGCGCTTCGCGTCGGTGGCCGACTTCGTCGCGGCGCTGCGCGGGCTGGCCGCGCGACCGGCTCGACGCCGGCG
This sequence comes from Nannocystaceae bacterium, assembly GCA_019694555.1. Taxonomy (GTDB): domain Bacteria; phylum Myxococcota_A; class Polyangia; order Nannocystales; family Nannocystaceae; genus Xiheibacterium. Next base: position 31,305 of record JAIBBS010000097.1, read on the forward strand.
CGCCGCGATCGGGCTGGTGGCCGTCGCCGCGGTCGGCCTCTCGATCGCGCGGCCGTGGGCGAGTGCGGCCGCGCCGTGCGAGGGCCTCGACGCGCCACTGCGCGCGGTGTGGAACGCCGACAGCAGCACCGCGCTCGAGCAGGCGCTGCAGCGCCGCGGCGGCGCGGGCGGTCGCGAGCTCGCCGCGGTCGTGCACGCGCTGCTCGACGAGCACGCGCAGGCATGGCTGGCGGTGCGCGACGAGGTCTGCCGCGCGACGTGGATCGAGCAGCGTCGCTCGATCGCTGCGCTCGATCACGCGATGGCCTGCCTCGATCGCGAGCTGTCGCGCATGCACGCGACCGTGCGCGTGTTGACCGAGGCCGATGCGAACGCAGCGCTGCGCGCCCCGGAGATCGTCGCGTCGCTGCACAGTCCCCGCGCGTGCCTGCAGGCCGCGGATGGGCCGGCAGCCGGCGACGAGGGCCTGCGGGCGTTGCTCGCCGCGATCGAGACGCGGCTCGCGGCCGGCGACGTCGCCACCGCGGAGGCCGAGCTCGCGGCGGTGCAGCCACGCATCGCCGAGCGCGGCGACGCCGAGCTCGCGCTGGCGCTCGCGGTGCTGCA
>JAIBBS010000312.1 GCA_019694555.1 Nannocystaceae bacterium
ACCGACGCCGGCACCGGCACCCACGCCGACGCCGACGCCCGCACCCGCCGCGGCCGCGGCCGCGCCGACGCCGGCTGTCACCACGCTCGACAACGCCCCGATGAAGGGGCCGTACGCGGACCTGGCGAAGCTGTGCGCCGACACGGCCGCGATCACCGGCAACGAGACGAAGTGCTCTGCGCGCGGCGCCACGCCGATCGCGCTCGCGGCTCCGTTCGTCGCGGGCGTGATGCTCGATGCGACGGTCCGCGACGAGGGCGGCGACTGCATCTTCGCGATCCAGGTGGCGCGGGGCTGGTATGCGACCGGCTGGGCGTGCAGCGACCCGATGGTCGGCGAGAGCACGAGGCTCGACGGCATCGTCGTGGACGACGCCATCGCCGGCGGCGACAAGGAGGCGGTCGCGAGCTTCACCCACGAGGGCCACCTCGACGACGGCGGCGCTGCCTATCGCACGCAGCAGCTGCGCGTCTGCGTCGCGCGGGGCGAGGCCGCACCGGTGTGCACCGAGGCGGTCGACACCGGCGGCACGCTCACGCCCGACGGCGGCAGCGAGCAGCCGTGGAAGACCAAGCGCACCGCGACCAGCGACGGCTTCGCGCTGGCGGCCGACGGCGTGATCCCCGAGGCGTTCACGGGTGTGGTGCAGCGGTACGTCGTCGAGCTCGACTGACGCGAGTCATCGCGCAGCATCGCGGGTCTGCTCCGCCGCCGCGTGCAGCTCGGCGAGCTCAGGCGCAGTCGTCAGCGCCATGGCTTCCTCGGCGACCGTCACCGCCTCGGTCTTGCGTCCCGCCGCGAGCAGCAGCTGGGCCTGCTGCAGCAGCGAGATCGGCAGCTCGTCGGGGCCGACGTCCCTCGCATCCCGCGTGATCGCGATCAGCAGCTCGACCACGGCGAGTGCCTCGGTGATGCGGCCCATCTGCTCCAGTGCCTGCGCGCGGCCCTCGAGCGCGAGACCCCGCACGTGACCGGACGTCGCGTGGCTATCCACGATCACCGCGTCGGCGCGCTCGAAGTTCGCGAGTGCATCGGCCCATCGCTGCTGTGCCATCCGGACGCGACCCAGGCCCACCAGCGGATACACCAGATCAGCGTGCCCCTCGGGGTACAAGCGCTCGAGCAGTGCCAGCGCTCGCTCGAATCGTTGGGCCGCGGCGTCGTGGATGCCCTGTTGCAGCAGATCGTCGGCGATGTTGCCGAGGCAGGTCGACGCGCCGCCGAGATCACCCGCGCGCTCGAAGCTCGCCAGCGCCTGCTCGGTCACCGCGATCGCTTCGTCGTCGTGCCCGAGTCGCCCGAGCACGACCCCGAGGTTGGTTCGCGCGTGCGCGACCGCCAGCGCATCATCGCCCATCACCTGCCGCAGCCCCTCGACCTCGGCACGAAACAGCGCGGCCGCTCGGGCATGATCACCGCCGGCGCCCAGGACCTGCCCCAGGGTCCCCCGCATCTCGAGCACCCGAGGATGCTGGTCCCCGATCGCTCCCGCCAGCGCCGCGATGCTCGGTTCCAGGAGTGCGCGCGCGCGCGCAAGGTCGCCCCGATCGAACCAACTCTTCGCGAGGTTGTGGCGCACATTGGCCGTGAGACTGATTTGATCGGGAGCCTCGCCGATCCCGGCGAGCGCCCGCTCGAAGCTGGCGACGGCGTCGTCGTGCTGCCCCGCCTGCAGCTGGGCCACGCCCAGCGCGTTGTCGAGCATGACCTGGGTCCGAGCATCCGCGCTGCGGGCCGCGCTCGCGCGCGCGAGCGCGGCCCAGCGCGCGGCGTCCGGCAGCGAGCGTTGGTATTGGCCGGCGAACCAGGTGAGCTCCGTCGCTGCCTCTGCGGCGGTCACGTCGTCGTGTTCGGCGATGGCGGTCCACAGCGCTGCCTCGAGCTCGCTCGCGGCATCGGCCACGGGGCCGACGCGCAACGCTGCGCGGCCATCGATCGCGAGCGCTTCGCCCTGCAACGGTGGGTAGTCGAGCGTGCTCGCGTTCGCGACGACCGCGCGGCCGAGCTCGTGGGCCTCGGCGTAGCGGCCTGCTTCGGTGAAGGCGCGCACGAGTGCGAGCTCGGTGCGCGCATCGGCCACGGCGCGCGCGAGTGCGGGCGGTGGCGGGGAGACCTCGCCATCGCGATCGTCGAGCGTGCCGCATGCAGCGATCGGACGCAGGCCTCCGAGAAGGTCGACGCCGTGGTCCACTGTGTCGTCGTCGGCCGCGGCGAGCAGGTGCGTCGTCGCTGCCAGGGCGCGCCGGCGAGACTCGAGACAGGCGAGGCGGCGATCGAGCACGGTCGCCGACGTGTCGCCGGCCGACAGGCAGAGCTCGCGCCGCATCGTCGTCCACTCGCCGGCGTAGGCGTCGAGCCGGGGCTCGACCGCAGCCCACGCCAGCGCGGCCCACGGCCGCGTGCTCGCAGCGAACATGCCGTGCGCCGCGGCCCGCGTCTGCTCGTCCCAGACTCCCGCGAGTTCCGCGGCGTCGCGATCGCAGCGCCCCGCGCCGTCGCCGAGCATCATCAGGGTGCCGCCGACACTCGCGATCACGGCGGAGCCCAGTGCGAGCCTGCGCCGCCGGCTGGCAGCGCCGCGTCGCAGCGCCTCCGCGAGCGCGTCGATCGAAGCGAACCGCGCCCGCGGATCGGGTGCGAGACCCCGCATCACCACGGCGACCAGCCACGCGGGCACCCGACGCGCGCGCTTCGGGAGCACTGCGCCCGCGCGCTTGATCGCCAGCAATCGCCGCGCATCGCCGCGGAACGGGCGCTGGCCGAAGAGCGCCTCGAACAACGATACGCACAGCGCGTATTGATCGGCGGCGGGCCCGACCTCGGCGTCCAGATGCTGCTCGGGCGCCATGTAGGCGGGCGTGCCGACCACACGACCTTCCTCGGTCAGCGTCGTGGTGTCGGGCGCCACGAGCTCGCCGATCACGTCTTCAGCCGCGGCAATCGGTGCCGGCAATTCGAAGCACGCGTGCGCGATCCCGAAATCGCCGACACGCACGCGACCGTCGGCACCGACCAGGATGTTCGACGGCTTCACGTCGCGGTGGACGAGTCCGACGGCGTGGACCTGGGCCAGCCCCAGCGCCGCGTCCACGAATGCCTGGACGATCGCATCGAGCGATCGCGGCGCTCGCTTCAGCCATTCATCGAGATCGACGCCCTCGACGAGCTCCATCGCGACGAATAGCGTGCCCGCCTGCTCGCCGACCTCGTAGATCGCCACGACGTTGGGGTGTGCGAGCCGGGCCAGCGCGCGGGCCTCCGCGATGAGTCGCGCCCGCGCTCGCTGCTCGCGCTCCCGGCCGAGCTCCTGCGGGTGCACCACCTTGATCGCGACGTCGCGACCCAGACGGGGATCGTGGGCCCGCACGACCACGCCCATGGCACCGCTGCCCAGCACCGCGAGCACGCGGTAGCGCCCGAGTCGCTCGCCGATCAAGGGTCTCCCACGGCCGCGCAGCTCGCCCGCACGCGCGCCGACCACGGTGCGGCCCGCGGCCGGGCCAGGAACGCAGCGGCCTCTGCCTGCGCATGCTCGGTGCGGCCGAGCACACACAGCACCTCGACGCGCAACGCGATGCGCTGGTCGGCGTCCTCGCTCGGCGCGAGCGCGGCGTGGCGGTCGAGCAGCTCCAGCGCGCGCAGTGGGTCGTGGTCTCGCGCAGCCTCGGCCTGAACGAGCAACGCGCTGGTGGAGGCTCCGGTGGCGTCCGAGCGCGCGGTCGCGGCGGTTTGCGGTCGCGGCGCTGACTTGGCCCTGGCTGCCACCGGCTCCGGCGGCGTTGGCTCCGCTCGCCGCGCGAACCACCACACGGCGACACAGGCCGCGAGCGCCGCGACACCGATCACCGCGAGCGGTCGTCGTCGGGCGCGCGTCGCCGAGGCCACGTCGTGCCCAGCGGCCTCGTCGTCGCGCTCGGTGTCGGCGCTGATGCGCGAGACGACCATGCCCCAGCTGTCGACGGCAACGCCGTCGTCGGGGAGGTCGTGCGCCATCGCGAACTCGACCAGGTCGCGCGCCCGCGGGCTCAGCTCGTCATCCACGGCAGCTCTCCTTTGCGTTGCGACAGCCAGCGAGCGAGGGCGGCGTCGAAGGCCCGACGTGCAAGGCGCAGGCGCGAATACACGGTGTTCAACTTCACGCCGGTGAGCTCGGCGATCTCCGGGGCACTCAGCTTTGCGGCCTCGGCCATGACGAAGACCTCGCGCTGTTCCGGATCGAGGCGCCCGAGCAGTTCGTCGAGCACGCCCACCGCCTCGACCCGCGAGAGCCGCCGATCCGGCGCGGTCGGGGGGCGGCCGGCCTCGAGCTGCTGTTCGCGTCGCGCCCGCGCATCGCGCCTGCGTCGGTGCTCGTGCATCACGCGGTAGGCGATGCCGAAGAGCCAGGTCCTGATCGACGAGTGACCGGCAAAGTCCGCCAGCCGGCGGTGCGCGACCACGAAGACCTCCTGCACGATGTCGTCGACATCGGCATCGGGGACACCGAGCCGGCGAACGCTGCGCCACACGAACGTGTGGTGCTCGCGGTAGATCGCCGCCAGCTCCGGGGCGACGATCCGCGCGGCACTGGGCGCAGTGATCGACATGGATCGGGTGTACCACGTCGATCAGGGGCACGGCACGCGGTCGGGGCAGGTGCCATCGGCCTTGCGCGGTGTCGTCTGCGTGCATCGTGTGACCTCGAAGGTGACGCTCTCGGCGAAGTCGACCTCGAGGTCTGCACGCCATCCTCGGTCGATGCCATGGGCGGCGCTCGCGATGATCTCCGAGTCTTTGACGAATCGGCCCGGTGGCACGCCGAAGATGCGGATCGCAGCGTTGTTGATGGGCTCGCCGGGGTACATGCACGAATTCGATCCGCTGGCGCTGGCACCTCCGGCGTACTCGACGCGGACGTGTTCCAGCTCATCGAGCATGTCGAGCGTGCCGCCGAAGTAGATCCCGAGCCAATCGCCCGCCGCCGGGGCGACGGCGGCGGAGGTGAACACGATCGGCCGTTGAGCGGTGCCGACGGCCACGAGCGCACCGGTGGCCGGTGCATCGCCGGTCGCGTGATCGACCGTGAGGATGCCCTCCGACTGGAACTGCAGCTCGACGCCGGCCTCGATCGTGAGGACCGCGAGCGCGCCGGGGTTGGCCTGCACCCGCAGGTCGCCGACCTGGCCCGGCTGGCCGACGATGTACGGGACCCCGCGATCGTAGATGATCGCGTCGACGGAGATGGTCTCGGTATTCGCCGTGGTCAACACGATGCGGTCGTCGGCGTTGCCGTCGTATTGCCCCTCGGGGATGGCCCCGACGACCGTGGCGGAGGCGCTGATCGGATGCGACGCGCCCTCGGTGATCGTGAGGCCCTGCGAGTCGGCAGCGATCGAGGCGAAGCCGTCGAGACGCAGGCCGGCCGCTTCGGAGCCTCGGATCTCGACTTCGTGGAGGCGGGCGACATCGGTCACCGCCGTGGTGCCCGAGGGCGCCCGCAGCCACAGCGCGCCGGTGAGCTCGGGCACGCCGTTGCCCACCGCGCCGCCGCCGTCGAGCGTGGTGTAGAAGAGCTGGACCTCGCCGCCGAGGGTTCGGATCGTGGTCCATGGTTCGGCATCGAGCCGCTCGATGACCACCGGCTGCTCCGCGAAGCCGTCGGTGACGAAGCTGCCGCCATCACCGATGGTGAGGGTGACGCCGCCGCCGATCTGGACCCGCGCGCACGCTTCGACGAGCACCGGCGCGTGGATCGTGAAATCGTACGGGACGAGGTGAGGGCTGCCGCTCGCGGTCCACACTTGTGCCGCCTCCACGTTCTCACCGGGGTGCATGGTGGGTCCGTCGGTGGGCGCGGGGCAGTCGAACGATGGATGGCCGTCGTCGCTCGAGGAGGTGTCGTCGCCGGTCGAGCCGTCGTGCGCGCTCGTGTCGCTCGCGCTGGTCGGCGCCGATCCGCCGGAGCTGTCCGAGGACCCGAGCGTCGGCTCGGACTCGTCGGTGACACATCCCGACAGGGTCGCGCAGAGGCACACGGAGGCAGCGAAGCGAGGGGCCATGATGATGTGGCGCCGGCGTGGCGGCGCGCCTTCCGACGATGAGTGCGAGCCGCCGCCCCGAATCCGTCACGCGAAATGCTCGAGCGTCGCGTTGCGTGGGCTGGCGCCCCGTCGCGCCGAGCTGGGTTGGGCGCACGGTGCGCCCTCGCGCTCACCCGCCGCGCGTCGCGAGCTCGCGCAGCCACACCCCCGCGCGCGCGGCTCGCTGCGCGTCGCCGACCTGTGGCAGCGCCGGCAGCCCGGTCCACCGCTGCGCCGGTCCGCGTCGCCACAGCCGCGCCATCGCGTCACCGGTGGTCCGGCGCGTGCCCTCGATGATCGCGCCACCGCCATCGACCCACCAGGTTGCGTGCGGATGGTGGGTGACGTGGTCCTCGATCTCGCCGCGGAAGCGTTGCAGCG
>JAIBBS010000098.1 GCA_019694555.1 Nannocystaceae bacterium
CCCGAGCCCGCGCCGCCGCGTCCGGCCCCGCCGCCGCGCGTGGCCGCACCGCCACCGGCGACGCAGACCCAAGTCGCACCGAGCACCGCGGCCAAGCCCGCGCCGCCCGTGGCGCCCGCGCCGGTGCAGACGCAAGTCGCAGCGAGCGTCGCCGCCGACGATGGCGGCGAGGACGACGAGCGCATGCGGTACTACCGCGAGGTGTTCGAGGAGTTCCTGCAGGTCAAGATCGCCTGTGGCGAGAACGCCGACGGCTTCACCTTCGACAAGTTCGTCAAGAAGCTGCAGAAGAACACGCAGGACATCCTCGACAAGCACAGCGACGTGCGCGACGTGCAGTTCACCGTCTACGTCAAGGACGGCAAGGCCGCGCTCAAGGCCAAGGTCATCCGGGGAACTGGCGCATGAGCACGCTGTTCAAGATCGCCCAGATCGGCGCGCCGGTGCTGCGCGAGCGGGCCCACGAGGTCACGCGCGAGCAGCTGGCGACGCCCGAGTTCCAGCAGTTCATCGACGATCTCATCGCGACGATGCGCGACGCCAACGGTGCCGGGCTCGCCGCGATCCAGGTCCACCGCCCCGTGCGCGTGGTCGTGATGGAGGTCGACGGCAACCCGCGCTACCCGTACAAGCCGAAGATCCCGCTGACGGTGCTGGTCAACCCGGTGCTCACGCCGCTGTCGCAGGAGCACTTCGACAACTACGAGGGCTGCCTCTCGGTGCCGGATCTGCGCGGCGTGGTCTCGCGCTTCGCCGAGCTGCGGGTGCAGGCGTGGGATCGACACGGCACGCCGATCGATCGCGAGGTCCGGGGCATCACCGCGGGCACGTTCCAACACGAGGTCGATCACCTCGACGGCATGCTGTTCGTCGATCGCGTGACCGACCCGCGTTCGCTTTGCACGTGGAAAGAGTTCGCGCGCCACCACGAGGCGGGCTTCCGCCTGCAGGTCGAACGCATCGTCGCGCGGTTCGGCTCCTGACGCCGACGGCGGTGCCCACGCCCGCTCGCCGCCCGTCGTGGGCGCGCCCGGGGGCCCATGCTATGGTCGGGGCGCGAGAGCCGTGAACGAGCGCCGCCGCAAGTCCCTGGCCGTCGTGGGCTCCGCGTTCGTCCACGTGGTGCCCGTGGTCTGGGGCATGGTCTCGTTGACGCCGCACATCGAGGTCGACCTCGATCTCGAGCTCACCGAGGTCGAGCTGATCGAGCCCGACGTGGTCCAGGGCCACGAGCAACCGCCGCCGCAACCCCAGCAGGTCACGCCGCCGACGCCCACGCCACCGGCCACGCCACCGGCGACGCCCGAGCCCAAGCCGACGCCCAAGCCCGAACCCAAGCCCGAGCCGCCGGCGGACCAACACGATCTGGGCAAGTCGCACTCGAAGGTCGACCAGCTCGGTCCGACCAACAGCACGTTCTTCTTGATGCTGGTGCCCAAGCGCATCCGCAAGCTGAGCTTCGCGGACAAGGCGCTCGACATCATGGCGCCGCTGCCCGACTTCCAGTACCTCATCGCCGGCGGCGGCTTCGATGCGATGCGGGACTTCGATCACCTCGTGATCGCCAGCCCCGACATCCGCGACTGGCGACAGACCTTCCTCGCGGTCGACTACAAGATGACCCGCGCCGAGGTGCAGCGCGCGATCGAACGCGCGGCCGCGGCCAACGGCGAGTCGATCGAGTGGCAGGAGGAAAACGGCATCATCCGCGGCAACCCGCGTCCGACCGACACCTCCGAGCCCGACGTCGACACGCGCTGGTTCGTGCTGCTCGACGACAACGTCGCGCTGTACCTGCGCGAGGAGTTCCTGCCCCACGTGCTCTCGCCCGAGCCCGGACAGGAGCGCACCGCCGGCAACTTCGTCGCCAACCTCGCCAAGCTCAAGAAGTTCGCCGCGTCGCAGCCGACCGCCGGCTTGCAGATCGTGTTCAAGGATCTCTCGCGCGCGCTCAAGCGCGCCAAGCTGCCGTTCCAGATGCCCGACACCATCGAGCTGACGGCCGAGGCGAGCGAGGATCCCGAGCTGTTCGTGCGCTTCGACTTCGCGACGCTGGTCGATGCCAAGGCGTTCGAGAAGTGGTGGAAGCACGATCTCGACGAGATCTTCGACTCGCGGATCGAGCTCAAGCTGTTCAAGGGATCCTTCTATGATCCGCTCGAGCTGAGCCGCAACGACGCCGAGGTCGAGCTGTGGTCGCGCTTCGAGACCAAGCAGGCGGCGCTGATCCTGGGCATGCTCGCGGACAACACCGCCCGCTTCCTCAAGAAGACCCCCGAGGAGATGGCGGAGCTCCGGCGGCAGCGCAAGGAGAACTGGCTCAAGCGCAAGGGCGGGAAGCTCCCGCCCTCGGTGCTCGATCCTGCGGCCACGCCCACGGGGGAGTCACCCGCGCCCCCGCCCGCATCGGGCGGCTCCACACCCGAGCCCGCACCCGGCGAGCACTGAACGCGCGGTTCGTCGGCGCGAGGCCGCGCGAGCACGGCCGCCGCACTGGTGCGATCGAGCACATCGGCGGCCCCGTCGGTCGCACCCGCGCCGCGCTTGCGGCCCGTCGCTGAAGGCGCCGCGCGAGCGTGCCATGTACGCGACAGGCGGCAGTGGTAGGGGGAACGCATCGACACCGGAGCTCGTGCGCTGACGCGCATGCGCTCGCGGCGTGGGCAGGCCGATGGGCAGGCCCGGATCGTTCGCGCTATGCTGTCGCATCACGTGCGCTACGCCGGGTGTCGACCCGGGAACGTGGCCCGCGATGGGGCGTGGATCGACACCACGAAGGATGATCGGACGATGGGCACCGTGGCCAAGGACAACGAAGACGAACGCGACCCCTCCGAGACGTCGGGCTACGCCGACATCATGGAGATCGCGCAGTCGCTCGGGATCGAGGACGAGGACGCCGCAGCTGCCGGCGCCGCGCAGGACGATGCCGAGGACGTCGACCCGGTCGGACCGGGCTTCGGCGGCGCGGCCGCGGCCGCACTGATCGGCGACGCCGCGCTCGAGGCCCCCGCGGCCGCGAACACGGCGCGCACCGGTGAGACCAAGACGCCGCCGCCGCCTCCGCCCCCGCGCGCGAAGACCGAGGCGCCGGCCGCCGAGGCAGCGAAGCCCGAGCCCAAGGCCGAGGCCAAGCCCGAGCCCAAGGCCGAGGCCAAGCCCGAGCCCAAGGCCGAGGCCAAGCCCGCACCGGTCGTGGAGCCCAAGCCCAAGGCGGAGACCTCGAGCCCGAAGGCTGCGGCGGTGTCGCTGCCGCCGGCGCTGCCGCACAAGGAGACCGCGCGCCCGGCCGGCGCGGTGACGATGACGCCGGCCGCGACGCCGCCCAAGCAGCAAGAGCAGCGCAAGGGCGGCGTGCTGTGGCTCGTCGGACTCGGCGCGCTCGTGCTCGGCGGCGTGATGTGGGTCGCGATGCGTGGCGACAAGGAGCCGACGAAGCCGACCACCGCTGCCGCGGAGGTCCGTGCGGCCACGCCCGCGCCCGTCGAAGAGGTGAAGCCCGCGCCCGAGCCGCCCAAGCCCGCGCCGGTCGTCGCAGCGCCGGTGGTCGAGCCGCCGCCGGTGGTCGAGCCGCCGGTCGAGGAGCCGCCGCCGGAGACGAGCAACGTCGAGGTCACCGTCACGCAGAAGAAGAAGGGTGACAAGAAGAAGGCCGCGGCCGATGGCCCGCCGGAGCCCGCGGGCCCGCCGGAGCCCAAGGAGCCCGAGAAGCTCTCGCCGCAGGAGATCGACGAGAAGTTCCGCGCCGAGTGTGTGCTCGATCCGAACAAGCCCGGCTGCGCCGAGCTGCGCAAGCGGCAGAAGGACGGCCCGGATCTCGACGCCAAGCTGGCGGACAAGCTCAGCGAAGCGCAGCTGCGCAAGGGCTTCTCGTCGGTGAAGGGCAAGGCCAAGGCCTGCGGCGGCACGCCGGGCGAGACCGTTCGCGTGAAGGTCTCGATCGAGGGCAACAGCGGCGACGTCGTCTCCGCCGAGGCACTCTCGCCCCACGCGGGTCAGCCGCTGGGCGATTGCGTGGCGGACGCGCTCAAGGGCGCCCACTTCCCGCGTTTCCTCTCGGAGACGATGGGCACGGTCTACCCGGTCAGCTTCTGACGCTGGCTCGCCCGCGCGGCCCTTGCAGGGCCGCCGGGCTTGCATGCGTGCAGTCGCGCGTGCATGCAATCTGGCGGCATGGACCCGGCGTATCGATCGCGCGCGATCGGTGATCTGCACCTGAGCGTGTGGCATCGCGCCGCCGACGGGGCCGACGTGCAGCGCTTGCGCGACGAGCTCCGCACGCTGGCCCGCTCGCGGCCGCGGATCTCCTTGATGCTGGTCATCCCCTCGGGCGTGGGCCTGTCGAGTGATACCGCGCGCCGCGAGGCGATCGAGATGCTGCGCGAGCTGAAGCCGGCATTGTCCGCGATCGCGCTGGTCATCCGTGGCAGCGGTTTCGCGGCCGCGGCGATTCGCGCGATGTTCACCGGCCTGGGGCTCGTGCTGCGGATCGGCGTGCCGTGGAAGATGTTCGCCGAGGTCGACGACGCGATGCCGTGGCTGGCGGCGCTGATGCGCGACGACGGTGCCGACATGGTCCCCGACGAGCTGGTCGGCCGCATCGCCGACGTGCTGGCCAGCGCGACCGCGACTACGAGCTCGTGAGCGAGACCGCGGGCGCGAACAGCTCGGGCACTCGGCTCGCCCGCAGCGGCTCGCCGAACAGGTAGCCCTGCCCGCGCAGGCAGCCCAGCCGCAGCAGCTGATCGGCCTGCGAGCGGGTCTCGATGCCCTCGGCGATGACGTCGACCGCGAGCGCCTGCGCGAGGCCCACGATGGTGCGGATCATCGCCGCGCCGGCCTCGCTGCCGTCGAGCACGTCGACGAAGGCCTTGTCGATCTTGAGACCGTCGACCGGGAAGCGGTGCAGGTACGACAGCGACGAGTAGCCGGTGCCGAAGTCGTCGACCCAGATGCGCACGCCCGAGCCGCGCAGGGTCTCGAGGATGCGCAGCACCGTCTCGGCGTTGTCCATCAGCACGCTCTCGGTGAGCTCGAGCCGCAGGCAACCGTGCTGCACTCGGTTCACGCGCAGCGCCGTGTCGATCTCCTCGAGCAGCCGCGGGTCGGCGAGCTGGCGGCCCGAGAGGTTCACGCTCATCGACAGCGGCGGCAGATCGGGCAGCGCCTCCTGCCAGTGCCGCAGCTGCTTGACCGCCTCGTGGATGGCCCAGCGCCCGATCGGCAGGATCAGGCCGGTCTGCTCGGCGACGGGGATGAACTCCGCCGGCGGCACCAGGCCGCGACGGGGGTGACGCCAGCGCGTGAGCGCCTCGAAACCGATGAGGTTGCCGGTGTCGAGCGCGACGATGGGCTGGTAGTTGAGCTCGAACTCCTCGCGCTCGACCGCCTGGCGCAGCGCGACCTCGAGCCGCAGGTGCGTGAGCGCATCGATGCGCATCTTGGTCTCGAAGACCTCGTGGCGATCCTGGCCGCGCTCCTTGGCCTTGGTCGCGGCGGCGCCGACGTCGTTGATGACCTCGTCGGCGTCCTCGTAGCCGCGCGCGCTGGTGGTCAGGCCGATGCTGACGGTCGCGTACACGGTCTGGCCGTCGACCTCGAATGGATCGCGCACGGCCAGGCGGATGCGGTTGGCGATGTCGGTGCCGGCGTCGACGTCGTCGAGGTTCTCGAGCAGCACCGCGAACTTGTCGCCGCCGAAGCGCGCGACCACGTCGCCGGGGCGCACGCAGCCGCACAGCCGTCGCGCCAGGATGCCGAGCATGCCGTCCGCGGCCTGGTGGCCGATGCTGTCGGCGAGCCAGCGGAAGCGGTCGACGTCGACCATGAGCACGGTGAAGGCGTAGCTGGTGTCCTGCTTGCGCAGCTCGATGGCTCGCGCGATGCGCTCCATGAACGGCTCGCGCCGCGGCAGGCCAGTGAGCGGATCGTTGCGGCTCTCCTCGAGCAGCTTCTGCTCGCGCAGGCGGAAGTCCGAGGTGTCGGTGAGCGAGCCGGCCATGCGCAGCGGTCGGCCGGCCTGATCGCGCTGCACCACGCCGCGGCTGATGACCCAGCGGTAGGTGCCGTCGCTGGCGCGCAGGCGGTGCTCGTTCTCGTGGAACGGCTTGTCGCCCGACAGGTGCGACTCGATGTCGGCCCGCAGCGCCGCGATGTCACCGGGGTGCACACGGCCGAACCACTCGTCGACCGAGTTCGACAGGTCGTCGATGCCGTAGCCCAGCAGCTCGCGCCAGCGTCGCGAGAAGTGCATCTCGCCGCTGTCGAGCAACCACTCCCACACGCCGTCGTTGCTGCCGCGCACCGCGAGCGCGAAGCGCTCCTGCACCTCGGCAAGCGCACGGCGCATGCGGCCGCGCTCGATCGCCGCGTGGATGCTGGCCTCGAGCAACGCGCCCGAGATCTCCGAGCGCAGCACCACCGCGTCGGCGCCCTCGTGCTGCAAGATGCTGCGACGCGCCGAGCGCTGCTCTGCGCGCGCGGTGGTGTCGATCGCGATGATCGGCACCGCCGGCAGCCTGCGATCGCGGACCAGCCGCGTCCACGTGCGTCGGTCGCTCGAGACCTCGACCAGCACGGCATCGAACTCGACCGCGCCCAGCGAGTGGATCGCGAGCACGTCGTCGGCCGCGTGGTCGCAGGTGAAGCTGGGATCGCCGACCTGCTCGAGCAGCTCGACCACGGTCGCGTGATCGCGGCTGCTCTCGCCGACGTAGAGCACGCGCAGGTGGCCGGTCACCGCCGGCGCCGCGGCGCGCGGCTGCACGAACTGGGTCGTGCGCGCGCCCGACAGCGACGTCATCTCCATGGTCGGCCGCCGTCCGGAGCTCGAGGAGTCGGGATCGTCGATCACGTGGCCGCCCTCCCCACCGGCGTGAACTCGTCCCAGCCGTGGCGCCGGACGTAGTTGCCCCACACGCCCTCGCAGACGTCGTCGTAGCGGCAGCTCGCGCACGCGTCGCGCTTGAGCCGGGCGGCCTCGTCGAGATCGGCGCGACGCAGCTGCACGAGGCCATCGCCCGCGGGCAGGCCGGGCAGCGTCGTCACCGGCCCGGGCTCGATGGGCACCGAAGCGCGCGCGGGCTCGAAGTGCACGTAGCGCTCGACGTAGCCGCGATTGAAGTCGGGCACCTCACCGGTCGTGCACAGCGGGATGTCGACGAGGAACGCCATGGGCCGCGGCTCGCTGCGCGACTGCTCCTCCACGAAGGACGAGAACGTCGCCGCGATGTCGCGGTAGCGCGGAAAAATCTGCTCGAAGTACGTGTTCGCGCGACCGTTGGCCTGCATCACGTTGAAGACGACCTGGTCCACGCCCAGCCCGCGCAGGAAGCGATAGATCGGCGCCAGGTGCGGCAGGTTGCGGTTGGTGACCACGGTCGAGGTGTGCAGTGCAACACCGTAGCGACGCAGCCGCGCGACCTGTTCGATGCCGGCGACGGTCTGCGCGAAGCTGCCGGGCGTGCGGGTCAGGCCCTCGTGGAGCTTGGCCTCGTGGCCGTGGATCGAGACGTACACGCGGTTGAGGCCCGCGGCGACCAGCCCGGCGGTGTAGCGCTCGTAGCTGAGCGCACGGCCGTTGGTCATGACGCTGATCACCGGCACACCCGCGGCGCGGGTGCGCTTGATCCACCGCGGCAGCGCGGGGTTCGTGGTCGGCTCACCGGAGGTGAAGCAGACCTCCTCGACCCCGGGGTTGTGCTCGAGGATCCACTGCACGGTCTCGTCGGTGGTCGCGCTGTTGGTGACGCGGCGACCCTCGCGATCCTCCTCCATGCAGAAGATGCAATTGTTGTTGCACACCGCACCGGTCAGCACGTGCACTCGCTCGCGCCGCGCCGCGATGCGCTGCTCGATCCGAGGTTGCCGCTGCTCAGCGCGTGCGCCGTCTGCCACTACCAACTCCCGTGACTGCCGTGTGAGCCGTGACTGCCGTGCGAGCCGTGACTACCGTGGGAACCATGGCTGCCGTGCGAACCGTGGCTGCCATGCGAACAGTGTGTGGGGGCTGCCATCGCCGCTTCGCCGACCAGACCGCGCGGCGCGTCGTCGGCGTTCTGCTTCGCGCGCGCGGAAATCTCCCGCTGCTCGCTGTCGAGCATCGACGCGGGGCTCGGCACGTACGCCGGCACGTCGTCGTCGTCGCGACCGTCTGCAGCTTCGTCCACCGACATTCGCTCCCTGGTCCGATGATACCAGGGCGGGCGGCCACACCGATCAAGCACCACCGGTCCGGCGGGCACCGCGGTCGCGGCCGCACGAGGTCGGCGCTGGCGCGGGGCGAGGTCGGCGCTGGCGCGGGGCGGGGACGACGTCATGACGGTGCGAGCGCGATCGCGCACGGCACTGCCGCGGGCGACCGCGCCGCTCGGCGGGGGCGCGAGGCAGCGACGACCGCGGCGCGCGGGGGCACAGGGCCTCACGCGCGCCGCATGCCCGCCGCGAGCGTGACGTCGCGATGCCTCGATCACCGCGGGCCGCAGCGGCGCGCGCCGGGCGCGGCAGCGCGTGCGCCGTGGTGATCTCGCGCCGCGGTCGACGTCAGCCCGAGGGCGGCTGCAAGAAGTGCTCGCGCGGACGGATGGTGGTCCAGCGCTCGAGCACGTCGAGGGTCTCGCGATCGGCGGTGCCGAGCTTGTCGAACAGATAGTCCTGGATGCCCTTGTGCACCGCGCACATCGAGCTCTCGCGCATGCGCCCCATCATCGTGCCCAGGGTCTTGTGGTTGTGCTCGGGCTGCGTGCCGCAGTACGGCAGGTACGGGCACGACACGCAGTCGGGCTGACCATCGAGGTTGGACGCGATCGCCATCGCGCGGATGGTGGGGTGACCGACGATGTCGCGGTAGCCCGCGGTCGCGACGTTGCCGAGCAAGAACGTGCGGTCTCCCATCGCGCCGAGCATGCGGCCCTCGTCGGAGCTGTAGATCGATCCGTCGTGGTCGTACGCGAGCTGGCCGATGCCCGCGCCGCCGGGGCTGCGGATGTCGAGGAAGTTGGGATCGTCGCCGCGCAGGATCTTGGTCAAGAAGATCGCGGCGTAGCGCTCGAGGATCTCCACGCCGCCGCGGTTGAGCTCGATCATGTAGTCGACCGCCTGGCGGTAGTACGCCAGGTACTCGCTGCGCGGGTACTCGACCACGCGGCGCGTCCGCTCGGCGAAGCCGAACGGATCGACCGGTCGCAGGAACAGCGCGCGACAGCCCAGCTCGACGTAGTGGTCGACGACCTCGCGCCAGCGCTGCAGCGTCTCGCGCGTGGTCGTGAGCAGCGCTTCGACGTGGTACAGCGTGGGATCGAGCCCGGCCTCGGCGTAGGCCTGGTTGATGCGGCGGATCCACGGCACTGCGGCGGCGTGGGCCGAGGCCTGCGGCAGCTTGCGCTGGCGGTCGTGCAGGTCGGGTGGGCCGTCGATGCTGGTACAGATCTGCACGCGGTGCTCGAGCAGCCACGCGAGCTTGGCCTCGTCCATCAGCGCGAGGTTGCTGACCATGGTGAACTCGAGCTGCTTGCCCAGCCCGCGGTTGCGCTGCAGCGCGTACTCGACGATGTGGCGCACGACCGGGAAGTTCACCAGCGGCTCGCCACCTTGGAACTCGATGGTCACGTGCGGGCTGGTCGTGCGCAGGATCAGGTCCACGACCTTCTCCGCGGTCTGCGGTGTCATGTCGGTGTGGACCGCGTCGAGGTCCGCGCGCGAGGCGTGGCAGTACACGCAGGTCTCGTTGCAGCGCAGCGTCACCACCACCAGGTGCAGGTTGGGCCCGGCGTGGAGGAAGCGCTTGCGTCGCTGCAGCGTCTGCGCCGCGCGGCGCACGTCGAACTGCTCGCGCACGAGGTTGCGCGCGACCAGGCGCTGGTGCAGCGCGCTGCCGCGATCCACGGTGCCACCGACGAACGCGCGGAACTCGTCGCGCTCGAGCACGATCCACTCGCCCTCGAGGCTGGTCACGACCACGCGCTCGCCCAGCTCGCGGTGACGGAAGAACGCGGGATAGCCGTGGGTCTGCAGCGGCGTCGCGGGCTCGGTCATCGGTCGGGCCCTCCGCGCTCGATGGTCAGGCCCAGCGCGAGGTTGGCCAGCGCGTGCCCGATGCGCCGGGCGCGACGCTCGCGACGGGTCGCGTCGCCATCGGCGTCGACCAGCCCGCGCAGCTCGACCACGAAGTGGGTCGCGTTCTCGCTGCGATCGAAGTGCGCCAGCGCGGCGAAGCGTTGCAGCGCCTGGTCGATGGCGCTGCCGGCATACAGCGCGCGGTGGAACTGCAGCCTCACGGCGCGCCCTCGCCCTCGCCCTCGTCGCGCGGCTTCTTGCGGTACTTGTCCTCCCACGACTGCGCGATGCCCAGCGGGTCGTCGAAGGGCTCGTCGGTGAAGTCGAACGCCTCGAGCTCCTCCAGCGACGGCGGTCCCATCGCACCGCCGAAGGCCTGCGTCGTGACCGACTCGATCAGCGCGCGGTTCTGCCGCGTGATCTCGCGGCGACAGGCCGACGACAGCAGCTCGTTGGCGAACTCGCCCACCAGCGCGCGCAGCTGCTCGGCGGTCGCGGCCTGCTTCGCGGTCAGCACCACGCTGACGCGGCCGGCATCGTCGCGATCGAGCACGACCCAGCAGCGCGCGATGAACGGGTACGCCGCGGCGTAGATCACCTCGAGCGGATACAGCGTCGGGTCGAGACGCATCGTGACCGCGGCCTCGCCGAGGTCGGCGTCGATCTGCGGCGCGGGTAGGCCCCAGAGGGTGTCGCTCATGCAGGACTCCGGCGATAGCGTAGCAGCCACTGATTGCTCGTGTCGGGCGCGACCTCGCGGCGTTGCAGCAGCTGCAGGCCCGGCCGCTGCAGCCGTGCGTGCGCCCGCGCGGCGTCGTCGTTGCGGTGATGCTGCCAGCGCGCGCCGCCGTCGCGACCGCGGCGGTGCTGCGGCTGGCTCCGCGCCAGCCCGAACGGGACGTCGTCGAGCAGCCACAGCTCGCCGCCGGCTCGCAGCACGCGCTCGACCCCGTCGAGGACGGCGACCGGATCCGCGAGGTGGTTCCACGCGTGCGCCATCACCACGTGGTCGAAGCCCGCGGTCGGCAGCTGCGGCAGCGCGTGCTCGGCGGTGTCCGCGATGGTGGCACCGCCGGGCACGACTGCGGCCGCGCGCGCGAGCGCGTCGTGATCCGGGTCGACGCCGGTCCAGCGCAACCGACCCGCGGCCGCGGCCGCGACGAACGCCGACGACAGCCGGCCCTCGCCGCACCCCAGCTCGAGCACCGCGCCGTGCAACGCCGCCAGCTGGTGCCGCAGCGCCGCCTCGTCGCGCGCGAACACGTCCTCGCGCACGGGCTCGAACAACCCGGTGCAGCGCGGGCGGTGCTCGCAGCCCTCGCACACGGACGCGCGCGCGAGCTTGACCAGATCCTCGCCGAAGTCGTCGACCGCCGGCTTGCTCGACGCGTCGAGGTACAGCTGACCGTGACCGTGCTTGATCGCGTGCAGGCTGTCGTCGGCGAGATCGCGGCTGTCGCAGCGGTAGCGCGCGAGCACGGCGCCCTCGCGCACGAACAGGTGCCGCGCGGGCTCCCACGGATCGAGCCCCAGCGGCAGCAGCGGACAGCCCGCGGGCGCACAGGGCTCGCGCCGCTCCAGCACCCAGTCGCAGGCGTTGCTGCGCACGCCCGCACGCGGCGGCGCCAGCTCGGCCGCGCCGTGGCGCGCGTGGTACTCGCGGAAGAGCCCGGGGCAGCCGCCGCGCAGGCGGCAGTCGTCGCAGTGCGGTGAGGGATGCAGCTGGTTGTTGGCGTCGATCGGCACGAGATCGGGCTCGCCGACCTCGACCATGGTCCAGTAGCCGTGCGTGCGCAGATCGTCGACCGCGTGCTCGAAGCCCGGCAGCAGGCACAGCGGGAAGCCGCCGTGTCGCGCGCGATCGGGGCCCAGCACCGTGCGCGCGTAGCCCAGGGCATCGAGCACCGCTGCGGCCGCGTCGGCGATGCGCGGCACCACCTGGGCCAGGCTGCGCAGCGCGCCGCCCTTGGGCTCGGTGGCGGAGAACTTGATCACCGCGTCGGGCCACGCGGTCGCGCGATCGACCAGCGATCGCAGGTGCGCGAGGTTCTGCCGCGTGACCACGCAGTTGACCGTCAGCGTGAGACCGCGCCCCTGCAGCCGATCGAGCGCGTCGCAGGCGATCGCGAAGGACTCGGCGCGCACGATGCGATCGTGCACCTCGGCCACGCCCGCGTGCAGCGACATGTAGACGTAGCGCAGCCGCGCATCCAACAGCCGCGCGAGCACCTGCGGGTACGACAGCACCAGGCCGTTGGTCACCAGGCCCAGCTCGAGCCCCAGCGATGCGACCAGCCGAGCCCAACGCACCAGCTCGGGGCGGATGGTCGGCTCACCGCCCGAGAGCACGACCATGCGATGGCCCAGCGCCGCGGCGCGGCGGATCTTCGCCTCGACCTCGTCGGCGGCGCCCTGCAGCTCGCGCAGCGGCTGGGTGTGGCAGAACGTGCAGTGCTCGTTGCAGGCGTAGCCGACCTTGATGAGCGCCTTCATTGCGCGGCTCCCGACGACACCGCGCCGCGCCGCAGCGTGACGAGATCGGGCGTGGGTCCCAGCGGCCGCGGCGGCGCGTGCAGCCGACGCCACGCGGCGAGCAGCTGCGCGCCGTGGGCAGCGGTGTCGACCGCGACGATCACGTGCGCGATGCGATCGTCGGGGTCGACCAGCACGGTCGTGCGGCGCAGCGCGCCGCGCTCGTCGAGCGCACCGTAGGCCCGCGCGAGCGCACCGTCCTCGTCGGCGAGGGCGATCGCGCCGGGCGCATGGCGCTGGGCCCACGCCGTCACCGCCGCGGCGGACTGCGGTGCGACCACGATCACCTGCACCCCCTCGGCCACCAGCGCGTCGCGTCGCGTCGCGAGGCTGCACAGCTGCGCGGTGCAGCCGGGCGAGCCGGCCTCGGGCACGAAGCAGATCGCGCGCCATCCGCTCGCGGCGTGCGGCAGCGGCGGTGCGACGCGACCCAGCAGCGCGACGCGACCGTCGAGCACGAGCGCGTCGTCGATCACGCGCGGCCCCGGCACCGGCACGAACTCGGCCGCGCCCATGCGCTCGGGGTACTCGCGCCACGGCCCCTCGCAGATCGGCTCGTAGCGGCACGGGGCACACGACGCGAAGCGCAGCTTGCCCCGGGCCATGCGATCGGCGGCGTAGTCGGGCACGACGTAGCCGTCGTAGACGATCTCGGTCGCCGGCATGTGCAGCTCCGCGACCTCGGCCTCGTGGCCGGCCATCATGCAAAATGGCATCGCCTCGGCCATGCACGCGACCCCGCCGGCGCGGCCGATGTCGAGCGCCTCGTGGATCCACGGCGCGACCTCGCTGATGCGCGGCACGACCTGATCGAACAGCGTGCCCGCGTGCCCGGTCGGGTGCGGGAACGCGAGCTGGAACTGCGCCACGCGCTTGCGCACCAGGTAGTGCGCCAGCGCCGGCAGATGTCGCGCGTTCTGCTTGGTCACGACCGTGTTGGTGACCACGCGCTGGCCCAGCGCGACCAGGTGATCGATGGCAGCGTCGATCTGCACGAACGAGCCCGGCGCGCGGGTGAGCGCGTCGTGCAGCTTGGCGGTGTGACCGTGCAGCGACGGCGAGAACTCGTTCGCGCCCGCGGCGATGGTGCGCTCGCAGAACTCGCGGTACGCAAACATGCGGCCGTTGGTCTGGATCTGGATGCGCTCGTAGCCGAGGCGGCGAGCGGCGCGGACCAGCTGCAGGAAGTCGGGACGGATCGAGACCTCGGCGCCGGTGAAGACCACGTCGATGCAGGTGGCGCGGCTGCGACGCAGCTCCTCGATGCATGCCTCGGTCGATCGATCACCGGTGAAGAGGTGATCGCCGATGACACAGAACACGCAGTTGCTGTTGCAGGTCGTGCCTGTCTTGAGGTCGGCGCGGCGACGCATGCAGGTGGGCGCGGGCGCCCAGGCGACTAGCGTAGGGAAAATCGGTCGCGCGCGCACCTGGACGCGGGCGGCGGGCGGCGCGACGCGGGTCCGCGGGTGGCCTCCGCCGGTGGCGAGGACGCTCCGGTCAGGGGATCGTCACGACGATCTTGCCGCGCGCGCGCCCGGTCTCGAGCTCCGCGAACGCTGCCTTCACGTCGGTGAGCGCGAAGCGCCGGTGGACCACCGGACGCAGCCGGCCCGCGTCGACCCACGCGGCCAGCTCGGCCAGCTCGTCGGCATCGGGGCGCATGAAGAGGTAGGCGAAGCGCGCGCCGGTGCGCGCAACCGCGGCCCGCCGCGCGCGCGTG
This sequence comes from Nannocystaceae bacterium, assembly GCA_019694555.1. Lineage (GTDB taxonomy): Bacteria > Myxococcota_A > Polyangia > Nannocystales > Nannocystaceae > Xiheibacterium. The sequence goes on from JAIBBS010000098.1 coordinate 14,309, forward strand.
CGCAGCCACACCAGCGGCCGCGCGAACCACGGCAGCAGCGCGAAGTCGGGGTCGGGCATGCCGCTGACGCCGACCACGATGCCGCCGCGCTTCACCATCGCCAGCGAGCGCAGCTCGGACGCATCGCCCAGGGTGTCGAACACGGCATCGAGGTCACGGGCCTTCGCCGCGACGTCCTCGGTGGTGTAGTCGATGACCTCGTCGGCGCCGAGGCCCGCGACCAGCTCGCGGTTCTTGCCGCTGGTGGTGGTCACGACCACGAGCCCGAGGATCTTCGCGATCTGGATCGCCAGCGTGCCCACGCCGCCGGCGCCCGCGTGCACGAGCACGCGTTGTCCGGGCTGCAGCGCGGCGGTGTCGCGCAACGCCTGCAGCGCGGTGAGACCCGCGAGCGGGATCGCGGCGGCCTCCACGAAGTCGACGCTGCGCGGCTTCTTCGCGACCACGGCGACGTCGGCCGCGACCTGCTCCGCGAGTCCGCCCATGCGCGCCTTCTCCAGCCGCGCGAAGACCTCGTCGCCGACCGCGAGCGTGTCGACCTGGGCGCCGACGCTGCGCACCACACCCGCGACGTCGCAGCCCAGCACGATCGGCAGCCGCGGCCGCAACACCGGCCAGACCTTGCGCTCGCGGAACTTGTAGTCGATGGGGTTGAGGCTGGCGGCGCGCACGTCGATCAGCACGTCGCGCGGACCGGGCGTCGGCGCGGGCACGTCCTGCACCGCCAGCACCTCGGGCCCGCCGTAGCGATGGATCACCGCCGCCTGCACGCGCGCGCATCATAACGGAACCGTGCCCTCGCAAACGCCGGCACCCGGCGGACTGCGACGTCGCGCGCCCGCCTGGACGCGGCGACGGGCCGCGCTAGGCTTGCTCGGCGTGCGATCCCCCGGCAGCCGCGACCCCTCGGACCCCGCCGCGCACGCGGGCGACGAGGACAGCACGCGCCTGCGCGTGACGATCCGTGCAGCGCGCCGCGACGACGGACCCGCGCTGGCGTGGATCCGCACCGCGAGCTGGCGCGCGGCCTATCTCGACATCATCCCCGCGCGCGCGCTCGAACGCATCGCGCGGCACGATGCCTCGCGCATGGCCCGGGCGGTCGCACACCCGCGGCCCGGACACGCGCTGTGGCTCGCGTGCGACCACGGCGACACCGCGCTGGGCTACGTGTGGCTCGCACCGCAGACCGACCGGCGCCTGCCGTTTCTCGGCGAGGTGATCGAGCTCTACTTGCACCCGCAGTGGCAGCACCGCGGCATCGGCCGCCAGCTGCTGGTGCACGCGATCTGGTCGGCGATCGCGATGGGGTTGCAGCCGGTGATGCTGTGGGTGCTGGCGGACAACCGCGCCGCGCGGACGTTCTACGAGGGCCTGGGCGGCATCGCCGTGGACCAGCGCGCGATCGAGCTGGGCGGCCGCGTGCTGCAGACCGTGGCCTATGGCTGGCACACGCTGCTGCCGTTGCCTTCGCTCGCGGACGTGCGCGGCCCGCTGGCCTCGCCGTAGCGCGATCAGCCGGCGATGCCGGCCATGCGCAGCGCCTCGCGCCCGCGCTTGCCGACCTCGGCGCGCGCGTCCGCGTGGATCTCGTCCATGACGGTGTCGAGCTGGCCCTCGCCCTGCCACGCCGCGGCGAGCACCTCGGTCGGCAGCTCGCGCCGCAAGATGCGGTACACGTGCGCAGCGACGTAGAGATCGTCCATCAAGCCCAGCGGTCCGAAGTCGGCCTCGGGCATCACGTCCTCGGGCACGACGAAGTACGCCAGCACCGCGTTGACCAGCGCCCGCGCGTCGCGGGACAGCGCGTCGACGCCGAACAACCGCGCGTAGAACTCGAACACGTCGGGCGCCCGCGCGATGGTGCGCTGCCGCGAGCCCTCGTAGGCGTCGACGAACAGACGCAGCGCCGCCAGGAAATCGGGCGCGAGCATGGTCGCACCAGGCTAGCCCAAGCGCGACGCGGGTGGATCGGCGTCGGCGCACACCGGCGCGGCGATCGGCTGCATCGCGCCGAATCCGTGCGCCCGCACCCAATTGACGGCCATGCCACCGCAGTGGCCATCGAGCGCACACGCGCGACAACGCAGCGACTTCACGCGATCGTTGGCCGCGACGAAGCGCGCGGCGTAGCGGCCGATCTCGAGCTGGCCCGCCGGCGTCAACATCGCGGTGTCGAGCGTCGACGGCCCCGGCCGCGGGGCGCGGCCGAGGATGCACGGCGCCACGCCCTCGACCGGCGCGTCGGGCCAGCGCGCCGCCGCGGCGGCGAACCACGCCGGCGGCACGTCGTGCGCCGCGGCCTCGCTCGCGAGCGCCCGGTCGGGCTGCACCAACGCGAGGCGCTCGGGCCACGGAGCCGCGGCCGGCAGCGCATCGAGCCAGCGTGCGAGCCCGCGATCGATCGACGCGAGCACCTCGAAGCGATGCGGTGACGCCAACAGTGCGCGCGCCTGGGCCTCGTCGCGCGCGTGCACGCGCTCGATCGTTGCACCGTCGAGGCGGCCGTCGCCGTCGAGCGCCTCGAGCAGGCCCGCGATCGTGTCGAGCTCGAGCTCGAGCGCGCCGCGGTGCGCCCCCACGGTCGCCAGCGCCGCGCGGGCCTGCGCGACGTCGTGCGCCACCAACCACAGCCGGCGGGCCGATGCGATCGCACGCTCGCGATCGATCGTCGCCGGCGCGCCCGCCAGCGGCAGGCGCCGCGCCGCGGCCTTGCGCGCGCTGGCCGGATCGCCGCCGAAGCGCGCGACCGGTTCTGCGTCGGCGCGCAGGTCCAGCCGCACCCGCGCGAAGTCGGCCTGCGCGAGCGCGGCGCGGGTGTCGTCGAGGTGATCGCACAGCCGCCGCACGTAGCAGTGGCGGCAGCGCGCGGGCTCGCGACACGGCAACGGCGTGCCGTCGGCGAGCAGGCGATCGTATTCCTCGCGGCGGCCGCGGACCTCGTCGTTGAGCTTGTAGGGATCCTGGATCAGCGCCTCGAAGCCCTCGAGTTGCTCGAGCGGGAAGCGGTTGAGCCACAGGTGCACGTCGGGCTCGCCTGCCATCGCGAAGACCTCGTGCAGCTCCGTGCGGGCCTCCTCGAAGTCGTAGAACAACGTGTGCTCGCCTTGCGACCACGCGCGACCGAATGGGATCACGTGCAGCAGGTCGAACTCGCGGACACCCATGGCCCGCAGGCCCCGCAGCATCCGCGGCAGGTGCCGGACGTTGGCCCGGTTCACGCACACGTCGACGTTGACGATGGGCCGACCGTCGGCGAGCGCCGCGCGCAGCCCCGTGATCTCCTCGTCGTAGGCCCCCTTGACCCCGACCAGCGCGTCGTGGATGCGCGCATCGGGGCCGTGGATCGAGAACGTGATCTCGCCCAGACCGGCATCGAGCGCGCGCTGCAGGAATCCGGGATACGCGAACATGCGGCCGTTGGTGACGGTCTGCACGCGGGCGTAGCCGGCCGCGCGACCCAGCCGCACGAAGTCGACGAAGTCGGGGTGGATGGTCGGCTCGCCACCCGACAGGATCAGCCGCTGCGCCCCCTTGCGGCGGCCGTCGAGGATCTGCGCCTTGATCTCGTGGCGATCGCGGATGCGACCATCGTGCGCATCGCTGTCGAGGCAGAAGACGCAGCGATCGTTGCAGTCGTAGGTGAGCCGCACCCAGTTGCGCAGCTGGTGGGCGGCGCGCTCGTGCTCGTCGCGCTTGGGCCCGAGCGCGGGCGGGGACGCGTCGTCGATCACCGACCCCGAGTCTAGCGCTGCGCACCGCGGCGCCGGCCCGCGGCGGCCGACCGTCGGATCCGCGCGGGACCCCGCCGGGTTTCCGGACGACCGCGCCCGCCGGGCCGCCGGGCTCCGCGGCCGCGCCGCGCGATTTCCCGTTGGCATCGGCATTGCTCTCGCTCGCGCCCCGCGGGTCCGCTCCCCCGACCCGGCGCGCTCCGGCGCCGACCTCGGCCCAGACCGCCGCGCCGACCGCCACCCGCGATTCGACACGATGCCACCGACCGCCCTATCTTGGAGCTCGATGTCGTTCCCGGGTCAGCCCTCGGAGGTCGCGCTCGGCGTCGCCGAGCTGCGTCGCCGCGCGCTGCTGCGGCTGGTGCATCGCTTCGCGGTGGCGAAGTGGGTCATGGCGCCGATCCTGGGCGGCATGCTCGGCTGGATCCTCTATGCGGACGGCACGCCGTGGCGCTGGGCGCTGGTGATGGTCGCGTTGGGCTTCTGGCTCGCGCTGGGCGTGCGCTTCAGCTTCGGCAACGCCGCCGGCATCGCACGCTTCTGCGAGCACGACTTCCGCCCCGCCGACGCGCTGCCGTTCGCGGCGATCCAGGTGTGTCTGATCGCAGTCAGCGGCGGCCTCGCGAGTCCGATGTTGCCGGCGCTCTTCGCCGGCACCCACAACGCGGGTCTGTTCGGCGGCCTGGGCACCTCGCGCTCGGTCTACTTCGTCCACATCGCCGGTGTGTGGGCGCTGCTGGCGGTGCACCTGTCGGGCACGGTCGAGCTGCTGCCACGCCCGCTGGTCGACTCGGCCTGGCCCGGCCCCACCTTCCTGGTCGTGGTCGCGGTGGTGATCACCGCGGCGCTCACCGGTGCCCACGTGATGGGCCTGCGCGTGCGCGAGAGCGTCGACGAGCAGCTGCGCCAGGCCGTGCTCGCGCGGCAGGCCGCGCTGGGCAACTACCGCGAGCGCGCCGACGAGCTGACCACGCTGTCGGCCGAGATCGCCCACGAGCTCAAGAACCCGCTCGCGACCGTCAAGGGCCTCGCCGCGCTGCTCGGCCGCGACGCCGAGGGCAAGAGCGCCGAGCGGCTGGTGGTGCTGCGGCGCGAGGTCGATCGGATGCAGGGCATCCTCGACGAGTTCCTCAACTTCTCGCGCCCGCTCGCGCCGCTCACCGTGCGCCGCGTCGATCTGGGCAAGCTCATCGCCGAGGTCGTGGACCTGCACGAGGGCATCGCCAGCGAGCGACGCATCGCGATGGTGATCGACGCGGACCCCGGCGTCGGTGCGGTCTGCGACCCGCGCAAGATCAAGCAGATCCTCGTCAACCTGCTGCAGAACGCGCTCGATGCCGCCAGCGCGGAGACCACGGTGCACCTGACCGTGCGGCGCGTGGCGGAGTTCGTCGAGATGCGCGTGCTCGACACCGGCCCGGGCGTGCCACCCGAGCTCAGCGAGCGCGTGTTCGAGGCCGGCATGACGACCAAGCCCACCGGCAACGGTCTGGGTCTGCCGATGGCGCGGGCGCTCGCGCGGCAGCACGGCGGCGAGCTCGAGCTGCAGCGTCGCAGCGATGGGCCCGGCTGCGCCGCGGTCGTGCGCCTGCCGGTGGTGGGCCCGGCGCTCGGTGGCGCGACCGCGCAGGAGAGCTCCATCGGCGACGTCGCGCCGAGCAAGCCCGCGGCGAACGAGGAGCGCGCCGCCGTCGATCGCCCGCTGGCCCCGCAGCCGCTGGGAGCACCGGTCTGAGCCCGACGGTGAGCGTCCCGTGAAACCCCACGCCCTGGTCGTCGACGACGACGACGGCGTCCGCTTCACCCTCGCGGGCATCCTCGAGGAGGAGGGCGTGCTCGTGTCGCAGGCAGCGACCGGCGAGGCCGCGCTCGCGCTCTTCGACGACCCGACCACGCCCGAGGTCCACCTGGTCGTGACCGACATGCGCATGCCCGGCATGAGCGGGCTCGACGTGCTCACGGCGCTGCGCCAGCGCACGCGCGCGCCCAAGGTCGTCATGATCACCGCGCACGGCAACGAACGCCTCGCGGTCGAGGCGACCAAGGCCGGCGCATACGACTACTTCCGCAAGCCCTTCGAGCTCGAGGAGCTGGTCGCGGTGGTGCGGCGCGCGCTCGAGGCGGTGCGGCTGGAGGTCGAGAACGAGCGGCTGCGTTCGACGCTCGAGCTGTCGCAGACCATGGTGTTCGTCTCCGACGCGATGACGCGTCTGGCGGTGATGGTCCACCGCGTCGCGCCGCGCGACGTCACCGTGCTCATCCGCGGCGAGAGCGGCACCGGCAAGGAGCGCGTGGCCGAGGCCATCGTGCGCGCGTCCCGTCGCGCCGGCCGCCCGTTCGTGCGCTTCAACTGCGCCGCGCTCACGCCCGAGCTGGCCGAGGCCGAGCTGTTCGGCCACAGCCGCGGCGCCTTCACCGGCGCGGTGCGCTCGCGCGCGGGCCTGTTCCGCGAGGCCGACGGCGGCACGATCCTGCTCGACGAGGTCGGCGAGCTCGACCTCGCGACCCAGGCCAAGCTGCTGCGCGTGCTGCAGGAGCACGAGATCCGCCCCGTCGGCGAGGACCATGCGATCCCCATCGACGTGCGCGTGATCGCGGCGACCCATCGCGATCTCGCCAAGCGCGTCGAGGAGGGCGCCTTCCGCGAGGACCTGTTCTACCGCCTGCGTGTGGTCGAGATGCACGTGCCGCCGCTGCGCGATCGCCCCGAGGACATCGCACCGCTGGTGCGGCACTTCCTCGAGCGCTTCGCGCTGCGTTTCGGCGTCGGCCCTGTGCGCGAGCCCGTGGAGCTGATCCCGCGGCTGGCCTCGATGCCCTGGCCCGGCAACGTGCGCGAGCTCGAGAACGCGATCGAGAGCCTGGTCGCGCTCTCGGACGGGGACGAGCTCGACCTGGGCACGCTCGGGCCCAGCGCGGCGCCGCCGCGACCGGCCGAGGCCGGCGAGGGCGGTGGTCTGCGCGAGCGCGTGGACGCGTTCGAGAAGCAGCTGCTCATCGACGCGCTCGCGGTCGCCGGCGGCAACCGCAGCGAGGCGGCGCGGGCGCTGGGCATCGGCCGCGCGACCCTGCACGACAAGCTGCGCAAGCACGGCATCGGCGACGGTCCAGGCTGACAAAACGGCGACCGCTGCGGCCCCGCGTGCCACCGCCGGCACGGCCGGATCCGTCGGAGGCTCGAACGCCGATCCGGCGCTCCGACAGGTCCCCGGGGTGCGGGCCGGTCGCGTGCTGGAAATCCCACGCATCGGTTGCGGCGTGCCGGTGGCACGCAACGTGCTCACTGCGTGCGGCATGTCGGCGCCCACGCTGCATCAACCCGCCCTGCGAGTCCCCACCGAGCCGCGCTCCGGCATGCGACGACCCCGGCATCGTTCGCCGCGCGCGAGCGCGACGATGCAGGCCTACCTCGCCGGCGACGACCACGCGCTGACCGACCTGTTCCGCCTGCTCGCGCCGCGGATCCGCCGCTTCGTGCAGACCCGCATCGACGACCCCGACATGATCGAGGACGTCGTGCAGCAGACCTTCGTGAAGGCGCACCTCGGGCGTCACGCGTTCCGGGCCCGCGTCGGCGACGACACGCACAACGACGACGCCATCATCGCGTGGTACCTCGCCATCGCGCGCAACACCGCGATCGATGGCGTGCGATCCGAGCGCCGCCACCATCGCGGCCGCGTGCGCGACGACGAGAGCACCTGTGACGGCGCGCTGGCCGAGACCCCGGCCGCCGAGCCCGATCCGGAGCAGGACGCGATCGATCGCGAGGGTCGACACGCGCTGCGCGGCCGCGTGCGCGAGGCCATCGCAGCGCTGCCCGCATCGCAGCGCGAGGTCGTGACGCTGCACAAGCTCGAGGGCCTCTCGATGCAGCAGGTCGCGGACCGGCTCCACGTCATGCCGGGTGCGGCGCGGGTGCGTGCGCATCGTGCCTACCTCGCGCTCGAGCGGCTGTTGGCCCAGCCCGTCGGCGCGACCGCACCGCGCGGGCCCGCGCGCGCGGCGGCCTGACGCCGGCCCGGACCCGCGAGTCCTCACGGGTTCCCGCCGCCGCCGCGTCCGCGGCAACGCCCAGCTCACACCCCGAAGGCCCTCGATCCGCCCGCGCGATCGCAGCTATGCTTCCCTGGCCCGGCGTGTGACCGATGTTGGACGGCTGGACCCTCGCCTACGCGCTCGCCACCGGCTGGCTCCGCAGTCTCGCGGCGCTGGACTGGTCGGCGCTCGCGAGCGTGACGGCGGCCGACGGCGCAGCGGTCGAGGCCACCGTCGCAGCCACCACCACCAGCGAAGACGCGCTGCTGCTGGTCGAGGACACCGACGCGCTGTTCGTCGATCATGACGACGGCCCGCTGATCGAGCACTTCGAGACGCCGCGCTGGATCGTCCACCGCGTGCGGCCGTCCGAGACGCCCTCACGCATCGCGGCGCGCTACGGCGTCGCAGTCGACAAGCTCATGCGCTGGAACCGGCTCGACCCCAACGCGGGCCTGGGCCGACGCCACCACCTGCGCGTGCTGACCGACCGCGCCCCGCCGCCGTTGCGGAAGATCCAGACCACCGTGCGCGCCGGCGAGACCTGGGACGACCTCGCCGCGCGCCTGCGCACCGACGAGCACGGGCTGCGCACGCTCAACTGGCGCATGCGTACGCCGGTGACCGGCGCGGACGTGGTCGCGTGGATCGATCCGATCGAGGCGCCGAGCTTCGCCCCACCGGCGCAGGCGCCCTCGATCGCACCGCTCGAGCTCAGCCGTGACGGTCGCAGCATCGGCACGCCGCAGCGGGGCAAGCTCGAGGACGCGGTGCCGCTGCCCGAGCATCCGTTGTGGGTGCGCGGCAACCCCGATCACCTCTACGGCAGCGCGCACGCGATCACCACGCTGCACCGCGCGTTCACGATCCTGCGCGCGGAGCAGGGCTACGGCGCCGGCCTGCTGATCGGCGCGATCAGCCGCGAGCGCGGCGGTCGCTTCGCCCCGCACCGCTCGCACCAGTCGGGTCGCGACATCGACATCCGGCTGCCGCTGCGCCCCGGCACCCGCGTCACGCTCGAGCCCACGCCCGACGAGATCGACTGGTACGCGACCTGGGCGCTGATCGAGTCGTTCGAGCAGACCGGTGAGCTCGAGGTGGTGTTCCTCAACGAGGCCCACCACGAGCGGCTGTACCGTGCCGCGCGGGCGATGGGGGTCTCGCGCGAGCGGGCGCTGGAGTTCGTGCGCTGGCCGACGTGGGCCCCGGTCACGCCGCTGGTGCAGCACGCCGAAGGCCACAACGCGCACCTGCACGTGCGCGTGCGCTGCGGGCCGTCGGAGCCGAAGTGCGAGTGAGCGCGGCGTCGGGACGCGCTGCGGTGCTCGTGGTCCACCCGCCGGTGTCGGTGGCGCGCGACTTCATCGACTATCCCGCGATGTCGGATCTGGGCGCGGTGCAGCTGGCCGCGGTGTTGGAGGCTGACGCCGACGTGACGTTGGTCGATGCCTTCGCACTGCCGGGCGCGGGCCTGCACTGGCGCGACGACGGCCGCGCGCGATTGGGGGTCGAGCCCGACGCGGTGGTGGCCGCGGCGCACGGCGAGCACGCGCTGGCGGTGGTCGCGATCACGCCGTTTCATCGCCCACCGCTGCGCGACGATCTGCTGGGCCAGACCCTGGCGGGGCTGCGCGCGGCCGCGCCGACGCGGCCGATCGTGCTGGCGGATCTCTACCAGTCCGGGCAGCACTACGTCGCCGCGCCCGCGACGGCGATCCTCGCCGCGTACCCCGAGGCCGACGCCTACCTCGCGCACGAGGCCGAGCGCACGCTGCCGGAGCTGCTCGCGGCGCTGCGACGCGGCACGCCGCCGCGCGGTCCGCTGCGCGGCCGACGACCCGAGTCGCTCGACGCGCTGCCACTGCCGGCGTGGGATCGCATCGATCTGCGCGCGCGCGATGCCTTCCTCGCCGCCGTCGTCGCGGGGCTGGGTCGCGGCGCCGGTGCGTTCCCCATCCGCGGCCGCACGCTGCCGTGGATCAGCGCGCGCGGCTGCCCCTACGACTGCGCCCACTGCAGCAGCAACCCCGATCGCGGCGAGGGCGAGGCCAAGACCCAGCGACGGTCGAGCCCGGCGAGCATGCACGCGCAGCTCGGCGCGCTGCGAGCCCTGGGCGCGCAGTGCGTCCACGTGCTCGACGAGATGGTCAACGTGCACCCGCAGCACCTCGCGGCGCTGCTCGACGCGGCCGAGGGCGCGGGACTGCGGCTCGAGTTCCCCAACGGCATGCGCGCGGACCACCTCGACGACGCCACGCTGGTGCGGCTGCTGGGGCGCATCACGACCCTGAGCGTCAGCGCGGAGAGCGGATCGCAGCGCGTGCTCGACGAGGTCGTGGGCAAGCGCCTGCGCACCGACGCGATCGAACGCGTCGCAGCGGCGGCCCACCGCCTGGGCCTGCCGATGCTGGTGCACTTCATCATCGGCATGCCCGGCGAGCGTGCGACCGAGATCAACGAGACGCTGGCGTTCGCGCTGTCGCTGTTCGATCGCTTCGATGCCCATCCCGCGGTGCAGTTCGCGACGCCGCTGCCGGGCACGCGGCTGGCCCGCGCGTCGCGGCTACCGCAGGTCGACGACTGGGGCCCGCGCTTCCAGACCGAGCCGACGCCGCTGCACGACGCGGTCGATCCCGCGATGCTGCAGCGCTTCAAGGCCACCTTCGAGGCGCGGCTGCGCAGCAGCACCGGGCCGCAGAAGCTGATCCTCAACGCGACCTACGTCTGCAACAACCACTGCACCTTCTGTGCGGTCGGCACGCGCACGCAGGTCGATGGCGATCCCACGCGACAACGCGAGGTGTTGGCGGCCCACCGTCGACGCGGCGTCGAGCTGCTCGACATCGACGGCGGCGAGCCGACGATGAACCCCGAGCTGTTCGCGCTCATCCGCTACGCTCGTGCGTTGGGCTACCGCCGCGTCAACGTCACCACCAACGGCCGGCTGTGCGCCTACCCCGAGTTCGCGGCGCGGCTGGCCGGCAGCGGCGTGACCTCGCTGCTGTTCTCGCTGCACGGCGCCGACGCGCGCACCCACGCCGCGCAGGTCGGCGTGGCCGAGGCGTTCGAACAGACCGTCGCCGGCATCCGCAACTGCCTCGCGGCGGCGCCGCCCGGCGTCGAGCTGGGCATGAACACCACCGTGACCAAGGGCAACTTCGAGCAGCTGCCGCAGCTCGCGGCGCTGTGTCTGTCGCTGGGCCTGCGGTGGTTCAACATCCAGTTTCTCACGCCGTTCGGCCGCGCCACCCGCATGGTCGCGCCCGACACCGCGACCGCGGCACGGGTGGCGATGGACGTCATCGATCGCTTCGGCGATCAGATGAAGATCCAGATCATCAACCTGCCGTTTTGCTTCATGCCCGGCTACGAGCGCTACCTCGCCGGTGACCTCGACAAGCGCGCGCGGCAGATGGTGTTCGTCAACAACGACGGCGTGAACCTGGCCGAGTACCTCGCGGCCCGGCGCGTGCGCAAGCCGGTGTGCGGCTCGTGCCCGCACGCGTGCTTCTGCGCCGGCTTCTACGAGCTCGACGACGTGCCCGAGCCGCCCTGGCAGGTCCGCGCCGAGGACCTGCGTCGGCCGGTCGCGCCCTGAGCCGGAGGCGGCGCAGCGGCGGCGGGAACACTTCGACCGGCGCGGGCCACCACCGTCGGCATGACGACTCGCTCGACCCTCCCCTGGCTCGCGTGCTCGCTGGTGCTGGGCGCCGCATGGTTCGCCGCCGCCGCGCCCGTGACCAAGGTCCCCGTGCCCGGTGCAGCCGACGCTGCCGACCTCGGCGCCGTCGATCCGAGCGCTGCGGTCGCCGCCGCGATCGCGGCGCCGCAGCGAGTGCTACCGGTGCGGCCGCCACTGTCGTCGAAGGCCGAGCTGTCACGGCTCGCCGGTGTCGCGCCGCAGGACATGCAGACGCCCGCGGTGCTGTCGCTCGCGCGCCAGCGCGTCGGCAAGGCCACGCTCACCGCGATCGGCATGTCCTACAACAACCCGGACGACGGCGCGATGGTGTTCGACTCGTGGATCCGCGGCGGTGTGGTCGTGAAGTTCGACTCGCTCGCGGGCCACACCTACGTGGTCGAATGCAGCGCTGGTGTCGGCGACTGGCAGGTGGACCGCTACGATCGCGGCGACGATGGCAACCACCGCCTGTTGGTGAGCAGCACGCAGTCGAGCACGGCCAAGCCCTCGCTGGCATTCACGGCCAGCGAGGCCGGCTCGGAGGCGGTGGCGTTCGTGCCCCAGACCACGCCCGATCAGCCGCAGGCCATCGGCCGCTGTCAGGTCGCGCGGGCGGACGCCGGCGCGACGAAGTGATCCGCGCTCACGCGGACGCGAGCCGGCCCAGGCGGCGGAAGGCGCTGGCGAACTGCCGCGCGAGCGAGCCCTCGCCGTCGCCGTCGACCCAGCGATCGACCGCGGCCTCGAGCGTGGAGACCACGGCGCCGGCCCAGATCACCGCCTCGAACGCATCGCTCGCGTGGCGGCTGCGCTTGAACACCTCCGCCAGCGCCACGCGCAGCATGCGGGCGTCGCCGGCGGCGACCTGCTGCAGCGCCACGTTGGCGCGGATGAGCCGCGCGCGTCGAAGGATCCGCACGCGATCGCGGGTGTAGACCTCTCCGACCGCGCGGCTGAGTGCACGGGGCAGTGCCTCGAGCACCGGATGCTCCGCGAGCTCGGCGGCGACGGCCTCGAGCAGCATCGGATCGTACTCGTCCCACAGCACCAGGCGCTCCTTGGTGCCGAAGTTGCGATAGATGGTGGCGGGGCCGACCTCGGCCGCGGCCGCGATGGTGTCGATGCCGACGGCGTCGTAGCCGTCGCGCTCGAACAGGTCGAGCGCCACGGCCTGGGTGCGCAGCATCGCGGTCACGCGTCGGCGCGTGCGGCCGTCCTCGGACTCGGGGGCCTTCGCAGACATTCGAGAGAGACTATCATCTTCTCCCAGACGCGGAGCGCCCGGCGCTGGGACGCTCCGACGGCTCTGCCCGACGCAAGCGTGACGGCGCCCTCGCGAGGGCGCCGTGATTTGCACGAAATCTGCGGCGGCCCGGCGGCGCGCGGCGGCGTATGCCTCTACGCGATGAGACGATGGCAGCGCGCCGTGATGATCGTGGCCGTGGTGTTCGCAGCGCTGGCGATGGGCTGGTGCGCGACGCGACCGAGCGTGGAGCAACGCGCAGACGCGCTGCGGCAGCGGCTGCTCGCGGGCGTGCAGGACGAGCAGGCGCGCGGCGAGGTCGCTGCGGCGCTGCGGCGCAAGAACCCGGAGTGGGACCTCATGCACCGCACGTTCCTGGCGCTCGCGCTGGTCGATCGCGCGCTGGCGCACCCCGACGACGCCGACGAGCTGCTGCCGCAGATCGACGCGCTGGTGCAGTCGCAGATCGAAGAGCAGCGCCGCTTCGGTGACCGGCACTTCCTGCTGCCCTACGGGCACCGCGGCGGCTTCGCCGATCCCTCGGGCGCCAGCGTGTTCGTCGACGGCGAGATCGCGCTGGTGCTGGGCGCGCGTCGCTTCGTCCGCGACGACGCGTCCGTGGCCGAGCAACACCGCGCGCGCGTGGCCGCCATCGCCGCGCAGATCGAACGCAGCCCGTCGCTGCTGGCCGAGAGCTACCCCGGCGAGGCGTGGCTGTTCTGCAACACCAACGCGCTGGTCGCGATCCGCATGGCCGACGTGCTCGACGGCAGCGACCACCGCGGGTTGATCGCGCGCTGGGTCGCGCACGCGCGCGCGTCGCTGATCGATGCGAGCAGCGGCCTGCTGGGCTCGGAGTTCACCTGGCACGGCGCGCCGCTCGATGGCCCCGAGGGCTCGAGCCTGTGGCTGGTGGCGGCGAACCTGCGCCTGCTCGACGACACGCTCGCGCAGCAGCAGTACGCGCGCGCCAAGCAGGTGCTGCTGGGCAACCTGCTCGGGCTCGGCTACGCACGCGAGTGGCCAGCCGACGCGCACGGCACCCTCGACGTCGACTCGGGCCCGATCGTGCCGCTGGTCGGCGCGAGCGCGTCGTCGAGCGGCTTCGCGCTGTTGGCCGCGCGGCTGTTCGACGACCAGCCCACGCTCGACGCGCTCACGCGATCGCTGGGCGCGGCCGATCTGGTGCTGGCGCTCGACCCCGCGCTGGCGGCGATGGCCGACAACGCCATGGGCGATGCGGTCCTCGCCTACGCCCTGGGCGCCGGACCCTTGTGGCGTCGCATCGGCACGGTCGCCCTTGCACCGCCCGACAACTTGTGATAGTAACTATCACATGACGATCGACGCCCCGACCCCCTCCGACGCCCGCGGCCGGCTGCTGCACGGACACGACGCCGTTCCCACCTCCTCGCTGCGCCGGCTGTGGCGCACCGGTCGCAGCGCGCTGGGCGTGGGTTCCGCGATCGCGCGCACGCGTCGCGGCGATCCGCCGACCGCCGAGGAGCTCGAGGCGATCGTCGCGCAGCTGGGCGGCCTCAAGGGCGTGGCGATGAAGGTCGGGCAGATGCTCGGCTACGTCGACGCAACCGTGCCCGAGTCGGTGCGATCGATGCTGGCGTTGCTGCAGACCGCGGCCCCGAGCGCGCCGTGGGACGAGGTCGAGGCGACCGTGCGCGCGAGCCTGGGCGAGCGCGCCGACGCGTTGTTGGCCGGGCTGGAGCGCGAGCCGATCGCGGTCGCGAGCATCGGCCAGGTCCACCGCGGCGTCCTGCCCGACGGCCGCCACGTCGTGGTGAAGGTGCGCCACCGCGACATCGAAGCGGCGCTGCGCGCCGACTTCCGCTCGGCGACGCTGGGCAAGGCCTTCGCGGCGGTCAGCGGCGCGGCGACGGTCGGCGAGCTCATCGACGAGGCCCGCACCGCATTCCTCGAGGAGTGCGACTTCTCGCTCGAGGCCTCGCGACAGCAGCACTTCGCGACGCTGTTCGCCGACGACCCCGACCTGGTCGTGCCCGCGATCGTGCCGGAGTTCTGCGGTGCGGCGGTGTTGGTCAGCCTCCGCATCGACGGCACCGACCTGACGCGCTGGCTCGCGGCGGGCCCGGATCAGGCGGCCCGCGACCGTGCCGGCACGGCGTTGTTCCGCTTCTGGATGCGCACGCTGTACCGCGAGGGCCTGTTCCACGCCGACCCGCACCCGGGCAACTTCGCGTTCCTGGGCGATGGTCGCATCGTGCTGTACGACTTCGGCTGCGTGCGCAGCTTCGAGCCCGCGCTGCGCCGCGGCTTCGCCGAGCTCGCGCTCGCGGTGCGCCGCGACGACGTCGACGCGATGGCGGTCGCGCTCGAGGCCCTGGGCGGTCGCGCCCCCACCGACGACCGCGGCCGCGGCGAGCTGCGCCGCCTGCTGCACGGCTTCTTCGGCCCACTGCGCGACGACGGCGCCCGCAGCATCGCGATCGACGAGGGCACCGACGCGCGTGCGCTGATGCGCGACAAGCTCGCGATCGGCCGCCTGCAGCTGCCCGGGCGGTTGCTGTTCCTGTTCCGCCTGCGCTTCGGTCTGTACGCCGTGCTCGCGCAGCTCGGTGCGCGCGTCGACTGGGGCGCACTCGAGCGCAGCTGGGCGGCGTCGCTCGCGAGCGCGTGAGCGCGCGCCGCGACCAGCGGCGCGCGACGCTGCGGTACCATGGCGACGCCCGACCGCCCGCGCGCGGCGGTGCGCACCGCCATGGCCCCCACCGCTCCGCCCGCGCCCCCGCCCGTCGATGCGGCCTCCGACGCGGTGCTGGTGGCGGCCTGGCTCGCGGGCGATCGCAGCGCCGGCGAGGCGCTCACGCGGCGCCACTACCCCAGCGTGCGCCGCTTCTTCGACCTGCGCCTGCCGCAGCACGCCGACGATCTCACGCAGCAGGTCTTCGTCGCCGCGACCGAGGGCGCAGCGTCGCTGCGCGACGGTGCCGCGCTCAAGCCCTACCTCTTCGGCATCGCGCGGCGGCTGCTGCTGGGCCACCTGCGCAAGGCCGGTCGCCACGATCGCGCGATGAGTCTGGCGCAGGACGACTCGTCGGCACGCACGTCGCTCAGCGTGGTGGCGGTGCGGCGCGAGGACGAGGTGCTGGTGCTGATGGCGCTGTCGACCCTGCCGATCGACCTGCAGATCGTCGTCGAGCTCTACTACTGGGAGGGCATGAGCACGATCGAGATCGGCGCCGTGCTCGAGGCCAACCCCAGCACCATCGGCAGTCGGCTCGCGCGCGCGCGCGAGCTCATCGTCGCCGCGGTGGTGGAGATGACGCGGCCGGGCGCCCTGCGCGATCGCGTGGTGTTGGGACTCGATGACCTCCAGCGCGCGCTGGGCCCTGCCACGCGCGCGGCCAACCTCCCGCGAACCCCCTGAGGCGGCGCGCCCGGCCCTGGTAGAATCGCGGCGTGGATCCACCGCGCGCGCCGACCCCAGGTGGGCTGCCGCCGGGCACCCGCATGGGCCGCTACGAGCTCATCGGCCGGCTCGCGACCGGCGGCATGGCCGAGCTGTACGTCGCGCGCCACAGCGGGCTGTCGGGGTTCGAGCGCACGGTCGTGATCAAGCGGGTGCTGCCGCACCTGACCGAGGATCCCGAGTTCATCACGATGTTCCTCGACGAGGCCCGCATCGCGGCCTCGCTCGACCACCCCAACATCGCGCAGGTCACCGACATCGACCACGTGCGCGGCGAGTACTTCCTCGCGATGGAGTACGTGCACGGCCGCAACCTGCGCGAGGTGCTGCGGCACGCGCCCGAGGGCCTGCCGCTGGGCCTCGCGCTGGTCGTGCTCATCGGTGTGTGCGCGGGGTTGCACCACGCGCACGAGGCCCTGGGCAACGACGGTCGGCCGCTGGGCCTGGTCCACCGCGACGTCTCACCGTCGAACGTGATGGTGGCGTACAGCGGCGCGATCAAGCTGACCGACTTCGGCATCGCCAAGGCCGCCGCGCGCACGAGCAAGACCCTGGCCGGCCGCATCAAGGGCAAGATCGGGTACATGTCGCCGGAGCAGTGCCGCGGCGAGGAAGTCGATCGCCGCAGCGACATCTTCTCGCTCGGCATCGTCGCGTACGAGGTGCTGACCGGCGCGCGGGCCTTCCACGCGCCCAACGAGTTCGCGGCGATGGCCCGCACCGCCCGCGGCGACTACATCCCGCCGCAGCAGCTGCGACCCGAGCTGCCTGGGGCGCTGGTGCGGATCGTCGAGCGTGCGCTCGCGACCGATCCCGACGCGCGCTACCCGACCGCGCTGCACATGCAGCTCGATCTCGAGGCCTTCGCCGAGTCCGAGGCGCGCACGCTCAGCACGGTCGAGCTCGCCGAGTTCATGCGCGAGCGCTTCGGCACACCGCCGCATCCGCAGACGTTGTCGGTGCCGCATGCCGCGGAGCAGGACGGTGTCACCGTGCGCGCGGTGCCGTCCGCCGCGCCGCGGTCGATCGCACCCGCGCGCTTCTGGCTCGCGATCGCGGCCGCGTCCGCGATCACGGCGGTGACGGTCTACGCGGTGACGCGGCCGCACGACGCGGATGCAGCGCGCGCCGAGACGGCGCCGGTCGAGTCGGCCGCGCGCGAGCCCACGCCAGCGGCGGCGCCCGACGTCGCTGTGAACCGCGCGGCGGTGGAGCCCACGGCCGCGCCCGCGATCGTGCCGAGTCCGCCGACGCCGATCGCGACGACGCCGGAGCCCGTCGCAGC
>JAIBBS010000313.1 GCA_019694555.1 Nannocystaceae bacterium
GTCGTCGACGATCACGACCGGCTCCGCCGGGGCCTCGGGCGCGGCTTCGACGGGCGCCGTGGGCACCGGCGCCGCGGCCGGCACCGGCACCGGTGCAGCCGCTTCGACGGGCGCCGGCGCGATCGCCGCGGGCGCGAGCACCGGCACCACCGACGCCGCGGGTGCCGGTGGCGTGACCGCGGCCGGCGCCGCCGCGGGCCTCGCCGGCGCGGTCGGGCTCGCGGTCGTGGTGGTGTTCGCGGTCGCGACGAACACCGCACCGACCGCCACCGCCGCGACCGCAGCGACCGCACCCAGACCGATCGCCACACCGCGCAGCGTCGAGCCGCCGCGCGGTGCCACGACGCTGCTGCGGCTGCCCGAGCGCGAGCCCGCGGCGGTGCTCTGCGAGTGCGACGGTGGCGTGACGTCGGCGGGCATGCGCACCGCCGGCACCGCGGCACCCGAGCGCGCGCTGTGCTCGCCCGTGCCGGCCGACGCCGCGGCCGCGGCCATCGGGGCGCCCAGCAGTGCACCGAAGGGGAACGGCCGCGGCTCGAACAGCTCGTGCATGAACTCGCCCAGCGCCGACTGCGTCGCCCGCAGCTTGCGCTCGCGCGCGAAGCGTTCGAGCTCGGCCGCGAGCTCACCGGCGGTGGCGAAGCGACGATCGCGTTGGGGTGCGAGCGCACGCATGATGATGCGCTCGAGGTCCTTGGGGAAGTTCTGCCGCTTGGTCGACGGCAACGGCACGTCGCCGTTGACGATGCGGTTCATCAGCCCGAACTCGTTGTCGCCGTCGAACAGCCGCGACATCGTGGTGCACTCGTACAGCACGATGCCGAGCGAGAACACGTCGCTGCGACGGTCGAGCGGCTCGGCCCGGCACTGCTCGGGCGACATGTACGGGACCTTGCCCTTGCGGATGCCGGCCTGGGTGACGTCCGTGCGCGAGGTGACCTTGGCGATGCCGAAGTCCGCCATCTTCACGCAGCCGTCGTAGGTGACCATGACGTTGGTCGGCGAGACGTCGCGGTGCACCAGGCCCAGCGGCATGCCGTCGAAGCCGACGCGCTCGTGGGCGTAGTGCAGACCCGTGGCCGCGCCCATCGCGATCGCGATCGCGAGCTCGATCGGCAACACCGTGCCCTTGCGGCGACTGGCCCGCAGGATGGTCTGCAGGTTCTCGCCGTAGACGTACTCCATCGTGAAGAAGAACTCGGCGCCCTCGCGGCCGATGTCGAACACCTGCACGACGTTGGGGTGATCGAGGATCGCGGCCAGCCGCGCCTCGGCCAGGAACATGCGCACGAACTCCGGATCGGCCGCGAGGTGCGGCAGGATCCGCTTGAGCACGAGCAACTTCTGGAAGCCCTCGAGCCCGGCCGCGCGCGCGAGGTGGACCTCGGCCATGCCGCCCGAGCCCAGACGACGCAGCAGCTCGTAGCGTCCGAGCCGATCGCTCGCGGCGCTCGGGCCCGGCGCCGCACCGCGGCGCTCTGCTGCCGGGTCGGGTGGCATCGTCGAGCGATCCTAGCGCCCCGCGCACGGGCTCCGCAACGGCCGGCCGCGCGTGCGAACCGCTGTGATTCGGTGCTATCGTGCGGCGGCGGATCCGATGGCCGCGCGCATGCCCGAGCTGAGTCCCCCGCACGCACGCACGCGCTCGCACGGGGCCGGCGCGGCGCTCGGGGCGACGCAACGCCGCGGGGACGGGCCGCAGCGCCCCGGCCGCAGCCGCGCGCTGGTGCCAGGGCTGGCCGCCGTGGTCGGGCTCGCGCTGGGCCAGGGCGCGTGTCTGCAATTCACCACGTTTTCGTGCGAGGACGCCGACGCGTGCAACGCCCGGAGCGGCGGCGTGTGCATGTCGGGGCAGTGCGCGTATCCGGACGACGCGTGCAGCAGCGGGCTGCGCTACGACGAGTTCGCCGACGCTGCGTTCGCGGGCGACTGCGTCGGCGGCGGCACCACCAGCGACGGCAGCGGCGGCACCAGCAGCACCAGCGTCGGCTCGCTCGACACCACGCTCACCGCGACGAGCCTCGACTCGGGCAGCTCGGTCGGCGCCGAGAGCTCGAGCAGCAGCGGCGAGACCGGTGAGGTCTGCGGCGGTGCCGGCCAGAGCTGCTGCGCCGACGGGCCCGCGTGCGCGGACGGCCTCGATTGCATGGGCCAGGCCTGCGGCTGCGTGCGGCAGATCGAGACCGG
Source organism: Nannocystaceae bacterium (assembly GCA_019694555.1). Classification (GTDB taxonomy): domain Bacteria; phylum Myxococcota_A; class Polyangia; order Nannocystales; family Nannocystaceae; genus Xiheibacterium. The sequence continues at coordinate 2,188 of JAIBBS010000313.1, forward strand.
TGATCGCCACAGCTGCGCGGTGCTGGTCGACGGCACCGTGCTGTGTTGGGGCGCCAACGATCGAGGCCAGCTGGGTGACTCGCTGCAGCCGTTCGAGAGCGCGCCGGTGTCGGCGCTGGCGGTGCGGCCCTCGGATCCGATCCGCGAGGTGCGAGCCACCAACCACACCTGCGTGCGATCCGAGCAGGGCAACGTGCGCTGCTTCGGCGCCAACGACAGCGGTCAGGTCGATCCCGCGCTGGCGCAGCCCACCGCACCGGCCACGCCGGCACCGGTGACGTCCGCCGATCACGTCGCCGCCGGCGCGGCGTTCACCTGCGCCGCGGATGGCATCTCGCTGGTGTGCTGGGGCGCCAACGGTCAGAGTCAGCTCACCGGCGTCGATCCCGGGCCCGGGCCCGCGAGCACCGGCACCGGACCGGTGGCGCGGCTCGAGGCCGGCGCCGCGTTCGGTTGTCTGCTGCAGAGCGGCAACGTCTCGTGCTGGGGCGCCAACGGTCAGGGCCAGCTCGCGACCGATCCGGGCATGACGCCGAGCCTGCCTTCGCCCACGTCGATGCCGGTGGCCGACGTCGCCGACATCGCGTTGGGTCGCACGCACACCTGCGTGCTGACGAACACCGCGACCATCAGCTGCTGGGGTCGCAACGACGTGGGCCAGCTCGGCGATGGCAGCGGCACGCAACAGCTCGCACCGGTGGCGGTGGCGTGGCCGCCCGAGGCCGGCACGCCGATCGCCATCGCCGCGGGTGATCAGCACACCTGCGCCATCGACGACGACGCCGCACTGTGGTGCTGGGGCAGCAACGACAGCGGCCAGCTCATGCTTGAGCCGGACATGGGTGGCAACGATCAGTACACGCTGGTGCCGGTGCACATCGAGGTCGGCGCGGGTGTGCTCGACGTCGCCGGCGGCGTCACCCACACCTGCGTGCGGACCGACACCGCGCAGGTGTTGTGCTGGGGCACCAACAGCGCCGGCCAGATCGGCGACGGCACCACCAACTACGCGTTCGAGCCGCAGCCCGCGGCGATCGACTGCGGCGTGCAGTGAGCCGGCGCGCACGCGCCCGGCGCCACGCGACGCGCCGGCGCCGCTGCCAGCCTCGCTCAGGTTGCGATAGGATCCGCCGCCGGTACCGGAGCATGTCCACATCCGAAGCAACCACGCGGGGAATCGAGGTGCGAGTGCGATCGCGCTACGTGCCCGAGCAATCCGATCCCGGCCGCGGCGGCTGGCTCTTCGCGTACACGGTTCGCATCGCCAACACCGGCAGCGAGACCGTGCAGTTGATGAGTCGTCACTGGGTCATCACCGACGCCAACGGCGAGGTCGAAGAGGTGCGCGGCCCCGGCGTGGTCGGAGCGCAGCCGATCCTGCGCCCGGGCGAGAGCTTCGAGTACACCTCGGCGTGCCCGCTGGGCACCGCGTTCGGCACGATGCACGGCAGCTACCAGATGGTCACCGACCACGGCGAGCACTTCGACGCCGAGATCGCCGCGTTCGCGCTGAGTACCCCCTACGCGCTCAACTGAAGCGGCGGCACCGCAGCGAGGCAGCGCGTCATGTCCGACAACATCATCCCGCTGCTGGTCCCGTTCTTCATCCTCGGCATCGTGGTCGAGGCGCTGGTGGCCCGCCGCCGCAAGCAGCGGGCCTACCACCTGGGCACGATGGTCTCGGATCTGAGCACCGGCATCGTGTCGCAGGTGTTCGAGGTGTTCTTCAAGTTCGCCGCGGTGGTCGCCTACGGCTGGCTGTACGACCACGCGCGGCTGGTCGAGTTCGCCAGCGGCAGCCCGTGGCCGTGGCTGATCGCCTTCGTCGGCATCGACTTCGCGTTCTACTGGTGGCACCGCCTCAGTCACGTGGTCAACGTGCTGTGGGGCGTGCACGTGGTGCACCACCACAGCGAGGACTTCAACCTCTCGGTGGCGCTGCGGCAGCCCGCGCTCGAGCTGGTCAGCGCGTTCGTGTTCTACGCCCCGCTCGCGCTGCTGGGCGTGCCTGCGCACGTGTGGGTCACGATGTACGCGCTCAATCTCTTCTACCAGTTCTGGACCCATACCGAGCTCGTGCGGCAGCTGGGTCCGATCGAAGCCGTGCTCAACACGCCGTCGCACCACCGCGTGCACCACGGCATCAACCCGCAGTACCTCGACAAGAACTACGGCGGCATCTTCATCCTGTGGGACAAGCTCTTCGGCACCTACGAGCCCGAGCGCGAGCCGGTGGTGTTCGGCGTGACCAAGCCGCTGCACAGCTACAACCCGCTGTGGGCCAACGTCGAGTACTACGTGCAGGTCCAGCGCGCGGCGCGTCGCTTCCCGCGCTGGCTCGACCGCGTGCGCGTGTGGTGGATGCATCCCGGCTGGCAGCCCGCCACGCTGGGACCGGCGACGCCGCCGGCCGCGGTCGATCGCGCGCAGTACGTCAAGTACGAGGCCAGCGCGTCGCGACCGCTGCGACGCTACGTGCTCGCGCACTTCTGGCTCGCGTTCGCCGGCAGCGGCCTGTACATGTCGCTCGAGGCCACCGCCAGCCGTAGCGCGATGATCCTGCCGGGCGTGGTCGTGCTCGCGACCCTGCTCGCGCTGGTCGGTCGGCTCGAGCGCCGCGGCTGGGCCGTGCCCCTGGATGTGGCGCGACAGCTCGCGACCGTGGCCATGGTGGCCTACTACGGCTCCATGGTCGCGTCGCCCGTCGCCGCCGCCGGCGGCGCCCTCGGGCTTGCACTGCTGTTTGTCGCGCTGTGGCTGTGGCATCGTCGACACGACGCCCGATGAGCGCAACGCCCCTGCACGACGTCATCGTCGTCAGCGACCTGCACCTGGGTCGCGGCCGCAACCGCGAGTCGGGTCGCTACTACGAGCTCGAGGCGTTCTTCTACGACGAGGACTTCCATCGCTTCTGTCGCTGGCTCACCGAGGAGGCGCGCCGCAGCGGTCGCGGACTGAAGTTCGTCTTCAACGGCGACACCTTCGACCTGCTGCGACTCGACCCGGTGCCGCTCGAGGGTGACACGCCCGAGCGCCGCTCGACCTTCGCGCCGGTGCTCACGCCATCGCGCGCGGCGGCCGAGCTCGCGCGCATCCTCGAGGGCCATCCCCGCTTCTGCGCCGCGATCGGCCACGTGCTCGCGAGCGGCCACGACGTCATCATGCTGCCGGGCAACCACGACATCGAGCTGCAGTGGCAGCCGGTGCAGCAAGCCCTGCGCGAGGCGCTGATCCGCCACGGCGAGCTCGGCGACGGTCCCACCGCCGCCGCCGCGCTCGAGAAGCTCGAGTTCCTGCCGTGGTTCTACCACGAGCCCGGCCGGCTCTGGATCGAGCACGGCTGCCAGTACGATCCCGAGAACGCGTTCCGCTATCCGCTGCGCCGTGGCCTGGTCGATCTGCCCGACGCCGTGCACGAGGCCGAGCTCGACAACCCGCTGGGCAACTTCTTCCAGCGCTACCTCTACAACGCGTTCGGCCACATCACCTTCATCGTGCCGAGCACGCGCGCCAACAGCCGCTACCTCAAGTGGCTCGCGTTCAACAACCCGCAGCTGCTGCTGGGCGTGGTCCGCAGCCACTGGCGCTTCTGGTGGCAGGTGGTCAAGCGCGTGCTCAAGTACCCGTCGCGCGCACGCACCCGCATCGCCGACAACCACGCCCGCGAGCTCGCCGAGCTCGCCGAGCAAAGCGGCATGGGCGAGCGGCTGTTCGCGATCGATCGCCTCAAGGACACCCACACCGACCTGGTCCAGGCCATCCGCGGCCTGGGCCTGCAGACGCTCAAGCTCACCGGCGCGTTCACGCTGGTCAGCGCGCTGGTGCTCGGCCTGTGGTTCGCCGGCAACCACGCCATCGATCAGGTCGCGACCGGGCTGCTCGGTCGCGCGACGCTGTTCCTGATGTTCAGCTTCGTGTTCCTGCTGGCGCTGTTCGGCTCGCTGGCCTACACGGTGCTGCGCGGCGGCTCCGCGGTGCCGCCCGAGCCCATGCGTCGCGCCGCGGCCGAGCTCGCGCGCATCGTCGACGTGCCGGTGATCAGCTTCGGCCACAGCCACGACGAGGTGCTGTGGCGCATCGGCGGCACGGCCGAGCGCCCGGCGTGGTACTTCAACACCGGCACGTGGATCGCCGTGTTCACGCACGACGTGCTGCTGCCGCGCGAACGCGTGCAGTTCACGTTCCTGCG
>JAIBBS010000099.1 GCA_019694555.1 Nannocystaceae bacterium
CGGCGCATCGTTCTTGCCCGGCGCATCGTTCTTGCCCGGCGCGTCGCCCTTGCCCGGCGCATCGCCGTGGGTGGCGGTCGCGTCGCCCGGCGAGGGGGCACCGCGCACGCTCGCCGCGGGCTCGCCCGTGGCCGCGTCGCCGCGGCCGGGTTGGATCAGCTGCAGCACCGCGAGCGCGACGATGCCGGCGATGCCCAGGCCCGCGAACAGCAGCAGCCAGCGATTGCCGCGCGGCTCCTCGAACGCGGCCGCGTGCATCGAGCGGGCGGCGCGTGGGATCTGCCGGCTCGGGGTCCAGTCGGTGACGAGCTCGTCGACCGCCGCGCTGGGGACTGCCGAGAGCTTCTGTTCGAGCGAGCCGCGCATCGGCGCTGGCGTCGACGTCTCGGTGCTGCTGCTGGCAGCGGGGGTCGCACGCGGTGCTTCGGCGCGCGGTGCTTCGGCGCGCGATGCTTCGGCGCGCGGCGACTCGGTGCGCGCCGGCGTCGGCGACGGCAGCGGTTCGCCGGGTGCAGGCACGGCCGCCGGCATCGACAGCGTGCCGCGACGCGGCAGCTCCATCGTCGGCTCGGCCGGCTCGTCGTCGAGCGGCGGCGCGGGCAGCTCGAGCGTCTCGGGCGCTGCGACGACGACCGGCGGCGCCGCGTCGGCGGTCGCGAGGACCGGCGCGGTGGTGGCCGCCGCTACGACCGGCGCTGCGGCGCGATCGTCCTCGATCGGACGCGGGGTGCCGTCGTGCGTGGGCGTGCCCCGCCGTGCCGCACGCGGGCGATCGAGCAGCGCCGCGGCCTCGTTCATGCCGCGCGCGAGCTCGCGGGCCAGCTGCTCCGGGTCGACCGGCGTCGCCGCCTGGGGCGTGAGCGCTTCGACCACGTCGCGCAGGTGCGTGTTGGGAGCGTCGAACTCACCGCTCTCGGGTTGACGCAGGCGCATCTCCTTGAGCGCACCGCGGATCGCCGGCAGCACCGCGAGCGGGCGCGATGGCGTGAACGCGGTCGAGATGATGCGTTGACCCGGGCCGCGCCGCGCCGAGAACAACCCCGTCAGGCGGCGCGCGGCGTTCTTGTCGAGCGCGGTCGAGGTGCACAGCACGAACAGCGCGTCGGGGGCCGCGGCGTCGAGCGACGTCGCCATCAGCGTCGGATCGAACTCCACACCGGGCACCAGCTCGGGCGCCATGCCCTCGCGCCGCAGCTCGTCCAACACCTTCGCCAGCGCGGGCTCGTCGTCCTCGGCACAGCAGATGATGATGGGGATGTCCCCGCGCCCCTTCACGTCGCTTCGAACCCGGGCCCTTTCCTTCGCGCCCCGCCAGGGTATGACCAACGCACCCCGACGGGAAGGCCGACCGCCCGGCGTGCAGCGGCGCGCCCGCGCGACCGGCTTTTTGGCATAAACGCCGGCGATGACCAGCGAGCACGCCATCCAGACCGTCGCAGTGCTAGGTGCCGGGACCATGGGCCACGGCATCGCCCAGGTCGCCGCGGCGGCCGGCTTCCGCACCCGCCTGTTCGACGTCGACGACGCCCGCGTCGAGGCCGGGCTGGGCAAGATCCGCGCGAACCTGCAGGCCGGCGTCGAGCGCAAGAAGCTGACCGAGGAGGCGGCTGCGAGCACGCTGGCGCAGCTGCACGGCACCGCGGTGCTCGAGCAGGCCGCCGCCGATGCCGACCTGGTCATCGAGGCGGTGCCCGAGACGCTCGCGCTCAAGCACGACGTGCTCTCGCGCGCCGCCGCGACGGCCAAGCCCGACGCGATCCTGGGCACCAACACCAGCTCGCTGTCGATCGCGGCGATCGCCGCGCCGCTGCCGCGGCCGGAGCGGGTGCTGGGCATGCACTTCTTCAACCCGGTCCACATCATGAAGCTGCTCGAGCTGGTGGTCGCGAGCTCGACCGCGCCGGCGGTGCTCGAGCGCGCGAAGGCCTGGGGCGCGGCCATCGGCAAGGAGTGCATCACCATCAAGGACTCGCCCGGCTTCGCCACCAGTCGACTCGGCCTGGTGATCGGGCTCGAGGCCATCCGCATGGTCGAGCAGGGCGTCGGCTCGGCCGAGGACATCGACAAGGCCATGACCCTGGGCTACGGCTTCCCGATGGGGCCGCTGCGGCTGACGGATCTGGTCGGGCTCGACGTGCGGCTCGCGATCGCGGAGTACCTCAGCACCGCGCTGCCCGAGGGCGCCCACTTCCGTCCGCCCGCGCTGCTGCGGCAGATGGTGGCCGAGGGCAAGCTCGGCAAGAAGAGCGGCCGCGGCTTCTACAGCTGGTGAGCCGCGCTCACGGGTGCGCCGCGAGCCAGGCGTCGATCGGCGCCACGCGCTCGCGCAGCCGCGGATCGGGCGACGCGTCGAACTCCCGCCGCGCCTGCAGCATGATCGCACGCGCCCGCGCCACGTCGCCACCGCTGTCGGCGAGCGCGTACGCGAGCGACTCGCGCGCGGTCGCCTGCAGATCGAGATCGGCCTTGGCACGCTCGCGGATCGCCAACGCGCGCTCGAGTCGGGGCACGGCGTCGCCCGGACGGCCCTGCCGGCGATCGACGTTGGCGAGCCCGTGCAGCGCGGTCGCGACGTCCAGCGAGTCGGGCCCGAGCCGACGCTCGGCCGCCGCGAGCGCGCGCTGGTAGATGTCGCGCGCCTGCGGGTCCTCGCCCAGCGACGCGTGCACCAGCCCCAGCGCCAGCAGCGAGTCGATCACGTCGGGATGATCGGCCGGCAGCGCCTGCTCGCGGATCTCCAGCGCGGCCCGCTGCTGCCGCAGCGCCCCCAGCAGGTCGCCCTCGCTGCGCGAGATCTTCGCGAGGCTGGACATCGAGTCGGCCACGTCGAGGTGCGACTCGCCGAAGCGGGCGCGCCGCAGCGCCAACGCGCGCCCGTGCAGCTGCCGCGCCCGCGCGAGGTCGCCGCGTTCGATCTCGAGGTTGCCGAGGTTGCCCAGGGTCGAGGTCAGCTGGATCGAGTCGGCGCCGAAGTTGGCCTCCTTGACCGCGAGCGCGCGCTCGTACCAGCGCACGGCCTGATCGAGCTCACCGCGGACGTGCACCATGCTGCCGAGGTTGTTGGCGCAGTTGCCCACGCTGGGGTGGTTGGGCCCGAGCTCGCGCTCGAACATCGCGAGCGCCTCGAGCATCTCGGCCAGCGCCCGGTCGTGCTCGCCCTGCTCGTCGCGCGCGTTGGCGAGGTTGAAGATCGTGATCGCGACCGCGGGGTGGCTCTCGCCCAGGATGCGGCGCTTGAGCGCCAGCGCGCGCTCGTGCATCGCGACCGACTGTTCGTACTGTGCCGCGCGCCAGTGGGCGGTGCCGAGCTGGCCCCACAGCGTCGCGCCGCGCATGCCCTCGTCCTCGCCCGCGCGCGCGACCAGCACCTGCGCGGTCGCCCCCCACGCGAACGCGGCCTCCGACTGTCGCAACATCTCGCCGGTGGTGTAGACCAGCGCGGTCGCGGCATCGGCCGCGACGGTGTCGAGGCCCAGCCGCCCCGCGAGCGCGAAGCCGTCTCGCAGCGCGCGCGCCGAGGCCTCGCCGTCGCCGGCCTTCTCCGCGTTGCGCCCGGCCACCACCCACGCCCGCGCCGCGAGTCCCTCGTCGCCGGCGGCGACGGCCTCGGTCGCGATCGCGGTGGCAGCGGCGGCCGCGTCGGCGTAGCGACCGGCCTGTCCGCGTCCGTCGGCGTCGACCAGCCGCGCGCGCAGCTCCGCCGCGCTGGCATCGTCGCGGCGCAACGGCATGCGCGCCAGCGCGGCGACGTCGTGGCACGCATCGATGCCGGTCAACCCTGCGAACGCCGGAACCACGCGCGAGAGCATCGCGGTGTCGGCGTGCTCGAACGCGGACAACAGCGCGGTGAGCTCGTCCCTGCGTTCGTCGAGGCACTGCCGTGCGCGCGCGGTCGTGTCCGCGTCCCAGCTCGCCTCCAGCTCGCCGCGCTCGCAGGCCGTGGTGCGGGCGTCTTGCCACCTTGCACCGAAGCGGTCGATCCACGGCAGCGCGCGCTGCAGCGTGTCGTCGGCCATCGCGGCGCCGGTCGCCGCGAGCCCGCTCGCCAGCCGCGCGCGGGCGTCGTCGTTCCAGGTCGCTGCGATCGTGGCGCCCTCGTCGGCGCAGCCCTGGCGCACGCGCGCGCGCACGGCCTGCCGCGCCCCCAGCCCGCCCAGTCCGATCACGCCGGCGGCCACCGCCGCGGTCACCAACCGACGCCCGCGCACGCGCGCACGGCCGCGCTCGAGCGCCTCGATCAGCGCCGTCATCGTCGCGAAGCGATCCTCGGGCGCGGCCGCGAGCCCGCGCTCGAGCGCGGCGCGGAGCCACCCCGGCACGTCGAGCCCGCCGACGCTGGGCGTGAAGCGCCGCTTCGCCATGGCGTCGAGCAGCTCGCCGACGGTGCCGCCGACGAAGGGCCGCCGCCCCTCCAACGCCTCCCACGCCAGCACGCAGAAGCTGAACTGATCGCTGCGCGCGTCGAGCTCGAGCCCGCGCAGCTGCTCGGGCGACATGTACGCGGGCGTGCCGACGATCGCGCCCACCTGCGTCAGCGGCAGCGCCATCGCGTCGAGCTGCGGCCGCGACGACGCGCGGAAGACCTCGTCCTCGCCGCGCCCCGGCAGCGTCGTGGGCTCGGCGACCGGTCGCGCGAGACCGAAGTCCATCACGCGCACGCGGCCGTCGTCGCCGACCATGACGTTGTCGGGCTTGAGGTCGCGGTGGATCACGCCCGCACCGTGGGCCGCAGCCACGCCGCGCGCGACCGCCAGCAACACCGCCATGACCGCCTCGAGCGTGCGCGGCTCGGCAGCCCACTGCCGCAGCGTCACGCCGTCGATCAGCTCCATCGCCACGAACACGCGGCTGCCGTGCGTACCGACGTCGTGCACCGCGATCACGTTGGGATGGGACAACCGCGCCATCGCCTGGGCCTCGCGCAGCAGTCGCGCGTGCGCGGGGTCGTCGGCCTCGCTGCGCCCGCGCAGCAGCTTGACCGCGACCTTGCGATCGAGCTGCGGATCGTAGGCCGCGACCACGTCGCCCATGCCGCCCGAGCCCAGGTGCTTGAGCACGACGTAGCGCCCCAGCAGCACCGGTCGCTCGCGGTCGAACAGCCGCGCCTGCGTGGCCGCGCGACCCAGCGCCGTGAGCACGCCCTCGAGCGCCTCGTCGGTCTGCTCGGGCGACGCGGTCGCCGGCAGGGTCGCCTCGTGGGCGGCGTCGGAGTCGACCGCGCTCATCGGACCCGAGTCTGGCAGACTCCTGCGGCGATGGGCGCGAGGCTGCAGGCGCTCGCGGCGGCGGTGGAGCCCGGCGCACGCGTGGCCGACATCGGCACCGATCACGGGCGGCTGCTGGCGCTGCTGCGGCGCAGCCGGGCGGTGGCGGTGGCGATCGGCATCGATCGCTCTGCGGCCGCGCTGGCGCGGGCCACGGCCGTGCGCAGCGATCCGGGCATCGAGCTGCGCCGCGGCGATGGCCTGGCACCGCTGCGGCCCGGCGAGGTCGACACCGTCGTCATCGCGGGCATGGGCGCGCGCGCGATGATCGGCGCGCTCGAGCGCGGCGCGGCGCGGTGGCCCGAGCTCACCCGGCTGATCCTGCAGCCCGCCTCGCAGTGGCCGGCGTTGCGGGCGTGGATCGCCGCGCGCCGCTTCGCGCTGCGTCACGAGGCCATCGTGTGGGAGCGCGACCAGCCCCACCTGCTGTGCGTGGTCGAGCCGGTGCGTGCGGGCGCCGATCCGGGCTGGAGCGACGACGACCTCGCGTTGGGCCCGCTGCTGCGCCACCGTCCGCAGGATCCGGGCTATCGCGCGTGGCTCGAGCGACGCCGTTGCGCGCTCGCGGCCGCGCTGGCGGAGGCTGCGTGCACCGGCGCCGCGGCCGAGCACGCGCGTCGCGACCATGCGCGCGTGCTCGCGGCGCTGGCGGCCGGCGCCGGTTGACAGCTGCAGGCACGTTCTTAGCTTGCGCTCGACCCAGTGGCGCCCGATGCACGGGCGCCCGGCCAAGACCCACAGCTTCGGGCCCAACCCGTGAGGAGTCGGACCATGTCCAAGGTGATCGGTATCGATCTCGGTACCACCAACTCGGTGGTGTGTGTGATGGAAGGCGGCGAGCCCAAGGTCATCGCCAACGAGGAGGGTGGTCGCACGACGCCCAGCGTCGTCGCGATCGAACAAGGCGGCAGCGCGCTCGTGGGTCAGCAGGCCCGGCGCCAGGCCATCACCAACCCCGAGAACACCGTGTTCTCGGCCAAGCGCTTCATCGGCCGCCGCTTCGACGAGGTCGGCGACGAGATCGGCCGCGTACCGTTCAAGGTCACCAAGGCCAAGGACGGCAACGTCGCGTTCCAGCTGCGCGACCGCGCGTGGTCACCGGCCGAGATCAGCGCGCGCGTGCTCGGCAAGCTCAAGAAGGCCGCCGAGGACTACCTCGGCGAGGCCGTGACCAAGGCCGTCATCACGGTGCCGGCGTACTTCAACGACGCGCAGCGTCAGGCGACCAAGGACGCCGGCCGCATCGCGGGCCTCGAGGTGCTGCGCATCGTCAACGAGCCCACCGCGGCGGCACTGGCCTACGCGCACGGCAGCAACGAGCGCACGGGCGAGCGCGTGATCGCGGTCTACGACCTCGGCGGCGGCACCTTCGACATCAGCATCCTCGAGGTCGCAGCCGACGTGGTCGAGGTGCTCTCGACCGGCGGTGACACGCACCTGGGCGGCGACGACTTCGACCAGCGCATCATCGAGTGGCTGCTGGCGCAGTTCAAGCAGGACACCGGCATCGACGTGTCGAAGGACAAGCTGGTGCTGCAGCGGCTCAAGGACGCGGCCGAGCGGGCCAAGATCGAGCTGTCGCAGCAGGCCGAGACCGAGATCAACCTGCCGTTTCTGACCGCGGACGCCAGCGGGCCCAAGCACCTGCAGATCAAGCTGACGCGGGCGAAGTTCGAGTCGCTGATCGAGTCGTTGGTGGAGCAGACGCTGGCGCCGTGCAAGCGCGCGCTCGCCGACGCCGGCAAGCGCGTCGCCGACATCGACGAGGTGCTGCTGGTCGGCGGCTCGACCCGCGTGCCGCTGGTGCAGCGCAAGGTCGAGGCGTTGTTCGGCAAGCCGCCGAGCAAGGGCGTCAACCCCGACGAGGTCGTGGGCCTGGGCGCCGCGGTGCAGGCCGGCGTGCTCACCGGCGAGGTCGACGACATGGTCCTGGTCGACGTCACGCCGCTGTCGCTGGGCATCGAGACCAAGGGCGGCGTGATGACCGTGCTCATCCCGCGCAACACCACCATCCCCACGCGCAAGTCGGAGGTGTTCACCACCGCGGCCGACGATCAGCCCAGCGTGGAGATCCACGTGCTGCAGGGCGAGCGCAAGATGGCCGCGGACAACCGCACCCTGGCCAAGTTCGGCCTCGAGGGCATCGCGCCCGCGCCGCGCGGCACGCCGCAGATCGAGGTCGCGTTCGACATCGACGCCAACGGCATCGTGCAGGTCTCGGCGGTCGACAAGGCCACCTCGCGCAAGCAGCAGGTGCAGATCAAGGCCGGCGGCGGGCTGTCGGATGCCGAGGTGCAGCGCATGGTCGAGGAGGCCAAGCGGCACGAGGCCGAGGACGAGCGGCGGCGCAAGCTGGCCGAGGAGCGCAACGCGCTCGAGGCCCTGGTGCTGCAGGTCGGCAAGCTCGGCGCCGACGCGGGCAGCCGCGTGCCACCGCCGGTGCGCAGCGAGCTCGACGCGGCGGTGCGCGAGGCCGAAGATGCGCTGGCCGGCGACGACGCGGCGCGCATGCTCGCGGCGCGACAGCGCCTGACCCAGGCCGCCCACGGCCTGTCGTCGGCGATGTACGCCGAGCCCGGCGCGGACGGCCCGCGCCAGGCCGAGCCCGAGGACGTGATCGACGCGGAGTTCGAAGAGAAGGCGTCGTGAGTCAGCCGCCCGGCGGCTCGAAGCGCTCGAAGTTGAACACGTGGATGCGCTCGCGCAGCGGCGCGAGGTAGTCGTCGGCGTAGGCGCGGTGGACGGGATCGACACGATACCGCTCCACCGCGTCGACGTCGTCGAGCACGACCTGCAGGCACAGGTCCCAGTCGCGGCGCGTGCGGGGATCGGCGGGCGTGCCGATCCTCAGCGCACGCACGCCCTCGGCGCGCGGCAGCGTCTTTGCGGTCGCCGCCGCGATCGCGGCGCGCTGCTCGTCGGTGGCGTAGGCAGGCTTGAGCTTGATGAGCACGACGCGTTCGATCACGACGCGCTCATCGTAGCGCTGCCACGTCCTCGTCGGGCGTGAACGCGCAGCCTCGCTCGGCGCACAGCAGCTGCACCGCCTGTCGCCCCGACAGGAGCGCCGGCGGGATGCCGCCGCCGGGCTCGACCCACTGCCCCGCGAGCCACAGGTTCGCGATGCCCGGCACGACCTTGGGCACGTGCGCACCGAAGTTCTCGGCGGTCGGCAGGAAGCCCTCGTACGCGCCCTGCCACGAGCGAGCGTGACGCCAGAACGTGAGCGGCGTCGCGACGTCGGTCATGCGCACGGCCGCGGCGAGCCCGGGCAGGCGCCCGTCGAGCGCGGTGATCACCGTGTCGGTGAGCGCCTGCTTGGCCGCACCGTAGCGCGGGCCCAGCTCGGACCAGTAGCCCCAGCGCGAGCGCAGGATCGACTGCACCACGGCGTGCCCAGGCGGTGCGTACGGCGGGCCGACGAACTGCTCGAGCGGCAGCCACGTCAGCGGCACGTCGCCGACCTGGAGCGGCGCACGCAGGCGCACGATCGTCTGCGCGTCGAGCTCGGGCCACTGCCGCGCGACGCCGACCGACACCAGCGCGATCGCATCGAAGATGGGCCAGCGCTCGAGCCGTTCGGTCCACGCGAGATCGAGCGGGCGCCCCCCGAGCAGACGCGTGAGGGTCTCGGGCGCGGACGCAGCGGAGACCACCGCATCGGCGTGCAACGTGGTGCCGTCGGCGAGCTGCACACCGATCGCGCGGCCGTGGGCCACGAGGATCTGTTCGACCGTCGCCTCGGTCGTCGCCTGGCCGCCGAGCTCGCGGAAGCGGTGCACCAGCGCGTTGCGCAGCGCCAGCGTGCCGCCCTCGGGTCGCTGCAGCTGCCCTGCCGCGAGCGCGCCGAGCACCATCGGCAAGAACGCGGCGGGCATGCGCGCATCGCCCAGCGCGCCCAGGCCCGCGCGCAGCTGCGGCGAGCGCACGTGCTGCTCGAGCCACGATCCCAAGGTGCCGCGGAAGTGCAGCATCGTGCTGGCCATGCCGCGCATCTGCCACAAGGACGCCAGCCGTTCACGCCAGCTCGCCAGCTCGGGCGCATCGATCGGCATGTGCAGCTCGCTCGAGTGGGCCGCGGCGTCGCACAGCCGCGCGACCGCGTCGCCGTCCGCGGGCCCCAGCGCCGACAGCTGCGCGCGCAGCTGCTGCAGGTCGCGGGTGTACGCGACCGACCAGCCGTCGATGGGATCCTCGATGCGCGCGAAGGTCTCGATGGTGTGCATGGTCAGCTCGGGCACGATGCCGAGCTCCTCGTACACGCGCCGGAACATGCCGCCGGGCGCACCGCCGATCAGCCAGCGCAGGCACCCGTCGACGAGGTACGGCTCGCGCGACCACGCCGTGCAGACCCCGCCGAGCTCGCGGTTGTGCTCGAGCAGGTGCACCCGCAAGCCGCTCATGCGGGCGTAGCAGCCTGCCGCGAGGCCGGCCACGCCGCCGCCGATCACCAGGACGGATGGAGCGTTCATGCCGCGCGACGGGTGCAAGTCGCGTGCGCGCGCCCGCGCGCGTGACTGCGGAGAAGGACGCGGGCGCCCGCGCATTCGCTGCGAAGGCTCGTCGCAACGCGCACCCGCTGCGCGTCAGCGATCGAGCGCCTGATCGGCGAACGAGGCCGCGTCCTCGAGCGGCTCGAGGTGCGTGAACACGGTCGTCGGTGGCCGCAGGCCCGCGAGCTCGGCCTCGAGCCGCTCGCACAGATCGTGCCCCGCCTGCACGGTCCACTCGCCGGGCACCAGCACGTGCACGCTGACGAAGCGTCGCGCACCCGCCTCGCGCGTGCGCAGGGCGTGCCACGCGAGGCCGTGCTCCTTCGCGTAGCGGTCGAGGATCGCGACCAGCGCGGCGCGCTCGTGCGGTGCGACCGCGGCGTCGAGCAGGCCGTGGACCGAGCGCCGCAGCAACGCCACGCCGATGCGGATGATCGCGATCGCGACCCCGATCGCGACCAGCGGATCGAGCCACCACGGGCCGCCCAGGCCGACCAGGCCGACGCCGATCACCACGCCGACCGAGGTCCACACGTCGCTGAGCAGGTGGTGGCCGTCGGCCTCCAGCGCGATCGATCGCTCGCGGCGACCGATGCCGCGCAAGGCCAGCCCGACCGCGAGGTTGACCGCGGCCGCGACGATCGAGATGAGCAGGCCCACACCCAGCGCCGCGACCGGCTCGGGCACGAGCAAGCGCTGCACCGCGGCGACCAGGATCGCCAGCGCCGCGGCGAGCACGAGCCCACCTTCGAGTCCGCTCGAGAAGTACTCGATCTTGTCGTGGCCGAACTCGTGCTGCTCGTCGGCGGGCGCGTGGGCAGCCCGCATCGCCAGCACCGCCCCGAGCGCCGCGACCAGGTTCACGCTCGACTCGAGCGCGTCGGACAGCAAGCCCACCGATCCGGTCACCGCCCACGCCGCGGTCTTGAGCGCGATCGTCACGAGCGCAGCGCCGACCGACAGCCACGCCCAGCGCACGAGCTTCGCGCGCGGCGTGCCGGGCACCGGTGGCTGCTGTGCGGGGTCGAGCGAGGTCGCCATGGTCCGCCGGGGCCGCACCCTAGCACGGCGGCGGCGCTCAGCCCGTCGGCGGCCGCGGACGCGGCGCGACCCAGCGCCACACCGCCGGCACGATCACGCAGGTCGCGATCGACGAGAGCACGCAGGTCGCCCCCGACAGCGAGCCGAACACGTGCATGACCGACGACGAGCCCATCGCGAAGGCGAAGAAGCCCAGCGCCACCAGCAGGTTGGACACGATCATGATGGGCCCGACCGTGCGCACGACCTCGTCGCGCGGTTGCTGCCGCAGGTACCACAGGTAGTGCATGCCGAAGTCCGACGCGGTGTCGGTCAGGATCGCGCCCGACATCGCGGTGCTGAGATCGATCTGCACGCCGAACAGACCCATGACGCCGCCCAGCGCCAGCGCCGTCAGGGCCGCGGGCACCACACAGGTCAGCGCCAGCGCGACCGAACCGAACAGCAACACCAGCAGCGCCAGCACCGCGAACAGGCCGAGGATCATCGTGCGGACCTGGTTGCGCGCGACCGATCGCGACAGCGCGCGGTCCAGCGTCGGCTCGCCGGTGATGCGCACGCGCACGCTGCCGCTGCCCTCGACGTGGGGATCGAGCACGTCGGCGACCAGCGCCGCGAGCCGGTGGCGCAGCCGCGGCGCGCCGGCGTCCACGCCCATGGCGGCAGCGAGGGCCGTGGTCGCGCGGGCACGCGCCAGATCCAGCTGCGCGGCCGCCAGCGCGCGTGCGAGCAGCTCGCCGGAGAACTCGGCCTGATCGCGATCGCCGGCGAGCTGGACCGCGAGCGCCTCGCCCGGCGCTTGCCCGGCGACGATCGCACGCTCGATGGCCTCGCGCTGCGCCGGCGCGACGTCCTCGGCGTCCTCGCCGTGCAGCCACGCGATCGCGGCGGCGTCGCGTGCCGCCGGCCACTGCGGATCGTCTTGCGACACCGGGCCGGCCTGCGCCAACGCGGCGACCAACGCGTCGTGATCGGGCGCGCCGCCCTCGGCGCGCGCGAGCCACTCGAGCCGCGCGACCACGGTCGCGCTCGCCAGCGGATCGAGCTCGGCGCCGCCGGACGCCAACCACGCCTCGAGCCCGTCGAGCACCGGCAGCGCCTCGCCGCGCACGCGCACCTGCAGCAGCGCGGCATCGTGATCGTCGCGCACCAGCGGGCCCAGATCGGGCGTGCCATCGAGCAACAACCAGGTCTTGGCCACCTGGCCCGGCGTCGCGGGCAGGCGGCGCCCGCCGCCGAGCATGTCGACCATCATCGCGATCGGATCGGTCACGCTGGTGACCTGCGTGACGCCGGGCTCGGCCCCGGCCCGCTCGGCGATCATCGCCAGGCGTCGCTGCGCCACCGCGTCGCCGAAGTCGCCCTCGACCAGGATCTGCACGAAGCGTGCGCCGCCGAAGCGCTCCTCGAAGAACTGCTGCGCGCGCCAGGCATCGGTGCCCTCGTCGAGGAACGCCTGCGCCTCGGTGCGGACCTCGATCCGGCGCATCGGCAGCGCCACACCCACCGCCAGGACACCGGTCACGACCAGCACCGCGACGCGGTGCTTCTCGGTCGCGCGCCAGGCCGCGAGCAACAGGCCGCCCAGCGGCAACAGCTGCTCGCGCTGGGGCTTGCGCGGCACCAGGGCCAGCACCGCCGGCAGCAGCGTCAGCGCGGTCAGCCAGCACGCCGCGGTGCCCAGCGCGACCTCCAGGCCGAACGCGCGCATGGGCGCGACGTCCATCACCAAGAACGACAGGAACGCCGCACAGGTGGTCCACGCGGCGATCGTCACCGGCCGCAGCACCACGTCGATGGCGACGTCGATCGCATCGATGGGACCGTGCTGCTCGCGCTCGAGGTAGTAGCGACCGAGCACGTGCACCGCGTAGGCGCTGCCGGTCGCCAGCAGCAGCACCGGCAGGGTCGAGGTCAGCACGGTGTAGCGCTCGCCGATCCAGCCCATGGTCCCGAGCACGGCCAGCTCGGCGATCGCGACGGTCGCGAAGGTCAGCGCCACGCCCACGATCTCGCGGAACGACAGCAGCACCACGACCACCAGCAGCACGCCGGCCACCGGCGACAGCCGCGTGACGTCGCGCCGCGCACCGCCGTAGATGGCCTCGGCGAAGAACGGCGCGCCGGCGAAGTGCAGCTCCCAGCGCCCCAGCTCGGCGGTCGCGACGTCGCGGATGCGTTCGACCGCGGCCTCGGTCGAGGCGCCGGGCACCAGGTACACCATCAGTGTGGTCGCGCGCAGATCCGCCGAGACCAGCGCGCCCACGACCTGCTCGCGCGACAGCACGCGCTGCGCCAGCGCCGTGTGCTGCGCCTGGTCCTGCGGCACGCGATCGACCAGCGGCTCGACCACCGTGACCGCGTCGGCGACGGCGACGTCGGTGACGTTGGTCAGCGACGTGACGCGCTCGACCAACGGCTCGCGCGACAGCGCCGTGGTCGCGGCCGTGAGCGCGCGCAGCACCTCGGGCTCGAGCACGTCGCCCTCGCCCGCGACCGCGACGCCGACCAGCGCGACCCGCATCGAGCCGAAGCGGTCACCGACGTCGCGGAACAGCTCGACGTCGGGATCGCGCTCGGGCAGGAACACCAGCACGTCGTCCTCGTGGCGCAGCCGCAGCACGCCGATCGACGCGAGCAGGCACACCAACGCATAGACCGCGAGCACGATCCACGGTCGTCGAGCGCTCGCGCGCGCCAGCCTCCGCATCGAGGATCCCTTGTGTCATGGATCCCCGGCGGCCGCGGCGCAGTCCTTGCGGTGCGCCCGGCTGCAGCCACGCAGCGCGGACGCGAGCCGCGGGCCGGCGCGGGCGCGCTCGCCGAACCCTTTTCGCCGGTGGGCGGCTCCCACCCCGTGGAGAACCGCAGATGACCGTGCAGGTGACCGAGCAGAGCTTCGCGCAGACCGTGGGCCAGGGCATCGTGCTGCTCGACTTCTGGGCGTCGTGGTGTGGGCCGTGCCGCGCGTTCGCGCCGGTGTTCGAGGCCGCCGCCGCGCGACATCCCGACGTCGTGTTCGGCAAGGTCGACACCGAGGCCGAGCCCGGGTTGGCGGCGGCGTTCGGCGTGCGGGCAATCCCGACACTGGTGGTGATGCGCGACGGGATCGTGCTCGCCGAGCAGGCGGGCATGATGCCCGGCGGTGCGCTCGACAAGATCATCGCCAAGGTCCGCGCACTCGACATGGACGACATCCGGCGGCAGATCAGCGCCCATGACGGCGCCGAAGGTGGCGCCGAGGTCGGCTGAGCGCCGCATGGTGCGGCGGTGAGCGACGACGACGGCAGCAGCGGGAGACGAGGGTCATGACCACGTTCGGCATGCGCAAGACCTTGCAGTGCGGTTTCGACGAGGCGCTCGCGCGCGTGCCCGAGGCGCTCGCGAA
This sequence comes from Nannocystaceae bacterium, assembly GCA_019694555.1. GTDB lineage: Bacteria > Myxococcota_A > Polyangia > Nannocystales > Nannocystaceae > Xiheibacterium. Next base: position 14,187 of record JAIBBS010000099.1, read on the forward strand.
GGAGGGCTTCGGCGTGCTCACCGAGATCGACATGCAGGCCACGATGGCCAAGAAGCTCGGCGTCGAGTTCCGGCGCTACCGCATCCTCGGTGCCTGCAACCCACCCTTCGCCCGTGCCGCGCTGCAGACCCGCCTCGATGTCGGGCTGTTGTTGCCGTGCAACGTGGTGGTCTACGAGGACGACGAGCAGCGCGCCGTCGTGATGGCGATCGACCCGATGCAGACGATGGCCGCGGCCGGCGACCCGGGGCTCGCCGAGATCGCCGCCGAGGTCGGCGCGAAGCTGGCGCGGGTGCTCGAGAGCCTGCCGTGAGCCCGTGCGTCAGCCGATGCGCCGCACGTGGCCCGCACCGTCCTCGTCGCGCGTGCGATCGAGCTCCTGCGCCGCGACCACCGTCAGCGCGGTCATCAGCACGATCGTGTCGACCTCGCAGTCGCGCTCGAGCACCGTGACCGCGCGGGCCATGCCCAGCAGCAGCGGCCCCACCGTGGTGACGCCACCGAGCTCGCGCACGAGCTTGTAGGCGAGGTTGCCGGCGTCGAGGTTGGGGAACACCAGCACGTTGCCGGGGCCGCTGAGCCGCGAGAACGGGAACGTGCGCCGCTGCAGCGCGTAGTCGACCGCGAGGTTGCCCTGCAGCTCGCCCTCGACCTCGAGATCGGGCCGGCGCGCGCGCAGCAGCGTGACCGCGTGCGCGACCTTGGCGGCCTCGCGGTGTCGCACCGAACCGAAGTTCGACATGCTCAGCATCGCCACGCGCGGCTGCAGCTCGAAGGTCCGCGCCGCGTCGGCCAGCAGCTCGGCGACGTCCGCCAGCGCCTCCGCGTCGCAGTCGACGTTCACCGTGGTGTCGCCGAAGCACAGCATGCCGCGCTGGTGGTGCAGCAGCAGGTACATGCCGGCCGCGCGCCGCACCCCAGGCGCGAGCCCGATGATCTGCAGCGCCGGCCGAATCGTCTCGGAGTACGGCGCCAACAGCCCCGAGACCACCGCGTCGGCGCGGCCCTGCTTGACCATCATCATGCCGAAGACGTTGCGATCGCGCATGAGCTTGAGCGCAGCGCGGCGCCCCATGCCCTTGCGCTGGCGCATCTCGTACAGCCGCGTGGCGTAGTCGGACAGCGCGGGGTCCGTCGCGGGGTCCACGATCTCGCAGCGCGACAGGTCGAGATCGATCTCGCGGCTGCGCACCACGCCCTCGATGGCCTCGGGCGCGCCCAGCAGCACCGGCCGCGCCACGCCCTCGTCGAGCAGGATCGAGCAGGCCTGCAGGATGCGTGGGTCCTCGGCCTCGGGGAACACGACCTTGCGCGGGTCGGTCGCGGCCCGTCGCACGAACTTGCGCAGCACCGCGCTCGAGTGGCCCAAAAGGCCGCGCAGGTGTTCGACGTACGCGCGCTCGTCGAACGGGCCGGTCGCCGCGCCCGACGCGATCGCAGCCTTCGCCACCGCCGGCGCGACCCAGTACAGCACGCGCGGATCGAAGGGCTTGGGGATGATGTAGTTGGGTCCGAAGTGGAACTCGGTGCCGTAGGCCTTCGAGACCTCGTGGGGCACGTCGCGGCGGGCGAGATCCGCCAGCGCGTGCGCGGCCGCGATCTTCATCTCTTCGCTGATGGTCGTGGCGCGGACGTCGAGCGCGCCGCGGAACACGAACGGGAAGCCCAGCACGTTGTTGACCTGGTTGTCGTAGTCGCTGCGGCCGGTGGCGACGATCGCGTCGGGGCGAGCGCGCTTGGCCTCGTCGTAGCCGATCTCGGGATCGGGGTTGGCCAGCGCGAAGATGATCGGACGCGGCGCCATGGTCTTGACCATGTCCGCGGTGACGAGCCCGCCCTTGGACAGGCCCAGGAACATGTCGGCGCCGACCAGCGCCTCGGCCAGGGTCCGCATGGGCGTGTCGATCGCGAACTGCTGCTTCACCGGCGTGAGATCGGTGCGCTCGCTGTGCAGGACCCCGCGCGAGTCGGCCATCACGATGTTGCCGTGGCTGACACCCAGGCTCACGAAGAAGCGCGCGCACGCGATGGCCGAGGCGCCCGCGCCGCTGACCACGACCTTGATCTCCGACAGCGGCTTGTCCTGCAGCAGCGCCGCGTTGATGAGCCCGGCGCCCGAGATGATCGCGGTGCCGTGCTGATCGTCGTGGAACACCGGGATCTTCATGCGCGCGCGCAGCTTCTCCTCGATGTAGAAGGACTCGGGCGCCTTGATGTCCTCGAGGTTGATGCCGCCGAAGGTGGGCTCGAGCGCCGCGACGCACTCGACGAAGCGATCCGGATCGGACGCGTCGAGCTCGAGGTCGAACACGTCGATGTCGGCGAACTTCTTGAACAGCACGCCCTTGCCCTCCATCACCGGCTTGGCCGCGAGCGGGCCGATGTCGCCCAGACCCAGCACCGCGGTGCCGTTGGTGATGACCGCGACCAGGTTGCCGCGCGCGGTGTAGCGGTGCGCGAGCGTGGCGTCCTGCGCGATCGCCAGGCAGGGCTCGGCCACGCCGGGCGAGTACGCCAGCGAGAGATCGCGCTGGCTCGTCAGCGACTTGGTCGCGACGACCTGGATCTTCCCGGGCCGACCCTGCGTGTGATAGTCGAGCGCGTCTTTGCGGCGGACCTTGCTCATGGCCGCCGCACGATAACGCCGGCGCGGTCAGCCCGGGGGCAGGCGCACCGGCACCAGCGTGGTGCCCGGATCGCCGAGCTTGAGCCCGCGTGCTTCGAGCTTGCGCGCGTCCTTGTAGACCGCGAGGCGGTAGCGCCCCAGCGGCGCGTCGACCACGGTGAACACGCCCTGATCGTCGGTCAGCGTCAGGATCGGCTTGGCACCGACCTCCTCGCGCTGCAGGAACACCGCCACGCGCGACAGCGGCGCTGCGGTGTCGGCCGCGATCACCTGACCGACCAGACAGGAGCGGACCTCGGCGCAGCGCGGCCCGATGAACGTGACGCCGCCGCGCAGGCTCGGTGCGCGCGTCGGCGTCGGCGCCGGCGCGACCACGCAGCCCGCCAGCGCTGCGGACCACAACAGCGCGAGCGCGCCACCGCGCCGCCGCGCTCGCGCCGAGGATGGCTCCGTGGGCCGCGCAGGGGCTGTGGGCGAACGCATCGACATGGTGTCCATCTCCTCGAGTCGGCCCGCGCGACCGCCTGCCACGGTAGCGAGCCGGGTGTGCCCTCGTCAAAGCCGCGCGGCCCCAGCGGGCTTCGGCCCGCACGCGGACGGGTCGGCCGACCGCGCCTCGGTCCAACGGGCGGTCGTCCTCGCCGCTTTCACGCCAGCCGTCCCTGCCGCGGCCGCCGCAGGCGCCGCGCGGGTTTGCGCGCGCACCGGGGCCATCGTACGCTGATTGCTCGAGGCACCATGGTCGGACTGCGTCGCGCGCTCGCGCTGCTGCTGCTGGGTTTCTACGTCACACAGTTCGCCATGACCGCGTGGTTGGGGCCGGACGAGATGTACCCGGCGTACCTGGGTCTGGCGCTGTGCTACGGCCTCGCCTTCATCGCGCTGGGCGCGGAGTGGTTCTGGGGTCGCTGGTTCGCGATGGGCGTGGGCAACTTCGGTTCGCTCATCCTGCTGGTGCTGTTCAAGGTCGGGCTCGAGCCGATGATCGCGTTCTTCGGCTTCACCCACCTGGCGATCTCGGTGATGTTGCTCGGCGAGGGCATGGCCGCGCGCTACGAACACTCCGAGGCCACCGCCGAGCGCTGGAACTTCCAGGAGGAGTCGCTGCTGCTGATGCGCCGCGCGACGCTCTCGGCCGGCAGCACGATCCCGTTTCTGATCCTCTACGCGCTGGCGCCCCGACCGGACGCGCTGCAGCTGGCCGCGTTCGCAGCCGGTGCGGTGGGCCTGTGGGGCCTGCTGCGCGGCCGCACCTGGGGCGCGCTGGCGCTGGGCGGCGCGGGCCTGACCGCGCTCGCGCACGCGCTGGGCCTGCTCGGTCCGGTGCCGGTGGGCTACCTGCTGCTCACGCCGACCGGCGGTCCCATCGTGTACGGCCAGGCGTTCGCGCTGCTCGCCGCCATGGTGCTGCTGGTGCCGATGGCGCTGGCGCCCGCGATGATCCGCTTCGCGCGTCAGCGACGCTGACGCAGCGGCCCGGGGTCGGGCAGGATCGGCGGCGGCGTCATGCCGCGCGCGCGCGACGACAGCTGGCCCCACACCAACGAGATCACCAACCACCCCGACGGCAGCAGCGCCATGTACTCGGGCATGGTCCGCAGCATGCCGCACACGTAGCCGCTGCCGACGCCCAGCAGCAGCAGGGCGAGCACGGTCTTGTTGGGCGTGCCCTGCAGCTTGGGGATCGGCAGGTTCGACGCCATGAGGAACGCGCCCGCGATCATGATCGCCGGCACGTAGCTCCACACGCCCGGCGGCACGGTCCAGCCGCCCAGCAGCCGCGGACCGCCCCACCCGGCCGCGCCGCCGAGCTCGAGCGGCCCACCGGGCGGCGCGTACTTGGCGAGCACGAGGTACCAGATCACCAAGGTGCCGGCGGCCAGCGTGGTCGGCACGCCGTAGAAGACCTTGAGCCCGGTCGCGGGCTGCTCCGCGACGACGTTGAACTTGGCCAGGCGGAACACGTTCGCGAGCGCCCACAGCCCGCACGCGGCCAGCAACACCGAGCGACCGGTGCCGCCGGCGAAGCCGATCGCCGGTGCGTGCTCGAGCGTGACGAACACCAGGAACGCCGGCGCGACGCCGAAGTTGATCGCGTCGGCGAACGAGTCCATCTGCACGCCGAAGTCGCTGGTCGCCCGCAGCGATCGCGCGACCAGCCCATCGAGCCGATCGACGAGCACCGCCCAGATGATGAGCCACGCGGCGTCGACGAAACGGCCCTCGTAGCTCGCGACCAGCGAGGCGAGCCCGAAGCCCATGCCCATCGCGGTCACGAGGTTGGGCGCGACATAGCGGAGGAACCGTCGCAGCGGCATCGGCGGGCGGTATCCAAGCAACCCCGCGCGCCACAGGCAATCCCTGCCGGCGCCCGCGCCACCGGGGCTGCGTGGTCGCGTCGCGGATGGCCGCACGTGCCAGCGCGCACTCGCGCGGGCGCGCGCGCTTGAACCGACCCCGGGCCCGTGTGATAAGGGCAAGGGGGGCGACGCTCGCGTGCGCGAGGCGGGCGTGGAGGCGGTTGGACGCCCGGCGCGTGGTCGCGATGGTGGAGCAGCGTCACAGCGGGCGAGCACGAGGGGGCGCGGCCTGGCTGCTCGCGCTGGCGTGCGCGTGCGGTGACACGCCGGCGGCCCACGTCGCCGGCAGCTCCGAGGGCGGCGGTGGCAGCAGCACCACCGCCGCGGCGGGCAGCGAGGCTTCGTCGTCGATCGGCAGCAGCAGTGGCGACGCGGCCGGCGACAGCAGCACCACCGCCCCGTCGGGCGACAGCAGCAGCGGCGGTTCGAGCAGCAGCGGCGGCAGCGGCGGCAGCGGCAGCACCGGCGAGACCGTCGTCGGCACGCCCGCGCTGCCGGGCTTCACCGACGTCACGATCGCCGCCGGCGTCGACTACGTGCAGGGTGTGTTCCACACCGCGCCCGATTGCCTGGTCGACCAGGTCGGGCCCGGCGAAAACGGCTTCTGCACGCCCGAGCGCACGCTCGCGGGCGCCGCGGTCGCGGACGTCGACGGCGACGGCGATCTCGATCTCTTCGTCACGCGCACCGAGGCCACACCGATCCTGTTCGCCAACCAAGGCGACGGCACCTTCCTCGACGCCAGCGCCAGCGCGGGCCTGAGCGAGTCGTTCCACGGCGCCGGCGCGGCCTTCGGCGACATCGACAACGACGGCGACGCCGACCTCTACGTCGCCAGCATCGGCGACTTCGCCTACCGGCTGTACATCAACGATGGCGCGGGTCACTTCAGCGAGGAGGCCGCGCTGCGCAACGCCGACCTCGCCAGCGCGCTGGTCCACTCCGGCACCACACCGACGTTCGGCGACTTCGACCTCGATGGTTGGCTCGATCTGTACGTCGGCGAGTGGCGCACGGTCGGCGGTCTGGGCGAGGGCCCGTCGCACTCGCGGCTGCTGCGGAACCTCGGTGCGGCCGAGCCCGGCGTGTTCGAGGACGTCACCATCGCCGCCGGTGTCGACGTCGATCAGGTCTGGGCCGACGTCGGGCTGCTGACCGAGGGCACCTACAGCTTCTCGCCGGCGTTCGTCGACCTCGACGGCGATCGCTACCCCGAGCTGGCGATCGCGTCCGACTACCGCACCTCGCGGCTGTTCTGGAACGACGGCGACGGCAGCTTCAGCGACGGCACGCTGGCGGCGGGCTGCGGCGTCGACAAAAATGGCATGGGCTCGAGCTTCGGCGACTTCGATCTCGACGGCGACCTCGACTGGTACGTCACCTCGATCACGCAGGAGCTGGCCATGGGTCCGCCCGAGAACCGGCTGTACCGCAACGCGGGCAACCGCAGCTTCTCCGAGATCGCCGACCCCATGGGCGCGGGCAGCAACGGCTGGGGCTGGGGCACGCTGTGGTTCGATCCCAACAACGACGGCGACCTCGATCTGGTGGCGGTCGGCGGCTACTACTTCACCGCGCACCTCGACGAGCCCATGCGGCTGTGGAACAACGAGCTGGTGCCGCCGCTGGACGAGGTCGGCGCCCTGGTCGGCTTCGGACCCAACCGCCAGCGCCGCGCGGTGCTGAGCTTCGACTACGACGACGACGGCGACCTCGACCTGTTCGTGGCCAGCAACGCCGATCACCCCGAGCTGTACCGCAACGACAACGGCAACGGCGGCGGCTGGCTGCGCGTGCGCGTGGTCGGCAGCAGCAGCAACCGCGACGGCCTGGGCGCGCGCGTGACCGTGTGGGCCGACGACGATGGCCCCGCGCAGCTGCGCGAGATCGGTGTGGGCTCGCACTTCATGGGTCACGGCGAACGCATCGCCCACTTCGGCCTCGGCGACGGCGACGAGCCGGTCGCACGCGTGCAGGTGTACTGGCCCGCGAGCGACACCACGCAGATGTTCGAGGGCGTCGAGCGCAACACCACCTTCGTGGTGCAGGAACCATGAACGCCGCACCGCGCCACCCTGCCGTCGCCGGCCGCTTCTATCCCGACCGCCCCGAGTTGCTGGCACGCGAGCTGGCCGCGTGCATCCCGGCGCACGAGCCCGCCGCGCCCGCGCTCATGTTGATGGGTCCGCACGCCGGTTGGATGTACAGCGGTGCGATCGCGGGCCTGACCTGGGCGCGCACGGCGGTGCCGCGGCGGGTGATCCTGCTCGCGCCCAACCACACCGGCGTGGGCCCGTCGATCTCGCTGTGGTCGGGCGGGCCGTGGTTGTTGCCCGGCGGCGACCTGGCGATCGACGAGCCCCTGCGCGACGCCATCGCCGAGATCGACGGCGTCACGCTCGATGCCAGCGCGCACGCGCGCGAGCACGCCATCGAGGTCCACCTGCCGATGCTGCGCGCGCGACGGCCCGACGCGCGCATCGTGCCGCTGGTGCTCTCGCGCCTGGCCGCACCGCAGTGCGCGGCGCTGGGCCGCGCGCTCGCGCAGGCCATCGCGCGCTGCGGCGACGAGGTGCTCGTGGTCGCGAGCACGGACATGTCCCACTACGTGCCGGTCGCGGTCGCGGACGCGCTCGATCACAGCGCGCTCGATCGCGTGCTCGCGCTCGACCCCGACGGGCTGCATCACACCGTCGAGCGCGAGCACATCTCGATGTGCGGCTACGTCCCGACCGCGGTCGCACTGCACTGCGCGCGCGCCCGCGGCGCGCACACGGCCGCGCTGGTCCGCTACGGGCACAGCGGCGAGACCAGCGGCGATCTGCGCCGCGTGGTCGGGTACGCCGGCGTCCTGGTCGCCTGAGCCGCGTCCGCACCGCGGCCACCGCCCTGGCGCGTCCACCCGGCCGCGTTAGAAGCGATGCGTGCAGCAGCTCCTCGTCTTCGCCCTGCGCGACCCCGCCGGTTCGTGGGTGCACCTGGCCCGGGCGCTGCGCGCCGAGGGTGTGGTGCAGGCCCGCGTCGTGACGCTCGAGCACGACCCGCAGTGCGGCTGGCCCACCGACATCGCCGAGGTGTTCGACGGCGGCCAGGAGCTCGCGCACCTGGTGGATCACGCCGATGGGTTCTGCCTGGTCGATCTGCAGCCCGAGGAGGTCACGCTGTTCGGCGGCCGCGTCGCGGCGCGGATCGAACGCGGCGACGTGCGCGTCGCGATGCAGATCGACAGCACGCGCAACGAGCTGCGTGCGCGCGCACTGGCCCGCACCGCGGCCCATCGCGGCTGGCCGCTGGTGTGCTCGCGCCCGGGGCTGGCGGGCACGGCCGGCGTCGAGACGCTCGCGCCGTTTCTGCCGCTGACGCGCGCGCCGTGGCTGCCGCAGCCGCCGGGCACGCGTGCACGCGCGCGACGACACCAGGCGATGGTGTTCGCGAGCGCGTTGGGTCCGTTGCGGGACGACGCCGAGCTCGAGGGTTGGGTCGACGCCGCCGAGGCGCTCGCGGCGAGCAATCCCGGCGTGCGCGTCGAGGTGCTGTGCGCCCGCGCCCACGGCATCGTCGCGGCACGGCGCCGACGCGCGAGCCTGTCGCTGGTCGGCGGCGGCCTCGGTCGCACTGCGCTCGAGTCGCTCGCGCAGGGCGTGCCGGTGGTGACGACCATGACGCCGCCCGAACACGCGGCGTGGAGCCTGCTCGCCGGCGCGCCGCCGCCGGTGCACGAGCCGGCCTCGCTGCCGCAGCTGCTCGCTGCGCTGCACCCCGCGGCCGATCCCGATCTGCGTCTGCGCGCGTGGGCGCTGCGCGCTGCGGCGCCGCAGCGATGGTTCGATGCGGTCACGCGGTGGATGGCGCCGCACGCAGCCCACCGCGCCGCGTGAGCGCAGCGACGCGCTCGCGGCTCGGTCCCTGGAGAGGCAGCTCCGCGACCAGAGCCTGTCAGCATCCGCGGGCAGGCTCTCAGCCCGGCGCGAGCTCGTGCAGCAGCGCCACGCAGGCGCGCTCGAGCAGGGTCCACGTCGCCGCGTAGGCCTCGATGCCGCGGCGCACCGGATCGGGCACGTCGAGCGCGGGGCCGCTGGCGGTGGGATCGGCGATGGCACGCAGCAGCCGGATGCGCGCCTTGCCGGGGTCACGCGCCATGCGGACCAACCGCTGCAGGTCGGCCTCGTTGGCGCGATCCATCGCGATGATGTGATCGAAGCGTGTCAGATCGGCGGGCTCGATCGGACGCGATCGCCCCACCGTCGCGCACAGGTCGAGGCCGTGTTGCGCCGCGATCTCGACCGACAGCGGATGCGGTGGCGAGCCCGGCTCGGCCCAGCACCCGGCCGAGTCGATGTCGAAGCGATCGGCGAGCCCGCGCTCACGCACGAGCTTGTGGAAGATGCCCTCGCACAGCGGCGAGCGGCACAGGTTGGCGTGGCACACGAACAGCACGCCGACGATGTCGGGCTGCGCGCTCACTTGCCCTCGAGCAGCTTCTTCACCTCGGGGTCGTCCTTGACGATCTCCCACATCGGGTCGAACTCGATCTGCGCGAGCAGCTTCTTGCCGCCGCGCTGCTTGACCTGCTCGAGGTACGCGCGCGTGGCGTCGACGTCTCCGGTCGTGACGGTCTGCTTGGCGAGGTTGAACAGCGGGTCGGGATACTTGGGATCCTTGGCCGCGGCCCAGTCGAAGAAGCTCTTGGCGCGCTCGGGGTGCTCGAACAGCTTCTCACCGCGGGCGTTGGCAGCCTTGGCGACGTCGCGCAGCTTGGCCCCGCCCTGCTCGAGCTCGGCCAGCGCCGCCAACGCGCGCTCGTCGGTGGTCTTCTTGTTCTTGATCTCGGTCGTCAGCGCCGCGGGATCGACCGCTGCGGCACCGGTGTCCTCCGCCCCGCCGGTGTCCGCGGCCTTGCCGTCGTCCGCGGCCTTGCCGTCGTCCGCGGCCTTGCCGTCGTCCGCGGCCTTGCCGTCGTCCGCGGCCTTGCCGTCGTCCGCGACCTTGCCCGCATCGTCTGCGGCCTTGCCCGCATCGTCCGCGGCCTTGCCCGCATCGTCCGCGGCCTTGCCCGCATCGGCCGCGGTCTTGCCATCGTCCGCGTTCTTGCCCGCATCGGCCGCGGACTTGCCCGCGTCGCCGGACTGCCCCGCCTTCGCGATCGGCTTGTCGCCGGTGGTGCTCTTGCCACCACCGCCGCATGCGATCGTGCCGATGGCCAACAACGCAGCGGCACATGCGAGGACGCGTCGTGCGAGCGGCTCGCGCAGCGTGGCGCGGGTGGATGATGCAGTGCCATGGGTCGTCGCACCGCGCGGGTGGCGAGCGACGCTGCGGATGACGGAACTCATCGCGCGGCAGTGTAACGCGGCAGGCCGATCCATGTCTCACGGCGATCCGAGGGCAATGGTTGCCCCGTATCCGAAGGACGGCATCTGACGTATGCTGCCTGCGCCCATGGTGTTCGCGGTCCCGCTCGCGTTGACCCTGACGACGGCCCCAGCCACGGAAACCGCGGCCCCGCCCGAACCGGCCGCAGCGCCGGCGGGTGACGCCGCGGCGGCCTCGGCCACGCCGCCGCCCAAACCCGCCGTCACGGCGGATCCGGCTGCAGCGCCGGCCCCGGATCCGGCGCTGGAGGCCGCGGTCAAGAAGATCTTCGACGACAGCTGCACGATGTGCCACTCCGGCGGCGGTGATCCGAGCACCGATCCCGGCGCCATCGATCTGAGCGGCTCCCCCGCCGCGCTGATCAACGCCAAGTCGGCCGTCAGCGACAAGCTCATGGTGGTGCCTGGCGATCCCAAGGCCAGCTACCTGATGGACAAGCTCTACGGCACCGCCGCGATGAAGGGCGATCTGATGCCGCAGGGTCTCGATCCCTTGAGCAAGGAGCAGCTCGAGACCATCAGCAAGTGGATCGCGCAGCTGCCCGGCGGCGGCACGGGCGGCAACACCGGCGGCAACGGTGGCAAGCCCGACGAGCCGGATCCGCAACCGCCCGTGAAGCGCTCGCCCAAGCCCTTCCACGGCACCGACCACATCGTGCTGCCGACGACCTCGACGCTGGGCAAGCGCACGCTGCAGTACCGCATCGATCACCGCTTCGGGCGCATCGGCACCGAGCGCGGCGCGTTCGGCCTCGACGCCGGCGTGGTCATGAGCATGGGCCTGCAGTACGGCATCCTCGACGGCTGGGACGTGCGCCTGCGCCGGACCAACTCGCGCAAGGGTTGGGAGCTCGGCACCAAGTACGTGCCGGTACGGCAGGAGGCCGGCATGCCGCTGTCCTTCGGCATGTACGGCTCGGTCGACTTCTACCGCGACTTCGGCGTGGCCAACCCGTGGAGCGGCAACTTCATGGCGATGTTGTCGCGGCTGTGGTTCCAGCGGTGGGTCACCATGCTGACCTTCGGCTACCACCTGCGCACCAACCACGCCGGCCGCGTGACCGTCGACTTCAAGGACGGCAACGGCCCGGTGCTGGTCAAGGACACCCGCGACACCTTCGACATCGGCATCGCGACCGCGGTCTACCTCGGCAAGCGCAAGCAGTGGGGCATCGACCTCGAGTGGCTGCTGCCGGTGCCCGCGGGCGGCACGCCCAACGTGTTCTACTACCGCGGCGGCGACGCGGACCCCAGCGGCAGCAAGATCGGCGCGTGGGGCATCGGCGGCTCGTACACCACCGGCAAGCACTTCTTCCAGGTGTTCTTCACCAACAACCGCGAGATCCATCCCAACGGCGCTGCACCCGGTGGTCAGAGCGGCAACCCGTTCCGGACCGACGGCGTGGACAGCAAGAACCCGTTCCACAAGTTCAACTTCTTCCTGGGCTTCAACCTCGGCCGCAACTTCACCCTGGGCACGCGCATCGACGGCGCGAAGGCGAAGCGCAAGGCCGGCGGCAAGGGCAAGGGCAAAGGCAACTCGGCCAAGAAGGGGGCCGCGTGATGGACGGTCGCACGAACACGGCCCGCGTGGGCCTCGCGGTGGTGGCACTTTGCGCGCTGGCTGCCAGCGGCTGCGAGCAGGTCAAGCGCGTCGGCGGCAGCGACGGTGGCAACGGCGCGTGCATCCCCGCCGAGGTCCAGGCCGCCTTCGACCGCAGCTGCTCGATGTCGGGCTGCCACGACGCCAACGGCACCGGCCAGAGCCTGTCGCTGACCCCGGGCAACTCCGCGGACATCATCGGCAAGACCGCCGTGCAGAAGCCGATCCCGCTGGTCACGCTGGGCGACACCGGCAACAGCTACCTCGCGCACAAGATGGTCGACTCGCCGCCGTCGCCGATCCTGGGCACGCGCATGCCGGTCGGCTTCATGGCCACCAACACCGCGCAGGTCGAAGACGTGACCACGATCCTGTCGTGGATCGCCGGCAGCCCGCTGTCGTGCGACTCCGGTGGCAGCACCGGCGGCAGCGGCGACTCGGCGACCACCGCCACCACCACCGCCACCACGGCGAGCTCGGCCGGCACCACCGACAGCGGCGGCAGCTCGAGCACGGGCGACGCGATCCAGCTGTGCGGCCTGTCCGACCTCAAGCCCGGCGCGAGCGATCCCGTGGTCGCGGGCACCGGCGCGGGCCAGATCCCACCCGACATCGGCACGATCCTGGTCGACAACTGCGGCTGCCACCTCGTCGACATGCTCGACGTCGACGTCGCCGACTACACCGGCCCGTTCGCGATGGCGACGCTCGCGGGCTGGCAGGCGATGAACACCGCGATGACGCCGCGGCACTACTACGAGGTCGCGGTCGACTACCTCGGCGGCGACAACCCGTTCATGCCGCTGGGCAGCGCGTGCAACATCGGCGACGGCCTGTCGATGCCGGAGACCGACCGCGCCACGCTGCTGCAGTGGGTCACCGAGGGTGCGCCCGACGGCGCGACCTGGACGCCATGAGCCGCGATCCCGCCGGCGCACCGCGACGCCGCGCCAGCGACGTGGCCCCCAACCTCGCGCTGTGGGACGCGCTCGAGCGCGGCCCGCTGTTGCGCCGCATCCTCGAGGACTTCTACGAGCAGGTCTACGCCGACCCCAGGCTCGCGCCGTTCTTCGAGCACACCACCAAGGGCTGGGCCATCGATCACCAGTTCGCGTTCCTGGCCGAGGCCTTCTCCGGGCAGGACCTCTACTTCGGCGATCGGCCGCGCAACGCCCACCACTGGATGGTGATCAGCGACGAGCTGTTCGACTACCGCGAGGCGCTGATGGACGCGACACTGCGGCGCTTCGGCCTCGCGGACGAGCACATCCGGCACTGGCGTGCGTTCGAGGAGAAGTTTCGCTCGCACATCGTCAAGGACGCGCCGTTTCCCAAGAAGCGACGCGGGCAGGCACTGCCGCTCGAGGGCTTCGAGTCGATCGTGCTCGATTCGGGCGGCCTGTGCGACGGCTGCGGCGCCGTGTTCGACAAGGACGCGCTGGCGCACTACCACGTACGCACCGGCAAGGTGTACTGCCGCATCTGCAAGCCCGGGCCCTACGCCGGCACCGCGGAGACGCCGGCATGACCACGGTGCGGATCACCGCGCGGCCGCGCGGGCCCCTGGTCGTCGAGCTCGGTGACGCCGCGGTCGAGCTCGTCGGACCCGACGGCCAGCCGCGCGAGCCGCCGCCGGGCAAGCGGTTGCTGCTGTGTCGCTGCGGTGCATCGAAGAGCAAGCCGCTGTGCGACGGCTCGCACAACCGCATCGGCTTCGAAGCACCTCCGCCCGAGCCCGACGACGGCGACGCGGGCTGAGCTTCGCCGACGTCGCTCAGGCCTTGGCGCGCTTGGCCACCGTCACGCCCAGCTCCTTGGCTGCGGCGGGGTGGATGTCGAGCTCGATGGTGCGCCCGGCGACGAGCAGCTGCTGCACCGGCGTGCCCTCGGTGATGGGCTTGCCCGCGAGCGACTTGATCACCACCGGCGGGTGCTGCTTCTCGTGCTTCTCGAGCTGCTTCTCGAGCTGCTTGCCCAGGGCCTCGTCGACCTGCGACCACGCCAGGCGGCCGCGGCACTTGGGGAACGCCGAGCAACCCAGCCACGGCCCGCGCTTGCCTCGACGCAGGTTCATCGGCGACTTGCACTTCGGGCACTGCAGCGCATCGACCACCAGCGGCGGCGGTGCCGGGAACTTGATGCCGCCCTTTTTGTCGAGGTTCAGCACGAAGGTGATCTTGGGATAGTTCACCGACGCGAGAAACTGCCCGAAGCGACCGTTGCGGAGCTCCATCTGCGAGCCGTCCTCGGGGCACGCGATGTCGACCATCTCCGGCAGCTGCGGGCGACCATCGCGATCGATGGGCGCGGAGTAGTCACAGTCGGGATAGGCCGTGCACGACAGGAAGCGACCGTTGCGACCGAAGCGGTAGCAGGTCCGCGAGCCGCACTTGGGGCACTTGAACAACGCCGGCTGGATCTCCGCCTTGGCGTGGGTCATGTCCTCGTGCGCAGCCTCGAGCTGGCGCGAGAACGGACCGTAGAAGTTCTGCAGCATCTTCACCCAGTCGGCGGCCTGCTCCTCGATCTTGTCGAGCTCGGCCTCCATCTGGCGGGTGTAGCCGACGTCGATGAGCGTCGGGAACGCCTCGGTGAGCTTGTCGGTCACGACCTCGCCGAGATCGGTGGCGTAGAAGCGGCGGTCGAGCTGCTCGACGTACTTGCGCTCCTGGATCACGCTGATGATCGAGGCGTAGGTCGACGGGCGACCGATGCCCTCGGACTCCAGCGTCTTGACCAGCGAGGCCTCGGTGTAGCGCGGCGGCGGGTTGCCGAACTTCTGCTGCGCCTCGATCGCGAACGCGCCGGCCTCCTGCTTGGGCGCCAGCTCCGGCAGGGTCTGCTCGTCGGACGCGAGCGGCGCGCCCGCGACGCGGTAGAAGCCGTCGAACGCGAGCACGCGACCGGTCGCGCGCAGCGTCGCGCCGGTGTTCTTGTCCGCGCGCACGAACGTGACCGCGGTGCTGTCCCACTGCGCCGGCACCATCTGGCACGCGACGAAGCGGCGCCAGATGAGATCGTACAGCCGCGCCTGGTCCTGCGTCAGCGCGGACGCGACGTCCTCGGGCCGACGATCGACGCTGGTGGGGCGGATGGCCTCGTGGGCCTCCTGCGCGTCCTTGTTGGACGAGCTGTAGCGCAGCGCCTCGGGCGGCAGGTACTTCGCACCGAGCTTGCCGATGTAGCGGCGCGCGTCCTCGATGGCCTCGGGCGCGAGGTTGGTCGAGTCGGTGCGCATGTACGTGATGAGACCGACCTGGCCCTCGCCGGGGATCTCGACGCCTTCGTACAGCGCCTGCGCGGCACGCATGGTCCGCTGCGCGGTGAAGCCGAGCTGGTTGGCCGCGGCGATCTGCAGCGAGGAGGTGATGAACGGCGGCGCGGGCTTGGTGCTGGTGCGGCGCGTCTCGATGCCGCCGACCTTGTAGCGCACGCCCGGCGCGACCTTGCCCGCGACGCTGCGGATCCAGCGTGCCGGGCCCTTGCCCTGGGGATCCTCGGTGGTCGTGATCTCGACCTGCGAGAGCCCGACGGCCTCCGCGACGCGCTTGACCTCGGCGGACAGATCCTTGGGCTTGTCCGAGGGGCACCCCAGCTCGAACTTCTTGCCGCCGAGCTCGACCAGCTCCGCCTGGAAGCCGCCGTGCTCGCCGAGCCACTGGTTGCGCACCTTGACCGTGGGCGGCTTGCCCTTCTCGTCGCGCGTGGCCAGCAGCGCCGTCCAGCCCTTGCCGAGCTTCTCGATGGCCTTGTCCGCGCCGGCGCCCGCAGCCTTGGCCAACAGCGCGGAGAACTCCCAGCGCTCGTCGGGCACGAACGCCGCGATCTCGCGCTCGCGCTCGACGATGAGCCGCACCGCGACCGACTGCACGCGCCCGGCCGACAGGCCGCGCGCAACCTTCTTCCACAGCAGCGGCGAGGCCTGGTAGCCCACGATGCGATCGAGGATGCGGCGGGCCTGCTGCGCGTTGACCTTGGCCTCGTCGATCGGCCGCGGGTGCGCGAACGCCTTTTGCACCTCGGTCTTGGTGATCGCGTTGAAGACCACGCGCTTGGCCCGGGCCGGCTGGATGCCCAGCACCTGCGCGAGGTGCCACGCGATCGCCTCGCCCTCGCGGTCGAGGTCGGTTGCGAACCAGACTTCCGAGGCGTCCTTGGCGTAGCGCTTGAGCTCGGCGACGGTCTTCTGCTTGCCGGCGAGCACGACGTAGGTGGGCCGGAAGCCGTGGTCGAGGTCGACGCCGGGCACCGGCTGCTTCTCGCCCTTGGGCGCCTTCTCCGGCAGGTCGCGGACGTGGCCGACGCTGGCGTGCACGACGAAGTCGGCACCGAGGTACTTGTTGATGGTCTTGGCCTTGGCAGGAGACTCGACGATCACCAGCTGCCGGCCGTTGCCGCGCTTGTGCGGGCGCGGTGGCGCCTCGGCCAGGGCGACGTCGTCGTCCTCGTCGATCTCGACCACCGCGGCGGCGCGGGCCGAGGGCTTCGCGCTGGCCTTGGCCGCGGTCTTGGCGGCCTTGCCGGCCTTGCTGGCCTTGCCCGCGGGCGCGGCCACGACGACGCGCTTGCCCGACGCACCGTTGCTCGATCGCGCTGGCGCGCTGGCCTTCGCGGTGCTGCGGTCACCCTTGCGAGCAGCGGACGAGGACGGCGTGCTGGCTTGCTTGCGGGGAGTCGTCGACATGCGGGGCCCTCGAGGGCGAGTGCACCGCGACCAGGCGGGGCACCGGGGGCCCGAATGTAGTTGAACTGCGGCCCCTGGCAACCGGCCCCCGTCGCTTCGCCGCAAAGTAGGCCATAGACCCCGACAAACCGGGGGCGCGCCCGTCGCGGCCGTCCCGTCGTACCCTCGCCGCTCGCCTGCCCCGCGCGCGTGCGTGCGCGCGTGCTCGCGTGCGTGCGCACGCGGGGGTGCTCGCGCGCGCGTGCTCGCGCGCGCGTGGGTCGAGTGTTCGCGCGATCGCTTCGATCACCGCGTCGCGATCGAACGACGAGTCGCGATCGAACGACGTCGCACTCGATCGACGTCGCAACCGATCGTCGCGAGGTGCCGCGATGCGAGTGCGCGGGCCGACGACGCCGCGCGTCGCCGCAGGCAGCCACGCTGGCAACGCGTCGGGCTCAGCCCGCGGGCGCCATGCCGTTCTTGATGTCGCAGATGTTCCGGTATCCGGTCGCCGGATCCGTGGGACACGTCTGTCCGGGACCGAGCGCCATGCAGAAGCCGCGCTGG
>JAIBBS010000100.1 GCA_019694555.1 Nannocystaceae bacterium
CGCACGCGCACGCGGCCCGGCTCGAGCCCGGCGGCCTCGCACAGCGCGACCACGGCCGCGGCGCGCGCGAGCGCGTGGGCGCGGTCGTCGGCCGGCACGTCGGTGCGGTGCACGTAGATCGAAAGCTCCAGCCGACCGATCCACGGGTTCACCCGCGCCAGCTCGATCCACCGCTGCAACGACGTGCGCGCGTCGGCGGTGAGATCGTCGGTGCCGGGCGTGAACGCGAGCCGTGGCGTCGGCATCAAGCCCGCGAGCGACGCGAAGCTCTGCGCCACGCCGTCGTCGCCGATGCGATCGGGGCAGCCATCGTCGTCGAGCGCGCCGTTGACGATCTCGGGCGCGCGCGGGCACAGATCGAACGCATCGGCGATGGCGTCGTGATCGTCGTCGAGCTCGGGGCAACCGTCGCCGTCGTCGAAGCCGTCGCGATCCTCGGGGATGTTGGGGCAGCGGTCGCTGCTGGCGAAGCTGCGATCGCGATCGGGGTCGCGCGGGTCGGCCGCGGTCGGTGCGGGCGCGTCGTGGCGCGCGAGCGCGTCGTGGCGCAGCGCCAGCGCGGTGGCCTTGGGCCGCGCGCTGCCGTCGAACGGGCGCGGGTCGCCGGTGCGTCGCGGTGGCGCCCAACCGAACGCGAGCACGCCGCCGATCTCGGTGCTGCCGAACGCGAGCCCGGGCCCGCCGCTGGCGTACACGCCGATGGCCACGCCGCTGCGCGTGCGCCCGCGCAGGCCCAGCAGGCCGGTCACGTCCGACGCGGCGCCGCGGACCAGCGCGATGCGGGCGTCGAGCTCGGCCGCGAACGCGATCTCGCGACGCGACGACAGCGGCACGCGCAACGCGGCGCGCGAGGTCAGCTCGTCGCCGGCGATGCGACCCAGCGCGCGCACGTCGGGGCGCGCGAGGTAGCCGAGGTTGATCGCGGCCCGGATCGCGCGCGCGCCACGGAACTCGAGCAGCAGCTGCGGCGCGAAGCCGGGCGCGCCCAGGCCCAGCTGCGCGCGATCGGATCCGGTCGGCGCGGTGACGTCGAACGACAACCCCAGGCCGATGCCGCGCCGCGGCAGGCGCAGCAGCGTGCCCTTGATGCCGGCGCGCACGTCCCCGAGTCCGGTGCGCGCACCGCCGCCGTAGTCGGCGACCATGCGCTGCCGCAGCACCACCGGCAGCTGCGCGCCGAGCTCGACCCAGCCGAACAAGCCCAGCGCGACGCCCAGGTCGGCGCGCGTGCGCGAGGCGATGTCCGCCACCGGCGTCGCGCCCGTGGTCGGTGGGTGCGCCAGATCGGCCTCGTGCGTGAGCGAGACCGCGACCGCGGGTGCCCATGCCGGCAGTACCTGGCTCGACTCGGTCACGACGCCGCCGTCGGGTCCGACCGTGCGTCGCGGCAGCGCCATCGGCGAGGCATCGGCGTGCGCCGCCGACAGCGACAACACCATCGCCGCGATCGCGAGCGGCCAGCGTTGCGCCGCCGCGCGCTGCGTGCGAGCGCGTCGCGTCGCCGCGGTGCACGGCGGTGCCGGCGTGACGCGGCGCGGCGGACGAGGATCCACGAGCGTCGCATCGCGCGGCCGCGGCCGTCGCTTGAGTGCCGGCTCGATCGGGGCCACCTCGGGTCGGCGGCGGTCCGTCGGGTGTGCGCGGCGGTGCGATCGACGAGTCGCGACGCGCGGTCCCACGCCTGCAGGTGGCGGTCGGCGCCATCGGCCGGAACCTTTGGGCGCCGCCGCGGTCAAGCACCGAGGGCCGTGGTATAGCGAGGCAGCGTGAGCGGATCCGACGAGCGCGAGACCAGCAAGTCACCGGAGCCAAGCCCGGGCAAGGCGGCGGATGCCCGCGTGGCGCCAGGCGCGGACGAGGACGCGCTCGATCTCGCCGATCTCGACGCGCACGGCGTCGACGGCGTGCTCGCCCGCATGCGCCGCGACGAGGACCCCGCGCCGGTGGAGCCGCCGCCGCGACGCGTGCGCGGCGGTCGCTCGCCGCTGCTGTCGCTGCTGGTGACCGGCTTCGGCCTGTACCTGCTGGTCACGATGTTCCCCGACTTCCGCTTCTGGCTGCGCAGCAATGAGCCGCAGGATCTCGGGCACGCCGGCGAGATCGCCAAGAACGGTCGCATGCCCGACGGACTGCACGACGCGTACGTGCGGATCTCCGGCACGCCGGACGTCCGCGGCGCGGCGCGCATGACCACGCCCTCGGGCTACATCGGCTACTTCCGCATCACCGAGGGCGGCGGCTCGCTGTTCGCCGCGGTGCCGCGCAGCAAGGACGAGCCCATCCGCGACGAGTTCGAAGGCACCTTCGTCGGGCGCATGAAGCAGCTCGACCGCGATGCCGGCACCGGCTGGCTCGAGCAGTACCTGCGCGACGAGAACGTCGTGCGCACCGTCGACGCCGAGCCCGCCGCGTTGTGGCGCACGCTCGCGGGTGCGCGCGATCGCATCGACACCGTCGAGGGCGCCCAGGCGCTCAGCGCGGGCGAGCGCATCCGCTTGGTCGTGCATCCGCCCGACGCACGCGTACAGCTGGGCGTCTCGTCGTTCGATGCCAAGGAAGCCGAGCGGCGCGTCGCGGCGCTCGGCCAGCCGTACGTCGCGCTGGGCAAGGGCAAGGCGTTCCACTCGTTCCTGGTGCGGATCCCCGAGGCCGACCGCGCGGCCGCGGCCGCGACCTTGCAGGCCGGCATCGACGTGCCGCCGAACAACGCCGATCCCAAGATCGGCGTGGCGGTGCTGCCGGGCACGGTCGCGTTCAGCGGCCCGCCCGAGGACTTCGAGCTGCGCGGCGACGACGTCACGCTGCCGCGCGAGGGCGAACAGGACCCCGTGCTGTACGAGGTCGTGGGCACCAAGCTGCAGCCGCGTCCGATCACGCAGGGACGCACCGCGATCCCCAAGGCGTGGGTCTCGGCGGTGCGCGTCGAACAGCCGATCCGGCTCGATCGCAGCGGCTACCTCGTGGTCGTGGGCGAGACGCCTGCGGATCGTCGCTACGCGGGCTTGGGTTGGCTGGTGGTCGCGGTGTTGGTCTCGCTCAACATCGCGAGCCTGACCGCGTGGGTTCGCCGCCGCGCCGCCGCCTGAGCGCTGCCTCGGACGCGTTCCCGAACGCGGGATCGGTCGCCCACGCGCTGGCGGCCGCGCGACCGGGGCACGCGCGGCCGCCGTCGCGGCGAGCGCTGCTGCGCGTTCGCGCAAAAGCGTGCGCAAGCCCGCGGGGATGCGATACGGTTTGCTCGACGCACCCGCCTTGAGCCGCGCCGCCGCACCAGCCCACGTCCTGCGCCTCCTCGGGGCCGGTGGCGCCTTCTCCCGCCGGTACGGCACCACCTGCGCGGAGCTGCGGTTGCCCAACGGCGAGCGCTGGCTCATCGACTGTGGCCGTCAGGCGCCCGACCAGATCGCCGCCGCGGGCCTGCGCTGGCACGACATCACCGGCCAGATCATCACGCACGTGCACGGCGACCACGTCTTCGGGCTCGAGGACTTCGCGTTCACCCGCTACTTCACCGACACCGACGACGTGCCCTCGGTGCGCTCGGGCGGGCCGCGGATCAAGCTCGTGTGCCACGGCGCCGTGCGTGCCGAGGTGTGGCAGACCATGGCGCCGTCGCTGCGCTACGTGCCCGATCCCGCGGCACCGGCCTCGGGCACGCTCGCGACCTACTTCGATCCCGTCGAGGCGGTCGGCCACGAGCCCGCGCGCAACAACCCCTGGCACCACAGCGAGCGCTTCGAGCTGCCGGGATTGCGCGTGGTGATGCGCGAGACCGTGCACGTGCCCGGCAAGCCCTCGACCTCGGTGGAGCTCGCGCTCGACGACGCCGGGACGATCGCGTGGTGGAGCGGCGACAGCACCGTCGACGCGGCGCTGCTGACCGCGCTCGAGCCCCGCACCACGGTGTTCTTCCACGACTGCACCTTCCGCGAGTATCCCGGTCAGGTCCACGGTGCCTTCGGTGCGCTCGAGCAGCTGCCCGCGGCGGTGCGCCACAAGATGGTGCTGATGCACCACGAGGACGACCTCGAGCAGCACCGCAGCCGCGCCGAGGCGCTGGGCTTCCGCGTGGCGCTGCCGGGCGACTGCTTCGATCTCGCCCGCGGGCTGCTACTGACCGGCCCCTCGGCGTGACGCCTCGCCGCGGATGCGCGGCAACAGCTCGACGAAGTTGCACGGGCGGTGGCGGATGTCGAGCTGCGGCAACAAGATGCGATCCATCGCCAGCTCGACCGCACGCGGCGAGCCCGGCAGCAGGAACACGTAGGTACCACCGCACAGCGCGGCCTCGGCCCGGCTCTGGATCGTCGAGGTCCCGATCTGCTCGTAGCTGAGCATGCGGAACAGCTCGCCGAAGCCGGGGATGGGCTTGTCGACCAGGGGCGCGAGCGCCTCGGGCGTGACGTCGCGCGCGGTGACGCCGGTGCCGCCGGTCGCGATGATCACGTCGACGGCGGCGTCGTCGATGAACTCGCGCAGTGTCGACGTGATGTGCTCGCGATCGTCGCGGACGATCCGCCGCGCGGCGATGCGATGGCCGGCGTCGACCAGGCGCTGCGCGACGGTGTCGCCGGAACGGTCGTCGGCCGCGGTGCGTGTGTCGGAGACGGTGAGCACGGCGACTCCCACCGCGACGAAAGCGAGCTCGCTCATCGCGGGCAAGGCTACTGCATCCGTGGCCGGCGCCGCGCAGGCGTCGGCGGTTCGCCCCCGGCGCCGGCGCGGCCTGGTATCCTGCGAGGCATGGCTGGCTTGGATGGAACCGAGGGGCGCCGCGGGCGAGCGCTGCGCGTGGGGATCGTCGGTGCGACCGCTGCGATCGCGGCGATGGTGGCACTGCAGCCGCGGCCGGCGCAGGCGTGCGGCGGGCTGTTCTGCGACGGCGGGCCGATGCCGATGCCGGTGGATCAGTCGGGCGAGAACATCCTGTTCGTCTGGCAGGGCGACACCATCGAGGCGCACATCCAGATCCAGTACGACGGCGAGGCCGCGAAGTTCGGCTGGGTCATCCCGCTGCAATCAGTGCCGAGCTTCGAGGTCGGCTCGCAGCCGCTGTTCGACGCGTTGCTGGCGGCCTCGGTGCCGACCTACGGCTACAGCAGCACCGCCGACGACTGCTCGCTCGACGATCCCAACGCGCCGCCCGACGACGGCGCCAACTCGACCGCCGCGAGCGACAGCGCGAGCGCGAGCGCGAGCGGAGGCGAGGACGGCGGCGGCGGCGGTGGGCCGCAGATCCTGTTGACCGAGACCGTCGGCGCCTTCGAGATCACCGTGCTGCAGGGCGGCGATGCCCAGGAGGTCTTCGACTGGCTGGCCGAGAACGGCTACCAGCAGGACGACGAGGCGCTGCCGATCCTGGCCGAGTACATCGACGAGGGGCACCTGTTCGGCGCGGTCAAGCTCACCGGCGGCGCCGAGGTCGACGAGATCCATCCCATCGTGCTGCGCTTCGGGGGCACCGAGCCGTGCGTGCCGTTGCGGTTGACCCGCATCGCGGCGGTCGACGACATGGCGGTGCGCTCGTTCTTCCTCGGCCAGGCGCGCATGGTGCCGATGAACTACCGCCACGTGCTGGTGAACCAGCTCAAGGTGAACTGGATCACGCCGAGCAACTACACCGACGTGGTCACGCTCGCGGTCGACGAGCACAACGCCGACGGTCGCGCGTTCGTGACCGAGTACGCGGGCGCCAGCGACGTGGTGCAGCAGGGCAGCCTCTACAGCCCGTCGTGGCAGCCCGCCGACTACGTCGACGCCGTCGCGACCGACGTGGGTCAGCTGCTGCTCGATCAGGGGCTGCTGTACTGCGACTTCGAGTTCGGCAACGGCTGCAGCTTCACGCACGGTCTGGTCGAGGGCCTGCTCGGCGAGTACGTCTCGCTGCCCGCCGACCTCCCGGCGGCCGAGTACTGGGGCAACCAAGCCAGCCACGCCGACGTCGACACCAGCGCGTGGGACGGGGCCGACTTCGCGGCGAAGCTGCAGGAGCGCGTGATCCTGCCGGGCCAGCACGCGATCGAGCTGCTGCAACAAAACCCGTACCTCACGCGGATGTTCACGACCATCTCGCCGACCGAGATGACCGAGGACCCGCAGTTCCACGAGAACGACGGCCTGCCCGAGGTGCCCAACCTGCTCAACGGCACGCTGCGGCTGCTGTGCAACGGCGATCAGGTGTTCACGCTGCCCGACGGTCGCGAGATCTATCTGCCCGCGGGCACGACCTGGCCCGACTTCCCCGACGAGCCCGGCGGTGTGCCCGGCATGATGGCGTCGTCGCACGTGATCGAGACCGTGCCCAACCAAGGCGCGCCGATCGTGCTCACCGACAACACCGCGGTGCTCGAGGCGGTGCTCGCCGACTGGAACTTGCAGCACGGCTGGCCCGGGGGCGGCGGCGCGGACGGTGGCAGCAGCGGCAGCGCCGGCAGCAGCGGCGAGGCGGGAAGCGGCGCCGGTCAGGACGACACCGGCTACCAGGGCTGCGGCTGCGACGTCGATCGCGGCGGTGTGCGCTGGCCGTGGCTGCTGGCCGCGGTCGTGGCCTGGCGTCGGCGATCGCGGCGTCGCTGACCCGCGCGTCGGATCACTCGTGCAGGATCGCGAGCTCGACCCGGCGGTTGGTCGCGCGGCCCTGCGCGCTGGCGTTGCTCGCGAGCGGCTCGTCGGGTCCCGCGCCGCGTGACTGCAGCCGCTCCGCCGGGACTCCGCGCTCGACCAGCGCCGTGACGACGCGCTCGGCCCGCGCGGACGACAGCCGTCGGTTCGCACTCGCACTGCCGCGATCGTCGGTGTGGCCGACGATCTCGCAGCGCACGCCGGGGTTGCGCTGCAGCACGTCCGCGACGCGGGTCAACGTCGCGCGCGACTCCGCGGTCAGCTCCGCGGTCTGACCCTTGAACGAGATGCCGGTCAGCACGCCCTCGAGCTCGGCGACCTCGGCCGGCATCTCGTCGGGGCAACCGTCGGCGTCGTCGTAGCCGTTGCGGCTCTCGCGTTGCGTCGGGCAGCGGTCGTCGCGACGCGCGATGCCGTCGCCGTCGCCGTCGCCCTCGGGCGGCTCGGGCGGCGTGGTCTCGGCCGCGACGGGGCAGCCGTCGGGCGCGACGCCGATCTGCAGCGGGCAACGGTCGAGC
Source organism: Nannocystaceae bacterium (assembly GCA_019694555.1). GTDB lineage: Bacteria > Myxococcota_A > Polyangia > Nannocystales > Nannocystaceae > Xiheibacterium. The sequence goes on from JAIBBS010000100.1 coordinate 7,140, forward strand.
GGATCGGCGACGCCGTCGCCGTCGTCGTCGACCGGGGCCGGGCAGCCCTGGGCGTCGGTGCCGGGGATGTCGGCGCAGCGGTCACGCGTGTCGTCGATGCCATCGCCGTCGCGATCGCGCGGCGGGCAGCCGTAGGGCGGCACGCCGGCCTCGCGCGGGCAGCGGTCGAGCGCATCGGGCACGCGATCGAGATCGCCGTCGGGCAACGTGGTCACGCCCGGCGCGGGCGCTGCCGCGGCGCGCGGGCCGAAGCGCAGGCCGATCGACGCCAGCACCTCGCCGTGGTGCGCCGGCCCGCCGCCCACGCCGCGGCGATGCGAGAGCACGTCGCGGCCGTCGACGCGCACGTGCAGCACGCGCGTGACGAACACCTGCAGGCCGACGCCGACGTGGAACGCGGCATCGACATCGTCGCCGACCACGTCGCTCGCGGACGAAGCCCCGAGCGCACCGACGCCGCCGCTGAGCAGCGGTGCGATGCGCCACGGCAGCCGCAGCACCAGCCCGCCGCGGAAGCTGCCCAGCGTCACGCGTCGATGGTCGCGCGACTGGCCGGGCATGCCGACGCCGTCGAACTCGAAGCCCATCCACCGCACCGGGAAGTAGGCCACGCGCGCGCCGAGCTCGGCGAAGCCGCGCGCGAGCGGACGCCAGCCCGCACGTCCGTCGTACAGCTCGTGGGCGTAGGCCGGCAGCCACGCGCCGATCAGCGCGGCGAGCTCGACGCTCTGATCCGTGGGCGCGACGGTGGTCAACCACGCGGGCAGGGGCCGTCGCGCGCGTCGACGTCGATCCCGCCGCGACGGCGTTGCACCCGGCGGCATCGGTGACTCGCGCGCGACCGCGGCGCTGCGGTAGCCCTTCGACTCGCGCGGCGGCATCGCGCGCTCGCGCGGCGGCGCGGCGCTGCGGTACGCCGCCGACTCGCGCGGCGGCATCGCGTCCTCGACCGGCGGCGTGCTGCTGCGCGGCGCCTCGGACTCGCGCGGCGGCATCGCGTCGTCGGGCGCCGGCGCGGCGCTGGCGAGATCCGACGCGAGCAGCCACGCCGTCGCGCTCAGCCACGCACGCCGTCGGAGGCCACGCATCGCGGGCCCGATGCTACCTGGGCAGCGACGCTTCGAGCAACGGCAGCGCCCGCGCCGCACCCATGGTCGCGATCAGCGAGGTCAGCTTCGGGCCCTGCTCGCGGCCCAGCAGGCGATCGTAGACCACGGGGTAGAGCTGCTTGAGGTCGATACCCTCGGCCGACCAGCGCTTGAACTGGTCGGTCAACGCCTGCTCGAGCGTGGCCGGGGCCTCGTCGCGCAACAGCTGCACCAGCCGCGACAGCAGCGGCACCGCCTCGCTCGGCACCGGCGAGTCCGCGGGCTGCTCGCGGATGCGATAGCGGAAGTCGTCGGGGGCGTAGTCGCGGACCCAATTCCACGCGCACTGCGCCCGACGTCGCGCCGCCGCCACGGTCGTCGGTGTCGCGTCGATGGCCCCGGACTGCTGCAGCTGCGCCACCGTGCGATCGAGGTCGCCGTCGAAGATCTGCACGACCACGCCCAGGTGGCGAAACGGCACCACCGTCGGCGGGGTCGAGCCGGGCGTGATCGGGCGGTGTTCGACCGAGGCCAGCTGCATGGTGCGCCGCGCGGCCTGGCGCTTCTTGTCCTTGGCGCTGCCGTCGTCGGCCTCGTACGCCAGCCGCACCGCGCGATCGTAGTCCTCGTAGAGCTTGATCGCGTCGAGGTCGAACGAGATCTGGAACTCGGTGTTGGGCCGGTAGCTGGCGAACATCCACCGCAGCACCTCGGGCTCGTAGACCTCGAGGCAGTCGGCGACGGTGACGACGCCACCCTTGCTGCTGGAGATCTTGCCCGCGGTGCCCTTGAGCGTGACGAAGTCGTAGCCGACGTACTGCGGCGCGACCCAGCCGTAGACCTCGCGCACGATGTCCTTGGCGGTGTCGTAGCTGCCGCCGGCGCTGCTGTGGTCCTTGCCGCCGGGCTCGAAGCACACGCGCTCGAAGCCCCAGCGCATCGGCCAGTCCACGCGCCACGGCAGCTTGAGCCCGCCGCCCTGACGCAGGTCGACGTCGGCCTCGTGGCCGCAGCGGTTGCAGTGGGTGTGCACGCTCCACTGGCCGTCCCAGCCGAACGCGAGATCGTCGTGGCCGCAGCCGCTGCAGAAGCCCGCGAGCGGCAGCCAGGTGTCCGGAAGCAGCGAGCGCGCGCCGTTGCGCTCGCGCGCGGCGTTGAGGATCTGGCGGATGGTCGCGGCGTGGGTCAACGCCGCGCGGATGCCCTCGGCGTAGCGGCCGGCGCGATAGGCCCGCGACTGGCGGATGAACTCGGGGCGGATGCCCAGCGGCGCGAGGCTGGCCTCGAACGCGGCGATGTGGTGCGACGCGTAGCTGTCGTGCTCGCCCCACGGATCGGGGACCTCCGCGATGCTGCGGCCCAGCTCGCGCTCGAGTCGCTCGCGATCGGGCGCATCGGCGGGGACCTTGCGGAACACGTCGAAGTCGTCCCACGAGTAGAGGAAGCGGACGTCGACGCCGCGGTCCCGCAGCGCGCGCGCGACCAGGTCGACGGTCATCACCTCGCGGAAGTTGCCGATGTGCACGACGCCCGAGGGCGTGATGCCGGCGGCGACGGTGATCGGTCGCTGCTCCGGATGGGCCTGCAGCGTGCGCGCGGCGGCAACATCGGCCCAGTGGTTGAGCTCGTCCATGGCCCGGGGGTTGTCCCCGAAAGCCCGCGCGCCGGCAAGCTGCCGCTGCGCCCGGGCCCGCGCGCGCGTCAGCCCGCGCCGGCGGACGCGGTCGCCTCGGGCGGCAGCGGGCACTTGTTGTCGCTGGCCAGCTCCGCGGGCACCTGCACCAGCCGCGTCGCGCCCTTGGCGGCATACAGCTGGATCGCGACGGTGGCCTGGTTGCAGACCTCGTCGCGCTGCTTGCGGTAGTTGGCCAGCGCGGCGTAGCCCTCGTGCACGCGCGCCAGCAGCAGCGACAGCGTGTCGTCGCCCTTGGTCAGCGCCGCGGCAGCGTCATAGGCGGCCTTGGCCTGGTCGAGCATCTCGGGGTGCTGCAGCGACTCGTCCTCACCGCCCGCGAACGCGCCGTTGATCAGCGCCTCGGCACGCAGCACGTGGGCGAGCGCGGCGAGGCTGGGGGTCTTGGCGGCCTTGGCCGCCTCGTCGAGCGTCGCGGCCGCGGTCGCGAACTCCTGATCGCCGATGAGGTAGGCACCGCGCGCGAGCTTGGCCGCGGCGGCGACGTCGGTGTCCGCGGTGGCCTCGGCCATCGCCGCGGCCCACTCCGAGGGCTCCTTGCCGTTCTCGAACACCTGCTCGGCGTGCGCGAGCGTCAGCCACGTCGCCGCGAGTGCGCTCGCGCGGTACTGGTTGCGGGTCTTGAGATCGTCGTAGAGCGGCTGCAGCAGCGAGACCACGCCCTCGTACTCACCGGCGAGGTACTTCGACTGCGCCTCCGCCAGCTGCGGCGGATCGGGCTCCTGCTTCACGCTGTCGTCGATCACGACCTTGGGCGGGCCGTCGTCCTTCTTGCCGTCGTCGGGGGTCTCGGTCTTGCCGCCCTTGGGGTGGCAACCGAGAAGCGCGAGCGCGAGGACCAGCGGCGTGCGGGCACGAATCATGACGCGATGTCTCCGTCGGGCGCGTCCGCGGCGACCGGCGCCGTCGCGTCCGCGGGTGGTGCCGGCGCCTCGGGCGGCGCAGGCCGTTGCAGCACGCGGATCTCGAGCGGTCCGCGGCTGCCGAGCGTACCGTACACCAACTCGGTGGCGACGCCACCGGCGCGCGGCGGATCGGGCACGAAGCGCGCGACGATCTCGACCTCGTCTCCCAGGTACAGCGCCACGCGCCGGCGCTGGGGTTCGTGCGCGTGCTTGCCCGGCGCCGATTCCATCGGCGCGATGACCCGCGCGTGCTCGAGGCCCTCGACCGCGGCGTGACCCGAGGCGTCGGCGACGAACACCAGCTCGACCGCGATCGCACTGTCCGCGCCCTGGCCGTGCAGGTTGCTCCACACGCATGCGCGCTCCGGCGGTCCGCCCAGATGTGCGGGCGCCGAGGTCAGCGTCGCGACCACGCGCACGACCTCGTCGCCGGCCTTCGCCAGCGGCACCGGCGGCAGCTCCTGCAGGTGCTTGACCATCGCGCGCCACGCCGGATCGGCCCAGTCGGGACGGCCGCGGCCGCGGCCCGAGGAGCGACCGCTGCTGGCCGCGCGGCGTCGCGAGATCCACACCACCGCGATCGCGACCGCGCCCAGCACCAGCAGCAGGCCCAGCTGCGGGCCCACGCCGCTGAAGATCTCGAACGGATCGTCGCCCGCGGGCGCGATCGATCCCCGCGCGCCGATCACCAGAAGGCCTCGGCCAGGCCGAGCGTGTAGCGGCCGCGCGAGTCGCTGCTGCCGTCGAGCGACGCGCGGCCCTCGACGAGCGATCGACCCGAGGCACCCGGCGCGATCTCGTCGATGGGCTTGCCGCGCAGCACCGGGCCGTCGGCGAACTTCACCACCGGCACCACGTCGCGGATCGGCACGTGACCGCGGTTGTGCACGCGCACGACCCAGCGCACACGGCCGAGCCAGACCTCGGCGGTGCCCTCGACCTTGAGCTCGACCATCGGCTCGATGTCGTACCAGCGGTTGCGCTTGGTCTGGGCGATGCGCGGCAGCAGCACCATGCGCTGGTTCTTGAAATCGATCTGCGCGAAGAACTCGCGCATCACGTTGTGGCCCAGCAGGCCCTGGTGGCGATCGTTGACGCAGCCGTCGCACACCGACACCAGCAGGCCTTGGATCTGCACGTCGCCGAGCCACAGCGACGGCAGGTGGATCATCCGGCTCTCGCGCGGTCCGCTGGCGGTGTTGAACGTCAGCACCGGCGCGTCCTCGGGCACGACGAGCCCGAGCTTGGCCGCGGTCGCGGTGCTGATGGTCGTGAACGACGCGCCGGTGTCGAACAGGTACGGCAGCGTGAGCTTGCCGGCGCCGCTGCTGCCGGCGGGCATGTCGAAGGTGACGTCGAGCAGGATCGCCGTGCCCTCGGCGGTGAACGGCACGGTGATGGCCTTGTCGCGATCGACGTGGCCGTCGGCCTCGGCGGTCCACTGCTCGAGCGTCTCGTCGCCGGGGCCGGGCCAGGTGCCGTGGGCACCCGCGGGATCGAGTCGATCGGCGGCGTCGTGACCCAGCGCCGACATCACGCGCGTCGCCGCGTGCGAGTCGCCGAGCCGATCCGCCGCGACCCACGCGCCGTGACCGCGCAGCGCGGTTCCGATCACGTCCGGGATCACCTGCGTGCCCAGCAGCAGCCCCGCACCGTTGGTGCACAGCGGCAGCCACACCATCGTGCGCGACAACCGACGCGCGTCGCCCTCGTGCTTCCACAGCGCCAGCACCAGCGGGATGCCGACGGTGGCGAGCAGCGCGAGGATCCACAGCCACGCGCCGCCGGCCAGCACCGCCGCGTCGTGCGACAGCGCGCTCTTGGCCAGCGCGAGCACGACCCAGAACGCGACCATGGTCGCCGCGAGCGAGCCCATCGCGAGCAACACCCAGAGCAGGGCCGAGCCCACCGCTTGCAGCGTCGATGTCAGGCTAGCTCGCACGTCGTCGGCGTAGGCGAAGACACGACCACACGGTGCAGTCGCGGCGAAGAAGTCGAAGCGCAGAATAGCCGATGCGCCGAAGCTGCGGCAACGCCACGCGCGCGCGACCGGCCCGCGGCGCACCCCCCAAAGCGCGCCCCCGGCGGCCCTGCCGTCCGAGTCCGCCGAGCTGTCGCGCTCGCCGCGAGCACCCCCGGTTGGATCCGCCGCGAAAACCCCGTAAAGTGGTGGACTCGGCCGGCTGCGCGCACGGCCGAACGGTCGCGACCGTCACCGGTCCGGCGGTCACGACCACGGGAATCGGCATCGGCCTGTTGTGCACTTGCGGTGGGAACCTCGATCCATACGTACGCGCTGCGCTTCGAGTCCCGGGACGACTTCCTGGTCGAGTACACCGACCGGTTGCGCCACGGTCTGGTGCTGTTGCCGGTCGCGGATCGCTTCGCCACCGGCTCGCCGGTGCGACTGCGCGTCCATCTGCCCGACGAGTCCGTTCTCTACCTCACCGGCGTTGCAACGACCTCGCCGCGGGGCGGCGGCGCGGACGCGGGGCAGTGGGTTCGGCTCGCGCCGCTGTCGGCCTCCGACGAGGCGCGCATGCGCGGCTGCGTGGCGGCGCTGCTGGGCACCGACGAGCTGTCCGATCACGATGCCGTGCGCGCGGCCTCGCCATCGCTCGAGCAGGCCGAAGGTCTGAGCGTGCTGTTGGTCGACGACTCGGTGAGTCAGCGGCTCGAGCTCGGTGATGCGTTGCGCGGCCGTGGTGCGCGCGTGCGGGTGGCGGAGAACGGCCTGGTCGCGCTGTCGTCGGCGCTCAAGCGCATGCCCGATCTGATCCTCACCGACGTCGAGATGCCGCACATGGACGGCTGGGGGCTGCTGCGGGCCGTGCGACAGCGGCCGGCGTTCGTGCACGTCGCGGTGGTGTTCCTGACGCGGCTCGCCGACGATGCCACGCGCCTGCGCGGCTACCGTCTGGGTGTCGACGACTACCTGCCCAAGGCGATGCCGGCCGACGAGATCCTCGCGCGGGCCCAGGGCGCGGTCGCGCGGCGGCGGCAGCTGCCCGCGGGCCACGGCAGCCACGGCCTGCGCGGCGAGCTCGAGCACGTGCGCCTGGGCAGCGTGTTGTCGTTCCTCGAGTCGGAGCGCCGCAGCGGCTCACTGCACGTGCGCTGCTCCGGCGAGCTGACGACGCTCGCGGTCCACCAAGGCGCGCTGGCCTCGGTCGAGGGCCTGGGCCGCCACGTGCATCCCCACGATCGCGTGTTCGAGATGCTCGGGTGGTGCCACGGCGAGTTCGAGTTCCTCGCGCACGAGACCCAGCCCGGCGAGGGCACGCCGCTGTCGTACCTGTTGTTGGAGCAGGCGCGTCGGGCCGACGAGTTCGAGGCCCACGTCGCCGAGACGAGACACGAACGCCCGACCGGCGAGGCCAAGGCCGCGCGCTGATCGGGCGCCGGGTCGCCGCATCCGCGGCGGGTTACTTGCTCTTCTTGGCGTCGTCGAAGCGGCCGCACACGCCGTCGACCTTCCAGTGGTTTTCGCTCTGGAACGGCGCGGTGTTGAGCACGTAGAGGTTGGCGCCGTGGCTGCCGCACTGCTGCTTGGCGGTCTCCATCGCCTCGGCGACCGTGGGCGCGTGGCCGCGGTACACACCGAGCTCGGTCCACGCGCGCTTGAGATCGTCGCGCTCCTTGACGACCTTCACGTCCTTCGCGGCGACGGCCGCGGGGTGCAGCGAGTGGTTGGTCTCCTTGTACAGCGAGGAGTAGGCGGAGGCGCAGCCGCTGGTGACGAGGGCGACGAGGACCAGGGCCGAGGACAGTAGCGAGTAGGGACGACGCATCGTACGCTCCGGATCAGGGCCCCGGTGGGGCCGAATGCGTGGCTTGGACTGCCGCGCCGCCATCGGGATTCGACGCGGGCTCGGCGGCCCGGAGCGTCACACGAAACACCGCGCCTGGCGAGTCGCCTTCGCGCAGCGGCGGACGTGCGCCAGCTTCCAGGCACACCAGACTTCCCTCCATGGCTTCGATCAAGCCCGCGCTGGTCGCCAGGCCCAGACCGGTGCCCTCGCCGGCCTTGGCAGTGGTCACGAAGGGCTCGAACAAGCGCTCGCGGATCTGGGGCGCGATGCCACGGCCGGTGTCTTGGACCTCGATCGTGACGTCGCGTTCGGCCGCGGCGACGCGCAGCTCGACCCGTCCCTGCGGCGCGGCCTCGCGCGCCGCGCGGGCGCCGTTGACGACCAGGTTCACCAGCACCTGCTCCAGCTTCGACGCATCCGCGAGCGCGCAGGCCGAGGCCTGTCCCGCGACCGCCAGCGTCACGCCGGCGCAGCGCGGATCGTGCTGCAGCAGCGCGACCAGCCGCTCGCACAGCGGACGCAGCGGCACCGCGCCGGCGTCGACCCGGGTCGCGCGGCTGTAGTCGAGCAGCTGCGCGACCAGGTTGCGGATGCGCAGCAGCTGCTCGCGCACGCGCTCGAGCATGCTGCGGGCCTCGTCGTCGAGCGGCGGCTGTTGCCGCGGGTCGAGCAGCAGCTCGACGTAGCCCAAGATGGTCGCGAGCGGATTGCCGACCTCGTGCGCCGTGCCAGCGGCGATGCGTCCGATCGAGGCCAGCTGCTCGGCGCGCACCAGCCGGTCGCGCTGCTCGGCGAGCTCGCGCTGACGCGCGGCCAGTCGCGCGGTCATGTCGTCGAGCGCGGCCGCGAAGTCGCGCAGCTCGGCCGGGCCATCGGTGGCGACGCGCACGTCGAGATCGCCGCCGGCGACGGCTCGCACGCCGCGCTGCAGCTGCGCCAGCGGTCGCAGCACCTGCAGCTCGAGCAGGCCCACGCCGAGCACGAACGAGATCACGCCCACGCCCAGCGCGAGCACGGCGATCTCGCCCCAGTTCGCGCTGGTGGTCCACGGCGCGCGGCGTCCGACCACGCGCAGCACCAGCTTGGATTGCGGCGCGCGGGCGCCGAAGCTGCGCAGCGGTCGATCGACCACGCTCCACTCGCCGACTGCCGCCAGCGCGTCCTCGACGGTGTCGCCCACGGCCACCGCTGGCAGGCCGTCGGGCGCGAGCCCCAGGCTGAGCACCTGCTGCGAGCCGGCGTCGGCGATGCGATGCAGCTCGATCGCGACGATGCCGAGGCTGCCGATGCTGGGGCGCAGCGCCTGCTCGACCTCGGCGCGCTCGGCCGCTGCCGGCGTGCCACCGGCGACGCGCGGCGCGAGCAGCAGCGCGAGCCCGCGGGTGTGATCGCGCAGCCGTTGATCTTCGTTGGCCTCGTGGCGCCGGCGCGCGAGCCACTCGCCCGCGAGCGCGAGCGAGACCACCGCCATCATGAGCACCAGCGCGAGCGCGGCGGCGAGCTCGACCCGCAGCGAGTGGCGGCGGCTCACGGCACGATCGGGAGCCCGCGTCGCCGCGCGGGCGCGGGTGCGGGTGCGGGTGCACAGTTGCTGCAGCGCGCCCGCCGAGGCGCGAAGAAACGCCGCCACGCGAGGTAGCCCAGCGCCAACGCGACGGTGGCGTACGCGAGCGGCTCCTGCATCCAGGGCGGGATCATTGTCGCGAGCCCCTGCCGCCGTCGGCGTCGCCGCCACCTTCGAGCCGCGGACACGAGCCGCCCTTGATGCCGCGCGCGCGCGGGCACAGGCCGTACAGCTCGTGGCGGTGTCGGATCACGTTGAAGCCGAAGCTCCGCGCGACGCGCTCCTGCTCGCGCTCGATCTCCTCGCTGTGGAACTCGAGCACGAAGCCGCACTCCACGCAGATGAGGTGATCGTGGTGGGCGCTGTCGCCCGCGGTCTCGTACATCGTGTGGCCCTCGCCGAAGCGGCGCTCGGCCGCGAGGCCGCACTCGGTCAGGAGCTTGAGCGTGCGGTAGACCGTCGCGTAGCCCACGCGCGGGTACTCCGCGCGCGCCAGCGCCAGCAGATCTTCGATGCTCACGTGACCGCCGGCGGAGAAGAACTTCAGCGCGATCACGTCGCGTTGCCGCGTGGACTTGAGCCCCTTCTTCGTGAGGTATGCGTGAAACTGCCCCATGAGGCCGTCCACGTTCGTGGCGGGGCTGTCGTCGGCCTCGAGCATCCCCGGAACGCTACCACGGACCCTCGGTCGCCGCACCGCGCGGCGGGTTCCGGGCCGCGGCCGCCGCCGCCGGTCAGCGAGCCTCCGCACGCCGATGATGGCGCTCGCGATCTCGTCGCACCGGGGGGAACGGCTATGCTCCGCGCCCGGATGGCCCGCACACCCGAGCGGCGCGCGACACCTGCTGCACCCGCATCCGCGCGCGGTGACGACGGCAACGCCGCTGCGACGGACGAGCCCGGCATCGATGCGATCCTCGATCAACTCGAGGGCGTGGTGCGGGAGCTCGAGGGCGGCGAACTGCCGCTCGAGCAAGCGCTCGAACGCTTCGAGCTCGGGGTCGGGCTCGCGCGGCGCGGCAACGTGCTGCTCGATCGCGTCGAGCAGCGCGTGGAGATGTTGCTGGCCGACCGCGACGAGACCGCGCCGCTGGCGGCCCGCGGTGACGACGAGGAATGATCATGAGCAAGCCCTTCGATCTGGAAGCCTGGACCCGTGACCGGCGCGATCGCGTCGATGCTGCGCTCGAGCGCACCCTCGCCACCGGCGGTCGTGCCGATCCCGGTCGCCTGCGCGAGTCGATGCACTACGCGGTGATGCTCGGCGGCAAGCGCATGCGCCCGCTGCTGACCGTGGCGGCGTGCGAGGCCGCCGGTGGTGACTGCGAGCGCGCGCTGCCGGCCGCGTGCGCCATCGAGATGATCCACGCCTACTCGCTGGTCCACGACGATCTGCCGGCGATGGACAACGACACCGTGCGCCGCGGCAAGCCCACCGTGCACGTCGCGTTCGGCCACGACAAGGCGATCCTGTGCGGCGACGGCCTGCTCACGCTCGCGTTCGAGACGCTCGCGCGCGGTCACGGCCACGGCGGTCGCGTGGTCGAGGCGGTGGTGCGCATGGCCCAGCACGCCGGCGTCGACGGCATGGTCGGCGGACAGGCGATGGATCTCGAGGCCGGCCAGGACCTGCGCCAGCTCGAGGCGCTCGAGGCGGTGCACGCCAAGAAGACCGGCGCGCTGTATGCCGCCAGCGGCGCGATGGGTGCGCTGCTCGCCGGTGCCGACGACGAGCTCGTCGCCCGGCTCGAGCGCTGGGGCCTGCAGTTCGGCATCGCGTTCCAGCACGCCGACGACATCCTCGACGACGACCAGGTCGCGCTGCGCGATCAGGCGACCGCGCGCGTGGACGTGCTGGTCGCGAGCTGCCTCGATCTGGTCGCCGACCTCGGCGCCGGCGCGGAGCCGCTGCGGGCGATCGCGCGGTGGGTGCAGGAGCGCACGCACGCGGCCGCGGCGGGCGAGAAGCGAGACTGAGGCGCCGGTGGGCGCGGTCGAGCTCGAGCGCGCGGCCGCGGTGCTGCGCGCGTGGCCGGTGGGCGCCGCGTCGCTGCAGCCGATGTCGGGCGGGCTCATCAACGACACCTTCGCGGTGGTGCCCGACGACGGCACCGCCGGCTTCGTGCTGCAGCGGGTCCACCCCGTGTTCGCGCCGGAGGTCCACGACAACATCGCGGCCGTGACCGAGCGGCTGCAGCAGCGCGGCGTGGCCACGCCGGTGCTGATCCCGACCCGCGCCGGCGCGCGCTGGCACGTCGACGACGACGGCCGGCTGTGGCGACTGATGACGCGCATGCCCGGGGTCTCGTTCGCGCGCATCCAGTCGCCCGCGCAGGCGATCGCAGCCGCGGGCCTGCTGGCGCGCTTCCACGTCGCGTTGGCCGAGCTGCCGCATCGCTTCGTCGGCATGCGCACGGGGGTCCACGACACCGCGGCGCACCTGCAGGCGCTGCGCGACGCGCAGGCCGAGCACCGCGATCATCGACTCTACGACGCGGTCGCGCGCCTGGCCGCGGCGATCGAGATCGGCGCCGCCGCACTGCCGCCGCTGTCGGGCCTGCCCGAGCCGGTCGTGCACGGCGATCCCAAGTTCAGCAACGTGTTGTTCGAGGCCGCCAGCGGCGAGGGCGCCACGCGGGCGACGTGCCTGGTCGATCTCGACACCGTCGGGCCGATGGCGCTGCACCTCGAGCTCGGCGACATGTGGCGCTCGTGGTGTAACCGCTCGGGCGAGGACCGGCGCGAGGCCGCGTTCGATCTCGACGTGTTCGAGGCCTCGCTGCAGGGCTACGCCGGCGCGCGCACGGCTCCGAGCCCGGCCGAGTGCGACGCGCTGGTCCACGGCGTGGAGTGGATCACGCTCGAGCTCGCGGCCCGCTTCGCCGCCGACGCGCTGCGCGAGCGCTACTTCGGCTGGGACGCGACCGCCTTCGTCGCGCGCGGCGAGCACAACCTCGTGCGCGCCGCGGGGCAGTGGTCGCTGCACGAGCAGGTGCTCGCGAGCCGCAGCCGGCGCGCCGCGGCCATCGCCGCCGCGCCGTGGCGCCCCCGGTCGTGAACCACCGCGCCGCGCTATACTGCCCGCGGTGTCCGACTCGCCCCGCATCGCGGTCTACCCCGGCTCGTTCGATCCCATCACGCTGGGCCACGTCGACATCGTCGAGCGGGCCGCGCGGCTGTTCGACGTCGTGATCGTCGCGATCGGTCGCCACCCGACCAAGTCCGGCTTCTTCCCCATCGATCAGCGTCGCAGCCTCGCCGAGAGCAGCACCGCCCACGTGCCCGGCGCGCGCGTCGACAGCTTCTCGGGCCTGGTCATCGACTTCTGCCGCAGCCGTGGCGCGCGCGTGATCGTGCGGGGCCTGCGGGCGACCGGTGACTTCGAGCCCGAGTTCCAGATGGGTCTGGCCAACCGCGATCTCGCGCCCGAGATCGAGACCGTGTTCCTCATCCCGCCGGCTTCGCACATGTACGTGTCGAGCTCGCTGGTGCGCGAGATCGCGGGCCATGGCGGCGACTTCGAGCGCTACGTCTCGGGCACCGTCGCGGCGGCCGTGCGCGCGCGCGTCGGCGAGGGTCAACCGTGACCGACGAGCGCGAGCTGCCCGCGGTGCGCGAGGACGCGGCCGCGACGGTGCCGTGGCGCGGCGACGAGCACCGCCTGCAGGTGCAGGCCGCAGGCGAGGCCGGGCTCGCGGTCGACGAGGTCGCGGCCGACCTCTACACCAAGGGCTTCTCGGCCGGCATGACCATCGACGATCCGCTCGACGGTGCGATCGTCGCGCGCGGCCGCACCGTGCTCGATCGGCTGGAGCTGTCGCGCTCGCTGCGACCGGTGCTGCGCTACCTCGGCATCGCGCCCGAGCTGGTCGCGCTCGAGGTGGTCGACGGTCGCTTCGCGCTGCGCGTGCACAAGAAGGCCACCGAGGGCAGCAAGCCGGTGTTCGAGGCCGGCAAGGTCACGCTGCAGATCTGGATCGGCTTCGGCCTGCTGGGCTTCGCGGCCGGTCGCTTCATGCCCGCGTTCGTGAGCGCGATCCTGTGGGGCGTGGGGCTCATGCTCGGCGCGTGGCAGCTGCGACGCGGCCTCACCAGCGGTCGCGCGATGCTGGCCGCGCGCCTGGCCATCGGCCTGGGCATGCTCGCGCAGGCCGAACAGCTGGTGCTGCCGCCCGAGGGCGATCGCGGCCCGGCATGAGCGTCGATCCCGGCCTGTGCGCCACGTGTGCGCACGCGCAGCGCATCGCCAGCGCCAAGGGCTCGGTGTTCTGGCGCTGCCGCGAGCACGATCGCGATCCGCAGTGGCCCAAGTACCCGCCGCTGCCGGTGCGTCGCTGCGCCCGCTTCACGCCGACGGCTGCGGACGGCTGACCAGGATCACGCCCGCGAGCACCAGCGCCGCGCCACACAGCTCGAGCGCCGAGATCGGCTCGCCCAGCACGGCCCAGCCCAGGGCGATGGTCGCGATCGGTCCGATCGAGGCCACCAGCGCGGTGTGGCCCGAGCCGATCCTCTTTATCGCGGCGCCCAGCAGCAGCGTGGGCACGACCGTCGAGATCACGGCCATGGCCAGCGCGAGGCCGTGCACGACGGCCGGCTGCGCCAGCGCAGAGCTCGGGCGCGTGGCCACGAACTGCAGCGCGGCCGCGGAGGCCGAGACCAGCATCGCGGCGGCGGTGAATCGGATCGAGCCCAGCGTCGCGATGAGCGGCGCCGCGCCGAGCAAGTAGATCGCATAGGCGACCGCGCTGGCGAACACCAGCGCCACGCCGAGCCAGGTGCTGCCGCCGGCGTCGCCGCTCCAGCGCAGATCGTGGCTCATCACCGCCGCGATGCCGGCGTACGACAGCGCCAACGCGCCCAGCTCGGTCGCGGTGATGCGACGCCGCGCCAGCGCGGCCGACAGCAACACCACGATGGTCGGGTACAGGAACAGCACCAGGCGCTCGAGCGCGGCGCTGATGTAGACCAGGCCGAGGAAGTCGAGCAGGCTCGCGAGGTAGTAGCCCAGCAGGCCCAGCCCGCACACGCGCGCGGCCGCGGCTCGGTCGAGCCGCGCGCGTCCGCGGCTGGACCACAGCAGCAGCGCGACGTAAAACGGCGCGGCGTAGGCCATGCGCAGCGTCAGCAGCGTGACCGCGTCGACGGTCGAGTTCGCGTACGCGAGCTTGACGAAGATCGCCTTGGCCGAGAACGTCGCCGCACTGCCGAACGCGCACGCCAGACCCAGTGCGCGGTGCGTGGTGGCAGCGGACGGCGCGGATGCGTTCACGCGGACCAGGGTCGCAGTGTTGCACCGCCGGAGCCTCGTGAGGCCGGGAGCTTCCGCACGGACGGACTGCACCGGTGCCCGCCGCGCCGAGGCGTGTCCGTGCGCCGGACGGCACCAAGCTGTCCCTTCTCGGTGCTGGGGCGCTTCGGCGGGCTGCTGCTAGACTGCCGGCGCCGAGGCGTTCACGCTTGCGGCCTTCGCCGTGGCCGCCGACGTCGACATCGCCGAGCTGATCTGCGCGCTGTGCCGGCAGTTCTATGGCCTGGGCTGGGTCTCGGGCACCGGCGGCGGCATCTCGATCCGCGAGGGCGATGCGATCTACATGGCGCCCTCGGGCGTGCAGAAGGAACGCATCGCGCCGCAGGACGTGTTCGTGCTCGACGCGCGCGTGCTCGATCGCGCCGCGGTCGTGCGACCGCCGGCCGATGCCTCGCTGCGTCTGTCGGAGTGTGCGCCGCTGTTCTACGCGGCGTATCGCGAGCGCGGCGCGGGCGCGGTGCTGCACAGTCACTCGCTGTGGCCGGTGCTCGCGGCGCAGCTCGTCACCGGCGGTAGCGCCACGCCGCCGCCGCACACCGTGCTGCGGCTGCGCGGCTACGAGATGCTCAAGGGCCTGCGCGGCAAGAGCAGCTTCGACGAGGTCGCGATCCCGGTCGTGCCCAACACGCGCCGCGAGTCGGAGCTGACCGACTCGTTGACCGCGGCGCTGCGCGAGCACCCCGACGTCGACGCGGTGTTGGTCGCCGGCCACGGCGTGTACGTGTGGGGTCGCGACTGGATCGAGGCCAAGACCCAGGCGGAGTGCCTCGACTGGCTCTGCCGCGCCGCGGTCGAGAGCCACCGCCTGCAGCCGACGCCCAGCGTCGCCGGAGCATCCGCATGAACGTCACGTGGCTCGAGCCCCATCCCGATGCGACCGCACCGCTGCAGGCCCTCGCGGGCGTGGGCGTGGTGCACGAGCGCCTGCCGGCCGCGCCCGAGGCGCTGCAGCCCGGGCTCGATCGGCTCGCGGCTGCGCGCGGCTACGTCGAGCAGGACATCGTGGAGCTGCGGCCCGAGACCGTCGATCTCGACGCGATCTGCCGCAAGTTCGCCGACGAGCACCTGCACACCGACGACGAAGTGCGGTATGTGCTCGAGGGCGAGGGCATCTTCGACATCCGCTCGGCCGACGACCGCTGGCTTCGCGTGACCGTGGAGGCCGGCGATCTGCTGGTGGTCCCGGCCAACCTGCATCATCGCTTCATGCTGACCGAGCGCAAGCACATCCGGTGCGTGCGGCTCTTCAAGGATCGCGGCGGCTGGGTGCCGCACTACCGTCAAGGCGCGCCGGCCTGACGGGATCGAACCAGGCGACAACGGCGGTCCCCGTCCACCGCAACCCAAGGCACGGGAATCGAACATGGACACGAGCACGAACACGAACACGAAGGACTACAAGGTCGCCGACATCGCGTTGGCCGACTGGGGCCGCAAGGAGATCGCCCTTGCCGAGAAGGAAATGCCGGGGCTCATGGCCCTGCGCGCGAAGTACCGCGCGAGCAAGCCGCTGCAGGGCGCCAAGATCGCCGGCTGCCTGCACATGACCATCCAGACCGCGGTGCTGATCGAGACCCTGGTCGAGCTCGGCGCGCAGGTGCGCTGGTCGTCGTGCAACATCTTCTCGACGCAGGACCACGCGGCCGCGGCCGTGGCCGCGCGCGGCATCCCGGTGTTCGCGTGGAAGGGCGAGACCGAGGAGGAGTACTGGTGGTGCGTCGACCAGACCGTGCGCTGGCCCGACGGCTCGCCGCCGAACCTGCTGCTCGACGACGGCGGTGACCTCACCCTGGTCATGCACCGCGATGCCCCGGCCGCGCTGGCGCAGTGCCGCGGCGTGTCGGAGGAGACCACCACCGGCGTGCACCGCCTCTACCAGATGGCGGAGCGCGGCGAGCTGAAGGTCGCGGCGATCAACGTCAACGACTCGGTCACGAAGAGCAAGTTCGACAACCTCTACGGCTGCCGCGAGAGCCTCGCCGACGGCATCAAGCGCGCGACCGACATCATGGTCGCGGGCAAGACCGTGGTCGTGGCCGGCTACGGCGACGTGGGCAAGGGCTGCGCGCAGTCGATGCGTGGCTTCGGTGCGCGCGTGCTCGTGACCGAGATCGATCCCATCTGCGCGCTGCAGGCCGCGATGGAGGGCTTCCAGGTCACCACCATGGAGGAGGCCGCGCCCATCGCCGACATCGTCGTCACCGCGACCGGCTGCAAGAGCGTCGTGACCAAGGCGCACATGGCCGCGATGAAGGACGAGACCATCGTCTGCAACATCGGCCACTTCGACTCCGAGGTCGAGATCGGCGCGCTCGAGGCCGACAAGTCGATCAAGGAGATCAACGTCAAGCCGCAGGTCGACCGCTTCGTGTTCCCCGACGGCCACGCGGTCATCCTGCTGGCGCGTGGTCGCCTGGTGAATCTCGGCTGCGCCACCGGCCATCCGAGCTTCGTGATGTCGTCGTCGTTCACCAACCAGGTGATGGCGCAGCTGGCCCTGTGGCAGCACCCCGCCGACTACGAGCGTGGCCGCGTCTACGTGCTGCCCAAGCACCTCGACGAAGAGGTCGCGCGTTTGCACCTGGGCAAGCTCGGCGTGAAGCTGACGACCCTGACCGCGGATCAGGCCGAGTACCTCGGCGTGCCGGTGTCGGGCCCGTACAAGCCCGAGCACTACCGCTACTGAGTCGCGGATGAGACGCCTGGCGTCTCGTCACGACTCGGAGCCATGCGCGAGCCGATGAGGCGAGCGAAGGCTCCGGCGGCCGTCGACCGACGCAAGGCAACGGCGAGCCGCCTCTGCCCATCGCGTGGTCGCGGTGGGTCGCGAGCCGCCGCTGCCACGCGCAGTCGGCTTTGACGCTGCGGCCCGGCTGGGGGACCCTGGGGTCCCATGGCCGGGCCGCCGCCGTTCGATCCCAACGCGTCGACCTGGCGCCCGCTGGGCGTGGTCGCGGTCGCGCAGATGGATCCCTCGGCGTCCGAGCAACCCACGCTGTCGCCCGAGCCGGGCACCGCCGCGAGCGTCGGTGGCAGCGCGCTGTCGACCGGGCATCCGCTGGTGGAGTCGCGCCCGCTGCTGCCGGTCGGCACGGTGATCGACGGTCACTACCGCGTCGACGGCGTGATCGGTGCCGGTGCGATGGGCGTGGTCTATCGCGCCCACCACCTGCGGCTCGATCGACCGGTCGCGCTCAAGCTGCAGCGCATGATCGGCTTCGACGGCGCGCGACTCGAGCGCGAGGCGCGGGCCATGGCCCGGCTGTCGCATCCCAACGTCGTGGGTGTCTACGACGTGGGCACCTTCGAAGGCGATCTGTACATCGCGATGGAGTACGTCGACGGCAGCTCGCTGCGCGCGTGGTTGCAGGCCGGGCCGCGACCGTGGCGCGCGGCGCTCGAGGTGTGCCTGCAGGCCGGCCGCGGGCTCATGGCCGCACACGCGGCCGGCATCGTGCACCGCGACTTCAAGCCCGACAACGTGCTGGTCGGTCGCGACGGACGCGTGCGCGTGGCCGACTTCGGCATCGCGCGCGGCGTCGCATCGCCGGCCGCAGACGGCTCGGTGCCCGCGGGCGTGCTCGGCCCGGATCTCACGCGCACCGGCAGCATGCCGGGCACGCCGGCGTACATGGCCCCGGAACAGTTCGAGGGCGTCGCCGACGTGCGCAGCGACGTGTTCGCGTTCAGCGTCGTGGTGTACGAGGCGCTGTGGGGCATGCGTCCGTTCGCGGGCGCGAGCTTGCCGGAGCTGCTCGCCAACCTCGCGCAGGGCCGCGTGCGCGAGACCCCGCGCGACAGCCCCGTGCCGCACGCGTTGATGCAGTCGGTGCGCGCCGGACTCGCGCTCGATCCCCGCGCGCGACCGGCCTCGATGGGCGCGATGTTGCTCGCGCTCGAACGTGGCGCGCGCTCGGGTCGCTCGCGCACGACCGTGGGCGTCGCGATCGCGATCGGCATCGCGCTGGTGCTCGCGATCGGCACGGTCGCGCTGTGGAGCCTGCGACGCGCACGTCGGGCCGAGCGTCGCAACGCGCCCGAGGTGAGCGAGCCCGAGGTCGCGGTGCGCGAGCCGACGCCGGCGCTGCCGCAGCGCGAGTCGCCGGTGCCGGTGGTCGCCGCGCCGCTGCCGGTGCCGGTGCCCGCACCCGCGGCGACACAGCGCGACGAGGGCCTGGCCGCGCTGCGCGACGTCGTCAGCGGCCGCGAGGTCGACCCGGAGCGGCTCGAGGGCGTCGTCGACGCGGACATCGACCAGTTGCTGGGCGCGACCGCGGCGGGCCTGCTGATCAAGGATGCCGAGGCCCACGCCGACAAGGGGGGCTTCGTGCGCCCGCGCTGGGACGGCACGAGCGAGCTGGTCTGCGGCATGGGCGACAAGTTCTTGATCCAAGGCGAGACGCTGTCGCTGCAGGGCACCGCGTTCATGACGATGTACGGCTGTCAGCTGCACATCGTCGACTGCGACATCACGGCCGACGTGATCGCGCACGTCATGCTGCGCTCGGAGCTGACGATCACCGGCGGCACCCTGCGCCCGCGCAAGCAGGTGCTCGATCAGCTGCACGGCGCGGTCGTCATCGCCGGCACCGCCGTCGAGGGCACGCCCGCGCTGGGCTTCGGCATCGGCGGCGGCACCACCCGCCTCGCGGACGTGCGCGTGCGGGCGAAGACCGCGATCTCGGCGCACTCGCGCGCGCAGATCCGCATCGAGGGCGGACGCATCGAAGGCACCGAGCAGGGCGTGACCGCGACCAGCGGCGCGACGATCGAGGTCGTCGACGCCGAGCTCGTCGGCCCGATCGAGACCAGCTCCGACGCGACGGTGGGCCCGCCGGACGCGACGCCGGACGCGAAGCCCGACGTGAAGCCAAACGCGAAGCCCGACGTGAAGCCGGACGCGAAGCCCGACGCGAAGCCGGACGCGAAGCCCGAAGCGCCCGCGCCGTGATCGCCCGCCGGCCCGCGGGCCGGCCCGGCCAGCCGTGGCCACCGCGTCCGCGCGCGCCCAGGTCCGCGGAATCGCTGCTCCGCGCACGCTCGCGATCGCAGGTCCACGCCGTGCACGGTCGCCGCGGCGATGCACGAGCCGCGCAGCGACCCGCCGATCGCCCGCGAGGGCCAGCTGCGCGATCACGGCGAGCGTCCGCGCGAGCGCATGCTGCTGCTGGGCGCGGAGTCGCTGGGCGACACCGATCTGCTCGCGCTCGTGCTCGGAGGCGGGCACGCGGTCGAGCGCGCGCGGATGGTGCTCGACGCCTGCGGCGGGCTGCGCGGGCTCACCCAGGCCGACGCGCACGAGCTGTGTCGGCTGCCGGGCATCGGCGCGGCGGGTGCCACCGCGATCGCGGCCGCGGTGGAGCTGGGCCGTCGTGCTGGTCGACTCGAGCTGCCCTACGCGGTGGCGCTGCGCGGGCCGCAGGACGTCGCTCGCTTCGCGCGACGCAGCTTCGGCGACGCGACGCAGGAGACGTTCGTGGTGCTGGGGCTCGACGCGCGCGCGCGCGTGCGGCTGGTTCGCACGGTCGCGCTGGGCTCGGTCGCCCACGTCGACGTGCACCCGCGCGAGGTCTTCCGTCCGTTGGTGCGCGCGGGCATGAGCTCCGCGATCGCGGTGCACAACCATCCCAGCGGTGAGCCCGAGCCCAGCGGTGCAGACGTCGAGCTGACGCGACGGCTCGCGGAGGTCGGCCGCGTGCTCGGCATCCCGCTGCTCGATCATCTCGTGGTCACGCCGACGCGCAGCGTCTCGCTCGCGGCGCTGGGGATCGTGCCGGGGACATGAGCGGGTAGGGCAAACCCGAGCCGCACGCCTGCGGCGTCCGCGGCGAGCGCCGGGGCTCGCACGCGATCGGGCCGCGGGCCGCCCCTGGTGCGGGAATAGGGCCGTGCGCGCCCGACTTCCGCGCCTGACCACCCTATACTGGCCAGACGGGGATGAACCGCGCGCGACTCAAAGCCATCGGCAAGCTGATGCTCCTGCTCGGTCTCCCCGTCACCGTGGTGATGGGCCTGTTCGGCGGCGGCGTGTACTGCGGCGTCCGCAACCGCGGCGCGATCCTCGGCTTCGAGCACGACGTGCTCGGCCTCGACGTCGAGGTCCCGGCGGAGCCCAAGACCCCGGTCGCCACGGCCGAGCCCGCGCCCAAGCCCGCAGTGCCCAAGCCGGTCGAGCCGGCCACGCCGCGGCCGCAGCCACAACCCAAGCCCGCGCCGCCGCAACCGGCGACGCCCGCGACCCCGCCGCCCACCTCCGAGCCGACCACCGTCGATCCGCTGGCCAGCGATCTCGCGGCCAAGGTCGCGCTGCCGACCCACGTGCGCGTGAAGGTCCTCGTCGACGACGAGCTCATCGCCGAGCGCCAGGACTGGATCGACTACGTGCAGCGCACCACCAGCGCCGCGTCGTCGGTGTACGAGCAGCAGTTCGGCATCACGCTCGATCTCGTGGCGGTCGGCCGTTGGCCGGTGGCGACCGCGGGCCTCGGCGCCGATCAGCTGCTCGACGAGCTGCGCACGCATCCGCGCGAGGGCGCCGACGTGCTCGTGGGCATGACCGCGCGCCCGCTCGACGGCTCGATCTCGGGCGAGGCCGAGACGCCCACGCCACAGAGCGCGTTCAACGGCGCCTACGGCATCGTCTACTCGGTGCCCGGCGCCCGCGAGCCGCACCTGCGCACGCTGCTGCACGAGCTGTCGCACATGTTCGGTGCGCTCGACATCACCGATCCGCAAGACCCCGCGTGGCAGGCCGCGAGCTGGATGAGCTACGCGCCGGTGCGCGACGGCCAGTCGCCGTGGATCGACGCCGACAACCGTCGCCGCGTGCTCGAGCGCAAGGACAAGCCCTTCGCCCCCGAGGGCGCTGCGCGTGCGCCCGCGCCTGCGCCGGAGCCCAACCCCACGCTGTGATCCCGCGAGCGACCGCCATGGCCGAGTCCAAGCCCAGCCCCAACGTCCCCGCCAAGCGTCCGCCTGCTGCCGCCGCCAAGGCGGCGCCCGCCGGCAAGCCCGCGGCGAGTCCCGCCGCGGACGAGGCCCCGGCCAAGCCCGAAGGTCGATTGGCGTGGTTCGTCGGCTGGGTGCTCGTGCCGGGCGTGCTGGTGGGTGGGATCTTCGGCGGCGGTGCGGCCCTGGGCGCGCACAACCCCGACGGCTGGTTCCCGCGCACCGTGATGTGGGTCGCCTCGCTGTTCTGATCGTCGGTCAGCGCGGGATCGTCGGCGTTCGTCCGGTCTCGATCGCGACCTCGGCCCGCCAGCGTTCGAGCTCATCGTCGATGTCGCGGGCGCTGCCGCCGGCCGCGTCGACCAGACGCGTCGCGATCTCGACGATCGCAGTCGCGCCCTGCTGCGCGTCGGTGAGCACCAGCGGCAAGCGACGACGCACCACGTCGATGGCATGCACCGCGCCCTCGAACCCGATCGCGTGGTCGACCTCGCACCAGCGGTAGGGCAGATCCGCGATGATGCGCGCGCGACCGGCCGCGTCGGCCGCCGCCGCCATCGCGCGCGCGATCGGGCCGTGCCGCGACGCGAGCTCGGACACCAGCGTCGCATGCTCCTGGTCGTCGTCGGGCGCGCTGGGCTCGGGCTCGCCGACGACCAGCGGCACGGTCGCGGTGGTGCACGGCTGCGCGCGCGCGTGCTCGGCGGGCCACGCCTGCTCGACGCGCGCGACCACGCGATCGACGATCTCCTCCGCCATCTGGCGGTAGGTCGTCAGCTTGCCGCCGACGATCGCGAGCACACCGTCGTCGCGCTCGACGATCCGATGCTTGCGTGACACCTCGGCGGTGCTGCGCGCGCCCTCGGCCCGCACCAGCGGTCGCACGCCCGACCACGCGCTGACGATCGCGGCTGCGTCGAGTCGCGCGGTCGGTAGCACCGGCCGCACCAGCTCGAGGATCTCGCGCTCGTCGTCCGCGGTCACACCGCTCTTGCCGGGATCGCCCTCGTACGCGGCGTCGGTGGTGCCCAGGTACGTGCGCGAGCCCCAGGGCACGACGAAGAGGATCCGCTTCTCGCGGGGTACCTGCACCACCAACGGCTGTCGCACCGGCACGTCGCGGGCGCGCACGACCAGGTGCGTGCCCTTGGACAGCGTGAGCAGATCGTTGCCGCGCGCGCCCAGCAGCGTGGCCGAGCTCCACGGGCCGGCGGCGACCACGACCGCGTGCGCGGCCACGGCGGTGCCGTCGTCGAGCAGCACGCGATGCCGCGCGGGCGCAGCCGTGGCCTCGATCGCGACCACCGGTGCGTAGGTCAGCACCTCGGCGCCGTGACGACGCGCGTCGAGCACGACTGCGAGCGTCAGCCGTGCATCGTCGGTGACCGCATCCTCGTACGCGACCGCGCCGCGCAGGCCCGCCTCGGCGAGCAACGGCTCGGCCATGCGCGCGGCCTCGGGCGTGAGGTACTCGTGGGGTTCGCCGCGGTGGAAGTTGAGCGTGTCGTACAGCGTCAGGCCCAGCCGCAGCTTCCATGGTCCCAGGCGATCGCCGCGGTACGCGGGGAAGAGGAAGCGCGTCGCGTGCACGAGGTGCGGCGCGGACTGGTACAGCCGCGCACGCTCGCGCAGCGCCTCGTAGACCAGACCGAGCTCGCCCTGCTCGAGGTAGCGGACGCCGCCGTGGACCAACCGCGTCGAGCGGGAGCTGGTGCCGAAGGCGACGTCGGCGGCCTCGAGCACGAGCACGGACAGGCCCCGCATCGCCGCGTCGCGGGCGATGCCGGCCCCGGTGATGCCGGCCCCGACGACCACGAGATCCCAGGGCTCGGCCGTGTCCCGCAGCCGCGATCGCAACGCTCGACGCTCCGCCGCGCCCCAGGGCCTCATGGGCGGTCCCCCGCCGTGGGCCACAGCTGGCGGGTGTGGGGTCGCAGCTCGCTGTCCTGACCCTGCGCCTTCGCGCATGTTGCCTTCCGCGCGCCGCATTGTGAAACTGCCCCGAGCCTACCCCGAACAGGAGCCGGCATGGCGCTCTACACCCTGTACGTCCAGTACGCTGGACGTCCCCCGGAAACCAAGTCCTTCGACAAGGACGTGATCATCATCGGCCGCGACGTCGGCGACATCGCGTTGTTCGATCCGCAGGTGTCCGGACGCCACGCCGAGATGCGCTTCGCCGCAGGCAAGCTGGTGTTCCGCGATCTGGGGTCGACGAACGGATCGTTTCTGCCCAACGGTGAGCGGCTGCAGCAGCCGATCGAGCTCGGCATCGGGCAGGCGGTGCGCGTCGGGCAGTCGATCATCACCGTGCAGCACATCGACTTCCCCGGTGCGGTGCAGGCGAGCCGCACGATGTTCGCGCATCCGGGCATGGCGCGACCGGCCCCGCCCGCGCCGCAGGCACCCGCGGGCTTCCAGCAGCCTGCGCCGCCGCCGATGCCTGGCGTGCAGCGTCAGGTGAACGCGCCCGCGCCAGGCATGCCGCCGCAGCCGGGCATGCCGCCGCAGCCGGGCATGCCACCGCAACCGGGCATGCCGCCGCAGCCGCAAGGCTTCGGCGCACCGCCCGGAATGCCGCCGCAACCGCAGCCGCAACCGCAGGGCTTCGGTGCTCCGGGCATGCCGCCGCAACCGGGCATGCCGCCGCAACCGCAAGGCTTCGGCGCGCCGCCCGGAATGCCGCCGCAGCCGGGCATGCCGCCACAGCAGGGCTTCGGTGCGCCGGGCATGCCGCCGCAACCGGGCATGCCGCCGCAACCGGGCATGCCGCCACAGCAGGGCTTCGGTGCGCCGGGCATGCCGCCGCAACCGGGCA
>JAIBBS010000101.1 GCA_019694555.1 Nannocystaceae bacterium
TGACAACACCGCCGCGAGCCGGTCTCAAGTCCCTCGGCCGCCCCGTGCCCTCTCGGAATCGGGCACGGGCACGGGCACGGGCACGGGCACGGAGGAGCGAGACCCCTTACGGGGTCACGCTCCTAGCCCTCCATGATCTCGGATTCCTTCTTCGCCACCGTGTCGTCGACGCTCTTGATCTCGCCGTCGGTGAGCTTCTGGATCTGCTCGAGCCCGCGCTTGAGGTCGTCCTCCGACAGCGAGCCGTCCTTCTGGGCTTCCTTGAGCAGCTCGTTGGCCTCGCGCCGGACCTGACGGATGGCGATCTTCGCCTCCTCGCCCGCGTCCTTGACGGTCTTGACCAGCTGCTTGCGGCGCTCCTCGGTCAGCGGCGGAATCGGCACCCGCACGACCACGCCGTCGTTGTTGGGGTTGAGCCCCAGCTGCGAGTTGTTGATGGCCTTCTCGATCGCGGCGATGGTGCTGCGGTCGTAGGGCTTGACCACCAGCAGGCGCGCGTCCGCGACGCTGACGGTCGCGACCTGCTTGAGCGGCAGCAGCGAGCCGTAGCTGTCGACCTTGATCTCGTCGAGCAGCGCCGGGTTCGCCCGGCCGGCACGCACGCGCGAGAGCTCGCGCTTGAGCCGGTCGATGGCCTTGTCCATGCCGTCCTTCGCCAGTTGCACTGCCTCGTCGTTCATGTCGCTCCGTCGCTCGCTCGGGGGGAATCGGTCCAGCGCCGTCAGCGGGGCTCGACCGGTCCCACGATGGTACCCAAAGACTCGCCGCTCACCACCTTGCGGATGTTGCCGCGGCCCAGCATGTCGAATACGACGACCGGCAGGCCGTGCTCGCGGCACAGCGCGATGGCGGCCCCGTCCATGACCTGCAGGCCGCGCGCCAGCACCTCGACGTAGTCGAGTCGCTCGTAGCGACGCGCGTCGGGGAACTTGGCCGGGTCGCGGTCGTAGACGCCGTCGACCTTGGTGGCCTTGAGCAGCACCTCGGCGTGCACCTCGAGCGCGCGCAGGGCCGCGGCGGTGTCGGTGGTGAAGTACGGGTTGCCGGTGCCGGCCGCGAACAGCACGACCTGGCGGTTCGCGAGGTGGTGGACCGCGCGCCGCTGGATGTAGGTCTCGCAGATGCCCTGCATCGGGATCGCCGAGAGCACGCGTGCGGGCACACCGATGCGCTCGAGCGCGTCCTGCATCGCGAGCGCGTTGATCACGGTCGCGAGCATGCCCATGTGGTCGGCGCCGGCGCGGTCCATGCCGCCGGCAGCGACGCTGACACCACGCAGGATGTTGCCACCGCCGATCACGACACCGACCTCGGTGCCGAACTCCGTCACGGCCGCAATCTCGGTCGCGATGGTGTTCAGCACCTCGGGGTCGATGCCGTAGCCCTTGCCCTGCAGCGCTTCGCCGGAGAGCTTGAGCAGGATCCTCTTGTAACGCGGGGTCGATGGCACGGCAGGGCAGAGCCTACCCTGCCTGGTGCCTCAACCGCCAGCCATCGCGGCGACCTCGGCCGCGAAGTTGTCCTGCTTCTTCTCCAGGCCTTCGCCGAGCTCGAAGCGCACGAAGCGGCGGATCTGCACGTTCTCGCCGATCTTCGACACGAGCTCCTTCATGACCTGCTCGATGGTCTTCTTGTCGTCCTTCACGAACGCCTGCTCCAGCAGCACGCGCTCGGTGAACATCTTGTTGATCGAACCCTCGACGATGCGATCGATGATCTTCTCGGGCTTGCCCTCGGCCAGCGCCTTCTCGCGTGCGATGCCCTTTTCCTTCTCGATGACCGCGGGATCGAAATCCTCGCGGCGCACGCAGTCGGGGTTCATCGCCGCGATCTGCATCGCGACGTCGTAGGCGAAGGCCTTGAAGTCGTCGGTCTTGGCGACGAAGTCGGTCTCGCAGTTGACCTCGAGCAGCACGCCGACGCGGTTGTTCGAGTGGATGTAGCTGATGACCACGCCCTCGGACGCGATGCGGCCGGCCTTCTTGGCCGCGGCCGCGAGGCCCTTCTTGCGCAGGTACTCGACGGCCTTGTCCATGTCGCCGTCGGTCTCCTTGAGCGCGGCCTTGCAATCCATCAGACCGGCGCCGGTGGAGTCGCGAAGCTGCTTGACGAGTGCTGCACTGATTTCTGCCATGGTGTCCTCGTTGATCCCGGAAGGCTCGGGCTAGTCCTTTTCGGCCGCGAAGGTGTCCTCGTCGGCGTCCGGGGTCGCGGCCGCCTCGGGGGTGGGCAGGGGGCCGCGGCGCGACACGACCTCGACCTTGGGACCGTCGCCGCCGGTCATGACGCGGATGGTCTCCGGCGCCTCGTCGTCGTGCGCCGACATCACCGCGCGGGCCTTGCCGATGCGACCGCCCTCGACGCAGGCCTCTGCGATCTTGGTGCAGAAGAGCTTGATCGAGCGGATCGCGTCGTCGTTGCCCGGGATGATGTGCGTGATGAGGTTCGGGTCCGCGTTGGTGTCCGCGACCGCGACGACCGGGATCTTCAGACGGTTGGCCTCGGCCACCGCGATGTGCTCCTTGGCCGGATCGATGACGAAGATGGCGCCCGGCAACCGCGGCATGTCCTTGATGCCGCCGAGGTTGCGCTCGAGCTTCTGCCGCAGGCGGTCCATGCGCAGGACCTCCTTCTTGGTCAGCTTGCCGAAGGT
Source organism: Nannocystaceae bacterium (assembly GCA_019694555.1). GTDB lineage: Bacteria > Myxococcota_A > Polyangia > Nannocystales > Nannocystaceae > Xiheibacterium. The sequence continues at coordinate 2,654 of JAIBBS010000101.1, forward strand.
GCCGTCCTCCGACATGCGCTCGAGGCCGCGGAGCTTGTCGATCGACTGCTTGACCGTCTTCCAGTTGGTCAGGGTGCCGCCGAGCCAGCGCGACGCGACGTAGTAGTGACCGGCGCGCTGCGCCTCGCTCACCATCACGTCCTGGGCCTGCTTCTTGGTGCCGACGAACAGCACCGGCTGCCCGTCCGCGGCGACCGAGCGCACGAACGAGTACGCGCGACGGAACAGCGCGGCGGTCTGCTGCAGGTCGATGATGTGGACGCCGCCGCGGGCACCGTAGATGTACGGCGCCATGCGCGGGTTCCAGCGGTCGGTGCGATGGCCGAAGTGGACCCCGGCCTCGAGCAACTGCTTGATGGTGATGATGCGCTGGGCTTCTTCGAGGGCGTGCTGCGACGCCTCGCGATCGTGCGTGCTTTCCATGGCTTCCTTCGTGGCGTTGGGCCGCTGCAGTCGTCGTCGGTGCGCCAGCCCTCGCGCGGCTGCGCGAGGACCTTGTTTCAAACCGCGGTTGCGGTCACGCCGAGGCGCCCTCGGACTGCATGGGTGATTGGGAGGCGCGGTTGGTAGCACGCCCGAGCGACCGGGGGCAAGCCAGCCCGCCGGTGCCGCGCGGGCGCGACGCGGGGCGGACCCGGAGCGGGCCTGCTGTGCGTTCGAGGCGGTGTTGGGGCGGTGTTCGGGGTCGGCGCCGCCGCGGCCGCGCAGCGCCCCGGACCCCGCGGGCGCGGGTGGTCGCGCCCCGGCCGCACCGTATAGGGCTTCGGTGAGGACCGATGCGGTCAGCGACGCGCTGCTGCCGGCCGAGCCCCCGCCGCACGGGGCCTGGGCGTCGGGGCTGCGCGCCGCGGCGCCGCGGCGGCTGCCGTGGGTCACGATGTCGTTGTGCGTGCCGGCGATCGTGTTGCTCGCGTCGGTGCAGCTGGGGTGGTTGCCCGAGGGCCTCGCCGACGCCCGCGGGGTCGATCTCGCCGACGCGGTCCACGTGGTCGAGCTGGGCGCACGCAGCACCGCGCTGGTCGGAGACGCGAGCGAGCGCTGGCGTCTGCTCACCGCGCACTTCGTGCACACGTCGTGGACGCACCTGCTGTTCAACCTCGCGTTTCTGTTCCCGGCCGGCGGCGCGATCGAGCAGATCGTGCGCCGCATCGACTACGCGATGTTGGTGCTGGTCGCCGCGATCGGCTCGGCGCTGGCGAGCCTGATGTTCACGCCGCAGGTGTCCGCCGGCGCGTCGGGCATCGTGTTCGGCGTGCTCGGGGCCGCGGTGGTCGTGGGTCTGCGCCACCGCCATCGGCTCGGGCCCCGCATCCGCCACCACTTCGGCGTGTGGGTGTTGCCGTTTCTGCTCGTGACGCTGGCCGTGACGGTCGGCAATCCCACGGTCGATCACGCCAGCCACCTGGGCGGGCTGCTCGCGGGCATGGCGTTCGCGCCGTGCCTGCGGCTGCGGCTGCACGCACCGATCGAGCGCTCCTCGGCGGCGAACGTGGTGGCGGGCACGGCCTGCGCCGCGGCGCTGCTGTGCGCGCCCGCGCTGGCGCGCGGCGGTGCGGCGGCCCGCGTCGATCTCGGCCACGGTTGGTCGGCCGACGTGCCCGCGCAGTGGGATCATCGCTACGGACCGCTGGGCGAGCTCGAGTGGATCACCGCCGGCGGCATGGTCGTGATGACCGCGGGCGAGGCGCCCGCGCCGACGATGCAGCCCGACGCGGTGGTGTCGTGGTACCGCGAGCACCGGCTCGCGCCGCTGAGCGCCGTCGGCCGCACGCTCGACGTGCGCGAATTGCCAGTGCAGGGCCCCATGCCCCTGCCGGCGGGGGCGATCCGAGCCCGTTTCGCCTACCGGCGTGAGCAGACGCCCATGATCCGCGACGTCGTCTTCGTGCCCGCGCCCCAGTCGGCGCGGATGTTGGTCGTGAGCCTGGAGCTGCCCCGGCCATGGGCCGAGCGCTACGACGAGACCCGCACGGCGCTGCTCGGGTCGCTGCGCGCACCGCGGCCCTCGACGCCCCGGGTAACTCGGATCTCCGTCGCTGCGATAGAGTAGCGCCGCCGCTCCCCCCATGCGCTCCGTCCTCTCGCTTCTGCTCGCGCTCGCCGCGGGGGCCGTGTCCACATCGGCGTGCTACGCCGATCGACAACCGCCGCCGTCCTTCCGCTACACGTGCGAGTCCGACGCGGACTGCCACTCGAACCAGAAGTGCCTCGCCGGGCTGTGCGAGGTGCCGTGCACGCTCGAGACCTTCAGCGACGTGTGCACCGACGACAGCCACCTGTTCTGCTTCAACGGCGTGTGCTCGAGCGGCTGCGAGGTCGGCAAGGACACCTGCCCCGCGGTGCAGGAGTGCATCGAGCTGCCCATCGATCTCGGCAGCGGCGGCGGCGGCTTCCTCAGCAGCGGCAGCAGCGACGTCATGCTGGGCGTGTGCGGTCGGCTGTGCGACGCGAGCAACCCCTGCGGCGCCGACCAGCTGTGCCTCGAAGGCTTCTGCCTCGACACCTGCATGACCTCGGACACGTGCATCGACGGCTTCTCGTGCCTGGGCGGGCTGTGTGTGCCCGACGCGGTCGCGACGACCAGCGGCGGCGCGGCGGACACCGGGGACGCGAGCTCGAGCGGCGCGGCGGACTCGGGTGGCTCCGACTCGGGCAGCGGCTCGAGCGGTGGCAGCGGAGGTGCGACGTGAAGCGCCTCGTCGTGCTGCTGACCCTGCCCGCGTTCGCGTGCACCGGCCGCCTCGCGGTGCCCGCGGCGATGGATCCCAGCGCCGCGATCGCACCGGTGGCCGCGCGCGCCGACACGCTCGACACGCTCGAGACGCCCCCGCCCGCGCCACCGCCGGCCGCGCCCGAGACTGTGAGTGCCGACGACGACGCCGGCGTCACCACGGTCCCGCCCGCGCCCGATCTGCTCGAGCGACCCGATCGCCAGCGCACCCGCAACGGGCTGTTCTGGACCGGGGTCGCGCTCGCAGCCATCGGCGGCGCCGCGTTCGTCGGCACCGCGGTCGGTGGCCGCGTGACGCAGGCCCAGCTCGACAAGGGCTACCGCAACGACGATCTCACGATCGATCGCGAGTCGACGCTGCGCGACCGCGGCAAGGGCTTCAACATCGGCGCATCGGTCACCGGCTCGATCGCGCTGGTCGGCATCGCGTTGCTCGCGATCGTCTACGGCGTCGACTATGCCCGCTGCGGCACCATCGCCAAGCGACGCAAGGACTGCCGCCCGCGCTGACGCGGGCGCGCGTCACAGCCAGCCCTTGGCGCGCGCGAGCGCGGCGGCCTCGGTGCGGTTCTTCGCGCCGAGCTTGCCGATCGCGCTCGACAGGTAGTTGCGCACGGTGCCCTCGGACAAGCCGAGCACGCGCGCGACGGTCTCCGTGCTCGCGCCGCTCTCGGCCGCGCGCAGCACCTGACGCTCGCGCACGGTCAGCGGATCGGGTTCCGCGACGGCCTCGGCCGCGAGCTCCGGATCGACGATGCGCTGCCCCGCCCGCACGCCGCGGATCGCCGCGGCCAAGGTGGCGGCCGGTGCATCCTTGAGCACGTACGCCGAGGCCCCGGCCGCGAGCGCGCGCTTGAGGTAGCCCGCGCGGGCGAACGTGGTCAGCACGACCACGCGCAGCTGCGGCAGGGCGCGTCGCGCCGCGGCGCACAGCTCGATGCCGTTCATGCCCGGCATCTCCACGTCGGTGACGAGCACGTCGGGGCCCAGGCTCGGCATCGCGTCGAGCGCGGCCGCGCCGGTGCCGAAGTCGCCCACCACCGCGAGCCCGGGCTCGGTGCCCAGCAGCGCCGCGAGGGCGCCGCGGACCATGCCCTGATCCTCGACCAGCACCACACGGATCACGGCGTCACCTCCGAGGCCTGCGGTCGCGGGAACGTCAGGCGGATGCGCGTGCCCGCCTCGGCGGCGAGCTCGAGCCGCCCGCCCAGCGTCGTGACGCGCTCGCGCATGCCCGACAGCCCCGCGCCGACGCGACCCTCGGCGCCGCGGCCATCGTCGACGATGGTGACGCCGATCTCGGCGCCGTCGTCGAAGAACTCGACCTCGCAGCGCCGTGCGGAGGCGTGCCGCACGATGTTCGTGACGGCCTCGCGCAGCGCCAGCGCCAGCGCACCCTCGCGCGCGGCGTCGAGGCGGTGCGCCACCAGCTCGGGCCCGCCGTCGCAGTGCAGCTCGACGCCGGCGGCTGCGAGCGCACGGCCGGCGTTGTCGAGCTCCTGCCGCAGGCCCGCGCCGCTGCCCACGCGATAGCCCCGCACCGCGGTGCGGACCTCGGCGAGACAGTGCCGCGCGACCGTCTGCACGTCGACCAGCTCGTCGCGCACGCGCGCACGGTCGCCCTCGAGCAGGCGCTCGGCCAGCTCGGCCTTGAGCGCGATGACCGACAGCGAGTGTCCCAGCAGGTCGTGCAGGTCGCGACCGATGCGCTCGCGCTCGGCGATGCGCGCGAGCGCGTCGACCTCCTCGCGGGCCAACCGCAGGTGCGTCAGCTGGCGCTGGCGCACGACCTGCTGCACGCCGAGCATGCCGACCATCAGCGTGGTGAACACCGCCGGGCCCCAGAAGTAGATCGTCGGCTGCAGCCACACGCTGGTCGCGATCGCAGCCACGGTCATGGCCAGGGTCGCGAGCACACCGCGGCTGGTGCGTTCGCTGGCGCTGCCGGCCGCATAGGCGCCGAAGCCGAAGAACGAGCCCGCGCAGACGTTGACCGGCGCGATCGCGGCACCGAGGCCGGCCATGGCGAAGCCCACCGCGACGCGGCGGGCGCCGTGCACCCAGTAGCTCGCGACGTACAGCGGCAGGAACACGATCACGGCCGCGGTCGTGAGCGCATACGCTGTCCAGTCCTCGTCGGTGAAGACCGGCCCGAAGAACGGGAACGCGACGTACCCGAGCCACACCCACGGCGCCCAACCGAGATCGGGATCGTGCGGCAGCAGTCGCGTGCGTGGCACCGGTTCACTATACCGCGCGGTCGCATCCGGGATCCGGCGCACACGATGACAGTCGTCATGTGCGAGTGATGACGGACGTCGAGCGCGTCGCACGAGGCCGTGGCGCAGGCTTGGTGACGTGCAGCTCCTCATCGCAGTCGTGTCCTCGTTCTCGTGCTTCGCCGCCGCCGACCCTGCGTCGACGGCCACGCCCGCGCCGGCGGTGTCGCAGCGCGGCCCCGAGCCCGTCGCGCCGGTGCTCGACGCGAAGTGGTCGCGCGACGTCAACCGACGCGCGCGCGGTCTGGGCCTGGGTGTGCGCCAGGGCCTGTGGGGTCGCTCGTTCGCGCAGGCACTCCACCTCGACGTGCCGTTCGGCCGCCGCGTGGGTCAGTTCTTCGGCCTGCGGCTCGAGGGCCTGATCGTGCACGCCGCCGAGGGCCATCGCTACGACGGTGTGGTCGGCGGCGGGCTGGGCTTGTTCGGTCGCTCGCCGGTGATGGGTGGCGTGGTGCGGATCTACGGCGGCGGCAGCGTCTGGGCCGGCGCTCGCATCGCGCCGACGCACGAGGGCCGCAGCTGGGGTGTCGCGGGCGGCGGGCACCTCGGCATCGAGGCCTTCGCGGTGCCGTCGCTGGCGTTCGCGGTCGAGATCGGCGGCCAGTCGCCGATGCACGCGCTGGGCTACGACGCCGGTCCCAGCGTGATGGGCGGCATCCACGTGTACTTCGGCCGCTGAGCCGGGTCGCGCGCGGATGGTACGCTGCGCCGCCGCATGGGCGATCCATCCGCCACGCCGCCTCCGGAGCTGCCGCTGCCCTCGGCGCGGGTGCTGCTGGTCGGCGTGCTCGCGCTGGTCGCGGTGGTGTTCCTGCCGACGCTGTGGTTCGGCTTCGTCTACGACGATCACTGGACGCTGCTGGCCAACGGCTTTCTGCGCTGTCCCGAGGAGCTCGCGCTGCTGCTGCAGCCCGAGGCCACCGCGCGCCACGTGCCCGACGCCTCGCGCCCGGTGGCGGTGGCGTTCGACGTGCTCTCGGTGCAGCTGCTGGGCGCGCGACCGGTGCCGCACCACGTGCTGTCGCTGGCGTTGCACGTGGGCTGCACCGCCGCGCTGGCGTGGTGGCTGCGCCGTCGCGGTGTGGCGGCGATCGACACCGCGGTGGTCGCCGCGATCTTCGGCACGCTGGCGATCCACGCCGAGGTCGTCGCGGTGGTGTCGTACCGCGAGGATCTGCTCGCGTGCGGGCTGGGACTGCTGGCGATGATCGCCGCCGACGCGGCCGCGCGCGATGGCACGACGGGTCGCGCGCGCGCGCTGGCCCTGGGCGCCACCGCGGGCCTGGCGGCGCTGGCCTGCGGCGCGAAGCTCAGCGCGGTGACCCTGGGCGTGATCTGGCCCGTCACCGCGCGGCTGGGCCCGGGCTCGCCGCTGCCGCGCTGGCGCGCGCCGACGGTGGCGCTGCTGCTGGGCACCGCGCTCGCGTTGGCGCAGCAGCAACACGTGCTCGGTGGACTGTCGCCGTACGAGGCCCAGGCCGGCATCCACGCCGCGGGCTTCTCGCGCGCGGCGGTGCTGGCCGCGAGCGTGCAGATCCACCTGGGCTACGTGCAGCAGATGCTGCTGCCGCTGGGGCTCTCGCCCGAGTACGTCGACGCGCCGGGCTCGTGGCGTGACGCCGCGACGTTGATGGGCGCGGCGGGCTTCGGCCTCGCGCTCGCGCACGCGATCGCGGTGCGACGCAGTCGACCGCTGTGGACCGCGGTCGCGATCACCACGGTGCTCGCGTGGTTGCCGACCGCGAACCTCGTGCCGATGCCGAACATGCGCGCCGATCGTTTCGCGTACGGACCCAGCGTGCTGGTCGCGGTCGGACTCGGTGCGGCACTGCTTTCGGCCGGTCGCGCGCTCGCGCAGCGCGTCGGCGTGCCGGCGGCGCGGCTGGCCCCGGCGCTGGCGTTCGTGGTGCTGCAAGGTGCGTTCGCGCAGACGGCCGCGAGCGCGTACAAGAACGACGCGCGGCTGTGGGAGGTCGCGCTGCAGCGCGCGCCCGAGTCGGCGCGCGCGCATGCGCTGCTGGGCGAGCTCGCGATCGCGACGCTGCGTCGCGGTGGCGAGGACGAGGGCGATCCGGTGGTGTGGGCGCGCGCGCAGGCGCACTGCCTGCGCGCGTTGGCGCTGGCGCCGGGCGACGCCCTGCCCCACCTGTGCGCGGCGCGGCTCGCGGTCGCGCGCAAGCAGTGGTCCGCGGCGCACGCGTCGTTCGAGGCCGCGTTGGACCGCGCGCGGGCGCGGGAGGATCGCATCCTGATGGCGCTCGCCAGCGTGACGCTCGACGTGCCCGAGCTGCCCTACGCCGAGCGGATCGCCCGGGTCGACGCACTGCTGGCGCGGGCACTGCGCGAGTTTCCTTACGCCTCCGAGGTCGCGGCCGCGGGCGGGCGCCTGCTGCACCGGCTCGGCCGCCCGGCGCAGGCCCTCGCGCTGTACCAGCGTGCAAGGAAGCTCCGCCCCGAGCGTTGGGACGTGGCGCTGTGGGGACTGGAACTGGCGCTCGATCTCGGCGATGCTGCGGCCGCGCTCACCCTGTGGGAACGCGGTGAGGACCTCTGGTCCGAAGCCGACCCCAAATTGGTCGACGCCGCCCGCTCGCGGGTGTACGACGCCCAGCGCCTCTTCGCCGACTCCCCGCCGCTCGAGCCCCTACCCCTCATCGATCTGCTGCCCGAGCTGCCGCCCGACCACGACCTGCGCTGAGCCCCGACCGCGCAAGAGCGCCTGACCCGAGAGACCTTCGCATGATCATCCGGAAGTTCTGTGCCGTGCTCGTCTTCGTGGCCTTCGCGATCGCGGTCGGTGGCATGGCCTGCTCGAACACCGTGCAGCCGCTCGACAACGCCGACGAGACCGACGGCGCGACCTGATCGCCGCAGCGCGCCCGCGACCGGGGGCGACCGCAGGCCGCGAAGCGCTCAGCGCGTCGGCGCGGGCGCCGATGCGAACAGCTCCGAGTTGACCATGGGCACGTAGGCGGGCCGCTGCTCGGGGTCGAGGTGGCAGTGCGCCGGGCAGCCGCAGTGGTCCAGCCGCACCTCGACCTCCGCCGCGGCGCGACGCACCGCGTGGCGCAGCGAGGCATCCGCCATCGGTGACAGGTGCACGCCGGCGGCGGGCAGCGCCTCGGGTCGCTCGGGATCGATGCCGTAGGCCCGCGCGCACGCGGAGACCTGCGCCCACGGCACCGCCTGCGTCAGCGCGCGCAGCCGCGGCGCGGTCAGGCGCCCCAGCACTGCGTGCGCGTCGCGGAGATCGGCCGCGGCGACGTGGCGCAGCAAGATGGTGATCGCGCGCTCGTCCGCGATCGCCGGCAGCAGCGGGCCCAGCCACGCGCCGACCTCGAGCTCGCTCGCTCGCAGGTGCTGCGCGTGCTGCAGCAGCGCGGCCGCGGGCGCGGCCGAAGCCCCCAGCAGCGCCGCACCGATGGCGGGCTGCAGGTCGGCGAGCTCGAGCAAGACCGTGATGCCGTGCCGCCGCGCGCAGGCCACGACCTCGCGCGACAGCGGGACCGCGGTGCGCACGATGGCGCGGCGGCCATGCGAGACGATCCACTCGAGCGCGGGCTCCACCCACGCCGTGTGGTCGCGCTCCGCCACCCGCACCAGCACCGCGCGCACCGGCGCCGCGCCGGCCTCTCGCTCCGCGACGATCGACGCCAACGCCAGCTCCGCCGCGCCCGGACCCTCGTGCTCGCCCTGCCGCGGCTGCGCGCCCACGAGCAGGCTGCGCCCCGCGCACGATGCGAACTCCCCGAGCAGCTGGAACGCGGTGGCCATCGCCTCGCCCCGGGTCCGCGCCCAGGCCTGTACATCTGTATAGCTCGCAGCCGCGGAGGTGCAAGTCGGGCCGGGGCCCGATCGCGTCCGTCGCGGCTTTTCCGCGGTTCTAGGCCGGTTTCGTGGTACAGCCGAGCGTGTCTACGGCAGCCCCGGGCCCCGCTCGGCGGCCGCCGTCCGCGAGGCTTTCGACTTGTCCATCGAACCGTCCACCGACTCCACCGGCACGCCCTCCGCGGCGCCACGGCCGGCCCCGCCGCGCGAACCGGGTACGGTGCTCATGGACGCCATCGACCCCGATGCGCTCAAGGTCGTCCGGCGACTGCTGACGGCCGGGCACGAGGCCTACCTCGTCGGGGGGTGCGTCCGAGATCTGTACCTGGGGCGACGCCCCAAGGACTTCGACATCGCCACGAGCGCCACGCCCGAGGCGATCCGTCGACTGTTCCGCAACAGCCGCATCATCGGCCGCCGCTTCAAGCTCGCGCACGTGTTCTTCGGCTCGAAGATCATCGAGACCAGCACGTTTCGCACCGCGCCACAGCAGAGCGAAGACGATCCGCTGATCACCGCGGACAACGAGTGGGGCAGCGTCGAGGACGACGCGCGCCGGCGCGACTTCACCATCAACGGCCTGTTCTTCGACGTCGAGACCGAGAAGATCGTCGACTTCGTCGACGGCATGGCCGATCTCGACGCGCGGATGATCCGCACCATCGGCGATCCGGGGCTGCGCTTCCGCGAAGATCCGGTGCGGATGATCCGTGCGGTGAAGTTCGCCGCGCGGCTGGACTTCGACTTCGAACCGCAGACCTGGGCGGCCTTGCTCGAGGTCGCGCCGGACATCGTCAAGTGCAGCAAGGCCCGCGTGCTCGAGGAGATCTACAAGCTGCTGCGCGGCGGCGCGTCGCGGCGCAGCTTCGAGCTGCTGCTCGAGGCGGGCTTGTTCGAGCACATGCTGGGGCCGTACCTGCGCCAGTTCGGTGAGCCCGGGCCGGCCAAGGCCGCGCTGCTCGAGGCCGCGCGCACGCCCGGCGAGGGCGATGCGCTCGCGCCCGAGCGGCTGCTGTTCGGGCTGCTGGGTGCGCTCGATCGCTACGTGCAGCAGACCGACGACGCGGTCATCAACGGCGTGCTGCATGCCGCCCTGTTCGCACCGTTCGTCGGGCGCGAGCTGGCCAGCGGCGCGCGACAGAACCTCGACCGCACCATCGACACGCGCATGGGCGCCGTCGGTGCGGTCGTCGGCCTCGCGCGGCGCGACCGCGAGCTCGGCCGGCAGATCCTCATGGCGCACCAGCGCCTGATCGAGCCCGGTGCTCGCCGCCGCCGCCCCAACCTCGCGGGCCGGCAGTACTTCCATGACGCGCTGGTGTTCCTGGGCCTGTGGGTCGACGCGATCGGCAACGGCCACACCGCGCTGCAGCGTTGGCAGTCGCTCGCCAGCGGCGCTCCGGCAGCCGAGCCCGAGCGCCAGCAGCGTCGACGTCGTCGGCGATCGGGCCGCCGACGCGGCGATTCGAGTCCGCCCGACGGCGGCGGTGAAGCCCGCGCGGGCGACTCGTGAACCGGCGGCGTGCGAGCCCGACCGCGCGCACGCGCCCCGATCGCCGCGCGGCCGAGCGCGAGCGCCTGCTCGAGGCCGGCACGCGCGATCACTACGAGGACGCCGCGCTGTACGACTACGAGTACAGCGATCGCACGACCGACATCCGCCACTACCGCAAGCTCGCGCGACAGCTCGGTGAGGGCCAGCGCGTGCTCGAGCTCGGCGCCGGCACCGGACGCATCACGGTGCCGCTGGCGCGCGACGGCCACGACGTGATCGCGCTCGACGCCATGCCCGAGATGCTCGCGGTGTTGCAGCGCTCGATCACACGGCTGGGCTTCGCCGAGCGCGTGCGCCCGCTGCAGGCCGACATGCGCGACGTGCCGCTGCGCGACGGCGAGGTCGACCTCGTGATCGCGCCGTTCAACGCGCTGATGCACCTGTACACCTGGCAGGACCTGCTGGCGTGCTTCCGCGAGGCCCACCGCGTGCTGCGACCCGGCGGCCGGTTCGCGTTCGACGTGCAGATCCCCGACCTCGAGTGGCTGCGCTGGGATCCCGAGGCTCGCCACGCGGTCACGCGCTTCGTCCACCCGGTCACGCGCGAGACGCTGATCTACTCGACCAACCATCGCTACGATCCGCAGACCCAGGTCTGCCACATCCGCATCTTCTACGACGACGCGCCGCCGGCCGGCCGCCGCTTCGTGCCGCCGGCCAAGCCCAAGCGCCTGGTCCACCTCGCGCACCGCCAGATCTTCCCCGAGGAAATCCGCATGCTCGTCGCCACCGCCGGCTTCGAGCTCGACAGCCTCACGGGCGACTTCGACGATCGCCCGCTGCGCGACGCGAAGGACTCGCAGGTCGCGCTCTGCAGCCGCGCGTGATCGCGGGCGTCGCGGCTCAGCCGGGCGCGGGCAGCCGCGCGAAGTCCAGCTGCATCGCCATCGCGCCGTCGAGCACGACGCGATGCGTGACACCCGGTGGGATCCACTGCACCGCCGGCGCGACCAGGCTGCGCCGATACGCGATCGCATCCGCGACGAAGCCGAGGCGACCGCGCTGCAGCTCGAGCCGGCCCCACACGCCGGCGCGCAAGCGATGCTCGCCGCACAGCGCCGCCGGCAGCGACTGCTCGTCGAAGTGCTGACTCCGGTAGCGCTCCAGGCCCTCGGGCGGCTCGCACTGGGCACAACGACCGCACTCGATCGCTTGGCCGATCCGCGCCGTGCGCTCAGCCTCGTCGAGCAGCCAGGGCATCGCGCTCAGCGGCGGCCGGTGCCGCAGGTGTCGGCTGTGGCCGCAGTCGAGGCGCGCAATCCATTCGCCGGCGTCGTCGCGTTCGATCGCAAGCATGATCCGTGGCACGTCGCTCGCGGTGAGCATGGTCGCGTGCGGCATCGTACGCCAAGGCGCGCCCCCGCGGCGGTGTCACAACCCCCGCGGTGCGGCATCCAAGCTTCCATGACGCGCCCGTTCCTGCTGGCCCTCTTCGCACTCGCGGTCTCGAGCTCGGCCACGGCGGCCCCCAAGCCGCAGGGGGCCAACCCGGTGGCGAAGCCCGGGATCAACCCGGCCGCGGCGGCCAACGCCGCGCTCATCAAGCCCAAGTACGTGCTGCCGATCCAGTTCGTGCGCACCGCCGACGACGACGGCGGCCGCGCGAGCACGCTGACCCAGGCCAACGCCGAGGCCGCGATCGCGCGAGCCAACGCGGTGTATGCCCGCAAGGGCGGCGACGTGGCGTTCTCGCTGCATCCCGCGTCGAACTTCGACGCCGTGATCGAGTCGACCAAGCTCAACCGCGATTGCATCCTCGCCGCCGGTCAGACCGACGCGACCATCAACGCCAACAGCGACGGCGACCTCGACAACAACGGCACCGTCGGCGACGACGCCGACCGCGACAAGCTGTGCGACTACACCACCTCGACCAACGCGCGCACCGCCTATGCGGTCGCCCGTGCGGATCGCATCATCGTGTTCTCGCGCGGTGGCAACGACGCGGTGGCCTGGGACGCCGACGCCGGCCACTGGGCAGCTTCGCATCCCAGCGGCGGCGCATCGTCGGCCGACGGCTTCTACGTGCGCATGCCCAAGAGCTTCGGCAACGACACGTTGCTCGCGCACGAGGTCGGCCACTACCTCCACACCGCGCACACCTTCGGGCCCAACCCCGCCGACGTCAGCGAGGCCAAGGCGTTGATGGAGCAGTGGGTCAAGGACCACCCCGGCGACGATCCGGCCAAGGTCTTCGACGGCGACAGCCGCGTGAAGTACCAGGTGCTCGACACCCCGCCCGACCCGCGCGCGACGCTGCTGATCGCGGCAAAGGGCGGCGACGGCTGCGATCCCGATCCGGCGTACGGCCGCATCACGATCCCGGTCAAGGTCGGCAACACCACCAAGAACGTCACGCTCGAGCCCGACCGCGCGCTGGTGATGAGCTACTTCAAGGGTTGCGCCGGCTTCGATCACTACCAGAGCAAGGGTCAGTACGAGCAGATCCACAAGGCGCTCGAGTCGGGCAACCGGCGTGGGCTCGTCGAGGGCGATCCCGGCTCGTGCTACGACAACGGCTACGACCCGGGCACCGTGGTCACGACCGAACAGCAGCTCGCGGCGCTGCTGCGCAAGATCAGCAAGTGCCTGATCCTGAGCAAGCGGGTGATGCCGTGGGAGCCGGTCGAGCTCGACATCTACGCGCCGGTCGAGCAGGTCGGCCGCGGGTTCCAGTCGCAAGGCGGCATCGCCGTGCATCCGCAGCGCGAGCTGCAGCTGATGCGGACGCTGCGGCGCGCCGAAGCCGAGGAGTGAATCAGCCGCTCGTCGGTGGCCGCGCGATCTTCAGGCACGCGTGCGGGGGCACCTGCTCGGCGGGCGCGTCGACCGGAGCGTCCGCACCGCCGCCGTCGGCCTTGCCACCATCGGCCTTGCCACCGTCGGCCTTGCCACCGTCGGCCTTGCCGTCGGGGACCGGCCCGGGATCCTCGCCCGGCGCGGTCACGTTGAGACACGGCCGCGGCTTGCCGCCATCGGGCTCGCGCTTGATGTCGAGGCACGGCTGCGGCTTCGCCTTGGTCTCCGTGGTGCCCGGTTCGGGCCCCACGTCGAGGCACGGCTGCGGCTTGGTGCACGCGACCCCGCCGGTCGCGAGACCCGACAGCGCGATCGCGACGAAGCGCTGGCGTCGCGCCAAGATGGCCGCGCGATCGGGATCGTCGGTGCTCATCGTGGCCAGCGTATCACGCGGCCGCGGGCGACGACGGTTTGCCCGCGGTGTGCGGGCGGCACTACGATCACCGGCATGTCCGCGCTGCAACGTCCGGTCCCCGCCGCCGCGCCGTGGGCCGAGGCTCTGCTCAGCTACGGGGTCACCGGCACCAACGGCAAGACCTCGACCTGCGCCCTGATCGGCGCGTGCGTGCGCGCGGCCGGACGCGACGTGTTGGTGGTGGGCACCACCGGCGCGTTCCTCAACGACACCGAGCACGACAAGGGCAAGAGCTTCGCCGACTTCAGCGCGCTGATCGAACGCGCGGCCGCGGCCGGCTGCCGCGACTTCGTCATCGAGACCACCAGCTTCGGCCTGCAGATGGGCTACGCCAAGAAGTGGCGCTTCGACGTCGGCGTGTTCACCAACCTCTCGCCCGATCACCTCAAGACCCACGGCACCTGGGAGAACTACCTCGCGGCCAAGGCCCAGCTGTTCCTGCACCTGGGCCCGGGTCGCCCGATGGTGCTCAACGCCGCCGACGTGCACGCCACGTACATCGACCGCGCGACCCCGGCGGACGTGCGACGGCTGTGGTTCCGCTCGCCCACGCGCGGCCCGGCGCTGGTGCCCGCGGATCTCGAGGCCGAGCACGTCGCGATCGACCGCGACGGCACCGCCGTCACGCTGCGGCCCTCGCCGATGGCCGAGGCGCTCGGCGGCAGCCTGCGCGTGCGGATGGTCGGCGAGGTCTTCGCCGAGAACGCGCTCGCGGCCGCATGCGCCTGCTTCGCGACCGGCGTGGACCCGGCCGCGATCACGGCCGGGCTCGCGGCGTGCCCGGTGGTGCCGGGCCGCTTCGAGGTGCTCTCGCGCGCGCCGCTGGTGGTGGTCGACTACGCCCACAGCCCCGACGCGATCGAGCGCACCTGTGCGACCGCACGCGCGCTGGTCGACGGTCGCGTCATCCTCGTCTTCGGTGCCGGTGGCGACGCGACGCCGCAGAAGCGCGGGCCCATGGGCGCGATCGCGGCGCGCATGGCCGACCTGGTGATCGTGACCAACGACAACCCGCGGCGTGAGGACCCCGCGCGCATCGCCGCGATGATCGAGGCCGGCGCGCGCGATGGCGGCGGCGCGGCCCGGCTCGAACGCGTGCTCGACCGCGGCCAGGCCATCGCCCACGCCATCGCCAGCGCCGGCGCCGACGACATCGTGGTCGTCGCCGGCATGGGCCACGAACGCGGGCAACGCATCGGCGACACCGTGCTGCCGTTCTCCGATCGCGACGAGGTCGTGCGCCTCACCGGCGGCGGTTGATGGCGAAGCAGTCGAGCTCGGCCGAGTCCTGGTCGTACTCGTGGCTGCGGTTGCGCGCCAGCGCCGACACCAGGTAGCCGCGGAAGGTCGAGCGCGGCATCACCCGCAGCTGCACGCCGCCGAAGCCGGTGGTGTCGAAGACCTGCAGGCCGCGATCGCCCGGTGGCGCGATCACGATCATCATGTGGTGGTAGTAGCGGACGTCGCCCTTGGCGCGCGAGCGGTGCGAGACCGTGCAGACGTGCACCGGCCCGGGCTGCTGCAGCGGCGCGATGGCCTCGATCGTCTCGGGCACCACGTGCAGGCGAACCGGCGGCGACGCGGTCGCGCCGGTCGCCTCGGCCGCACGTGCGGTCGCGACGATGGCGTGCAGGCCGAAGTCTTCGGGCGCGCAGCGTGCCGGGGCCGGCTCACCCAGGGCTGCGAGCACGTCGGCGTCGCAGTGGCGCAGCGCCGACATCGTCAGTGTGGGCGCCAGGATCGCGCGCACGCCCTCGAGGTAGCCGCCGGCGCAGCCGAGCTGGTGTTCGTCGGGCTCCTGCAGCACGATCGTGCCCGCGTCGCTGCGCACGAAGCCGCGTGGACCGTCGAGCTCGATGCGCACGAAGCCGGTGTTGTCCCAGTCCTCGAGCGAGGCCCAGCGATACGGCGCCAGCGTCTTCGCCAACGCGCCCAGCACGAGGTCGGCCCGGGCACCGCGGGCGTACGCGCCGCGCAGCGGCGCGGTGATCTCGGGATAGAAGCTCCACGACTCGGGCTCGCCGGGCGGCGCGGCGATCGACGTCGCGCGCGCGCGCACGACCGGCGGCGACGCGTCCTCGACCACGCGCGCCGGCGGCGGATCCTCGACGATCGGCGTCGCTGCGTCCGGCAGCTGCGCCGGTGCGGGCGCCGGCACCACCGGCTCGCCGCAGGCCAACACCGCGGCGAGCCAGGGCGCACCGCGCCAGCCGCTCAGCAGTTGGCCTCGTCGGTGCCGTCTTCGCAGTCGGGGATGCCGTCGCACACGCGCGTCATCGGCAGGGTCAACGTCGCGCCGTCGCACGTGAAGCAGTCGACCTCGTCGCTGCCGGTCATGTCTTCGCAGTCGGGGAAGCCGTCGCACACGTACGAGGCCGGCACGGTCGTGCCGTCTTCGCACATGAAGGTCGCGCCCATGCAATCGCCGGTGTTCTCGTCCTCGCCGCCCTCGCAGTCGGGGAACTCGTCGCAGACGTAGAAGGTGGGGATCACCGTGCCGTCTTCGCACATGAAGCCGCAGCCCTCCTGGGTCTCGTCTTCGAAGCCCTCGCAGTCGGGCACGCCGTCGCAGATCTGCGCCGGAGTCACCACGGTCCCGTCGGCGCACATGAGATCGCCGCCGGTGGTGCCGCCGCTGTCGGCACCGCTGGTGCTCGCATCGGTGCCGGTGCCGTCGGTGCCCATCGTGCCCGCCGTGCCACCGGTGCCGTCGGTGCCCATCGTGCCCGCGCTGCCACCGGTGCCCGCGCTGTCGGTCTGGCTACCGCCGCCGGTCTCGCCGTCGTCGTCGCTGGTGTTGATGATGCAGCCGCTGAGCAAGGAGGCGGCGGCGAGGAATTTGGCGAAGTCGATGTTCATCGCGGAGCAAACCTGCAGGGTTGGGGGAGCCGAGGGGAACCCGTCACGTCGTGGGTGTCGCGGCGGGCCGGACGGTTCCGCCGGAACGCTCGACGTCGATGTGGGATTTCGCTGCCCCCGCATCATTGTCGGCAATCGCGAACGATTGCGACAGGTCGCTCGCCTGCGTCGCGACGCGGGAACTCGGGCCCGCCGCGGCCGTCTTCTTCTCTTGCCGGGGCGCGCGCCAGGCCGCAGCCCCCCAAGACCCGCATGACCAGCCCCGAGCGCCGCGCCCCACGATGGTCCGATCTCCTGTGGGCGCGTGCGCGGCCGCCAGGACGCGGACCGCACTCCGGCGCCGGTGCTACGCTGTCCGGCATGCCCTCGCCGGCCCGCCGTCGCCCCCTTGGGCCGCTGCTCGCACTCGCGGTGGCGGTGGCCGGTTGGACCGGACCGGCAGGCGCCGATCAGCTCGACGCCGAGGTCGGCGACGACGAACGCGGCTACTTTCCCGTGCAAGAGCTGTCGTACGAGGCCATCGTCGACGCCGACGCCGACCGCGGTGATGCGGTCACGCTGCGGCTGCGCGTGGCGCTGATCAACACCAGCGGCAACCCGCGCGACGTCGTGCACACGCTGGCGTTGCCCGTCGGTGCGGAGCTCGTCGGGCTGCAGATCGCCCGCGACGGCAGCTGGCACCCCGGCAGCGTGACCGCGATCGCGAACCCAGCGGGCCCGCGCGATCCCGGCACCGTGTGGGCCCGGACGATCGATCCCTCGTCCCCCGGTGGGCTGCCCGCGGCCGAGGTCGTCGCGTTCGGGCTCGAGTCCAACCGCACGCTCCAGGTCGAGCTCGCGCTGCGCGTGTTCCCGCAGCTGCGCGCCGGACGATGGGAGCTCGAGCTGCCCGCACGAGGACCCGAGCAGCCGGCGATGGTGAACGAGCGTCGCGTGCTGGCGCGCGGGCTGCCGCCGGGCAAGCCGTTCTTCGTCGACGACACGCCCAGCGGCAGCGAGCCCGCGATGATCACCAGCACCGCCGAAGCCGTCACCGTGGGCTGGACCGCGCGGCACCCCGAACGCGGCAGCATCGTCGGCCGGCTCGAGGTCACGCCCGGCCCACCCGGCTTCGACGACGGCCGCTTCCGCGTGGTGCTGCGCGCCGGCAGCGACACCGCCGCGACGCCCGATCACGTCAGCTTCGTCATCGATCGCTCGCGCAGCACCGGCGCGAGGATGCACCGCGACGCCGCCCACGTGATCCTGCGCCTGCTCGACGCCTTGCCCGCGGGGACCTCGTTCGATGCCATCGGCTTCGCGCGCACGGCCAAGCCGTTGCTGGCCGGCGAGGCGACCGCGTTCGACCGCGACGACGCGGCCGCGCGCGCACAGCTGGTGCGCGTGCTCGACGCGAACGACCGCGCGCAGGGCACCGACCTCGGCGCTGCGCTCGAGCTCGCGGCCACGCGCGTCGCCGCCGAGCGCCACAGCCGACCGATGATCATCGTGATCACCGACGGCATGCTGCCGGCGACCGTCGACGCGACCGCGCTGCGCGAGCGCTTCGATCGCGCCCGCGGGCGCCACCGCCCGGAGCTGACGTTCGTGATCGACGACGACGTGCTCGCGCGCAGTGGCCTGCCCGCGACGCACCCGGTCGCCGCGATGGCGGCGGGCCTGGGCGCGCGCATCAGCCTCGAGTCGCTGGCGCAGCTGTCCGACGACGCCGTGCTCGAGCTGCTGGCCGCACCGCGCGTGCTCGGCGATCTCGCGCTGGCGTTGCCGCCGTCGATGCAGCTCGACCGCGCGCTGCCGCTGGGCCTGGTGGCCGGCAATGCCCTGGTCGCCTCGGGCCAGTACACCGGCAAGCCACCGCGCGAGCTGGTCGTGCACGCGCGCGTCGGCGGCAAGGCCGTGCGCAAGCGCCTGCGGGCCCACGTCGGCACGCCGCTGCCCGAGGCGTTCGTCGCCGCGACCGCGGGTGAGCTCGCGAGCATCGCCAGCGAAGGCTTCACGCGACCGGCGTGGCTGCGCCCGGGCCAGCAACGCACCGCGCGAGAAGGCGTGGCGCAGAGCGGCCGCGGCCGCGAGCTGACGGGCTACCTCGACGAGAAGATCTTCCGCAACTACCTGACCACGCGCGTGGCCCCGCGCGCACGCGCCTGCTACAACCGCTCGCTGCTGCGCGAGCCCGATCAGGGCGGACGCGTGGTGCTCGAGATGGAGGTCGGCAAGGGCGAGGTCATGCTCGCGCGCGCGCGGCCCGATGCGTTGGTCCACACCGACGAGCGGCTGGTCGCGTGCCTGACCGAGGCTGCGTGGGCGCTCGACGTGCCCGCCGCGAAGATGGACGATCGCGTCTACGTCGTGCGCTACCCGCTGCGCCTGGTCGCACCGGTGCGGCCGGGCGAGACCGGTCGCGTCGAGCGCGGGGACGACGACGCCATGCTCGAGGTGCTGCTGGCGCAGCCCGCGGGTCGCGTTCAGACCCGCTGACGCGCGGGCAAGCGGATCCGCGGCACGCCGGCCGCGAGCACGAGCAGCACCGTGATGGCGCCCACCGCCATCGGTGCGCCGGGCGAGAGCCGCTCGAACAACAACCCGCCGCCGACTGGACCGACGATGCGCGCGAGCGCGGCCGCCGACTGCACCAAGCCTTGGTTGAGGCCCTGATCATCCGCGGTCGACAGGCGGCTCACGATCGCGCTGACCGACGGCGTCACCAGGCCGTTGCCCAGCGCCAGCGCGGCCGAGCCCACCACGATCACGATCGCGGTGGTGCCGAGCGCGAGCGCGACCAGGCCCGTGGTGAGCACGCACATCCCCAGCACCAAGGTGCCCTTCTCGCCGTAGCGCCGCACCGCGCGGCCCAGCAGCACCGCCTGCGAGAACGCGATGCAAGCCCCCACCAGCGAGAACAGATAGCCGGTGTGGCGGGCGTCCCACGACAGCCGCGCCTCGGTCAGCAGCGCAAAGGTCGACTCCATCGCCGAGAACGCGATGTAGAAGCCGAAGCTCACCAGCGTCAGCGGGCCCAGCGGCGTGCCGCGCACGCGCGCCAGCCGGCCCAACGCCGACAGCGGCGAGAGCCCCACCCGCGCCGCGCTCGCGGCGGTGGGCTTGCGGCTCTCCGGCAGCAGGCGCCACGCCATCAGCCAGTTGACCGCTGCGAGTCCGGCCGCGCACAGAAACGGCAGCTCCGGCATCGCGTGGCTCGACAGCAGGCCGCCGACCGCCGGGCCGAACACGAAGCCCAGGCCGATGGCCGAACCGACCATGCCCATGTAGCGGGCGCGCTGCTCGGGCGCCACGCGATCGGCGATGTACGCGTTGGCGGTCGAGACGTTGGCATTGCACACACCGCTGACGACGCGCGCGGCGAACACCATCCACAAGGTGTTGGCGAAGCCCAGCACCAACATCGATCCGCACGAGCCCGCGATCGAGATCAGCATCACCGGCCGGCGGCCGATCTGATCGCTGATGCGGCCGAGCACCGGCGACATCACGAACTGCGCCAGCGAGAAGCTCGTCGCCAGCAACGCCACCACCGCGGGCGAGGCCCCGAAGGCGCTGGCGTAGTACGGCAGCACCGGGATGACGATGCCGAAGCCGAACAGGTCCAGGAACAGCGCCAGCCAGATCGTCGCGAACGCGCCCATGCCGACGCCGCCATCGCGCGCAGCACCTGCGCCGGACTCGGCCGCGGCCGGCGGCGTTGCGCCGCTGCGGTCGCGCTGGGGACCCGGATCCGTCATCGGCGCGGCGATGGTATAGAAGGATTCCGCCGATGGCGACGCACACGATCGAGACGCCGTCCGAATTCGACGCGGTGATCTTCCGCGGTGGTGGCTGTCGTTGCTTCTGGCAGGCCGGCTTCTGGTCGGTGGTCGCTCCCGCGCTCGCGCTGCGCCCGCGCACGGTGCTGGGCGCGAGCGCCGGTGCCGCGTTCGCATGCGCGGCGCTGTCGGGTCGCGGCAGCGAAATCGTCTCGGCGTTCAGACGCCGGACGGCTCGCAACCCCCGCAACGTCTATCCCACGCGTGCGCTGCGGCGTCAGCCCGTGTTCCCGCACGAAGCCATCTACCGCGGCACGATCCTCGACGTGCTCGACGCCGCCGCGCTCGCCGAGCTGCACCGCGGTCCGGATCTGCGGATCCTCGTGGCGCGTCCGCCGGCCGAGCGCGCGCTCGTGCCCACGCTGGTCGCCGGCTTCGCGGCGTACAAGTTCGACACCAGCGTGCGCGGTCGATTGCACCCGACCCTGCCCGAACGGTTGGGCTTCGTCCCCGAGCTGGTGTCGGTGCGCGCGTGCGAGAGCATCGAGGCGCTGGCCGATCTGATCCTGCAGTCCTCGGGTCTGCCGCCGCTGCTGCCCATCTACCGTCGCGAGGGCCGCGTCGTGGTCGACGGTGCGATCGTCGAGCACGCGCTGTTCGAGTTCACCGCGCAGCACCGCGCGACGCTGGTGTTGTCGTCGAAGCCCGCGAGCGCACCCGTGCACGCGCCCGGCCGCACCTACGTCGCGCCGTCCCGCCCGCCGCCGGTCGCGATGTGGGACTACGCGAGCCCCGAGCGCATCGGCCCGACCTTCGATCTCGGCCGCCGCGACGGCGAGGCGTTCCTGGCCCAGCGCGCCCGGCCGCGGCCGCCGTCGACGCACGTGGTGTAGAAGGAAGCGGATGTTCGAGATCGACCCCGACATCCGCCGCGCCCAGACCCCGCCGGCTGCGCTGTACCACGACGCGCAGTGGTACCGCGCGGTGACCGAGCGCGTCATGGCGCGCAGCTGGCATCTGGTGACGGGTGAGGCACCGCCGGCGCAACCCGACGCACAGCAACCGTGGGTGCTGCTGCCGGGCTGCCTCGATGAACCGGTGCTGTGGACGCGCGACGACGCCGGCGTGCTGCGGCTGCTCTCGAACGTGTGCACCCATCGCGGCAACCTGCTGGTCGAGCGCGCGTGCGAGGCCCGTGCGATCCGCTGCCGCTACCACGGCCGCCGCTTCGCCGCCGACGGGCGCATGCTCGCGATGCCCGAGTTCGAGGGCGCGCTCGACTTCCCCTCGGCGAGCGACCACCTGCCGACGCTGCCGTTCGCCTCGCTGGGTCCGCTCCACGTCGCGGGGCTGCGGCCCGAGCCCAGCGCCGCGGCGTGGTTCGCGGCGGTGCGCGAGCGCCTCGACTTCCTGCCGTGGGACCAGGCCCGCTTCGCACCCGAGCGCAGTCGCGACTATCACGTGCGCGCGAACTGGGCGCTGTACTGCGACAACTACCTCGAGGGCTTCCACATCCCGTTCGTGCATCCGACGCTCAACCGCGCGCTCGACTACGGCCGCTACCGCACCGTGCCGCTGCCGCACGGCGTGCTGCAGCTGGGCATCGCCGAGCACGACGACGATGCCTTCGCGCTGCCGCCCGGTCACCCGGACCACGGCGAGCGCATCGCGGGGTTTTACTTCTTTCTGTTCCCCAGCACGATGATCAACGCCTACCCGTGGGGCCTGTCGGTCAACGCGGTGCAGCCGCTGGGGCCCGAGCGCTGCCGCGTCGCCTACCGCACCTTCGTGTGGGATCCGCAGCGGCTCGATCGCGGTGCCGGCAGCGGCCTCGATCAGGTCGAGTTCGAGGACGAGCAGGTGGTCGAGGCCGTGGCCCGTGGCGTGCGCTCGCGGCTGTACGACCGCGGCCGCTACTCGCCGTCGCGCGAGACCGGCACGCACCACTTCCATCGCATGCTCGCGGCCATGCTGCAGCCGTGAGTCACTTCTTGCGCGGCCGCGGCAGGCCGTAGGCATCCAGGCGCTTGATCAGGGTGCGGCGCGCGACGCCCAGCAGCTTGGCCGCCTCGGTCTGGTTGCCGTGGCAGCGCTCGAGCGCATCGATGATGCGCTGACGCTCGGCTTGCACGTACTTCTCCTTGACCTCGCGCAGCGGCGGCACCGTCGCGGCGGGCGGCAGGCTGCCCTCCTGGCTCGGCGCCGCGAAGGCGGCCCCGAGCTTGTCGATCGGCAGGTGCGCGAGCTGGATCTCGTCGCCGTCGCACAGCAAGAGCGCACGGCGCATGACGTTGCGGAGCTCGCGGACGTTGCCGGGCCAGGGATAGCCGCTGAGCATCGCCAGCGCCGCGTCCGCGACCGTGGGCACCTCGGCGCGCGCGCTGCCCTGCGCGGCCTCCTGCAGGAAGCGCTCGCACAGCGGCTCGATCTCGCTGGGCCGCCGCCGCAACGGCGGCACCGTGAGCGTGATGCCGTCGAGACGGAAGTAGAGGTCCTCGCGGAAGCGGCCGGCCGCGACCTCGGGTTCGAGATCGCGGTTGCTGGTGGCGACCACTCTCAGATCGAGCGCGACGCCCTGCTCGTCGAGCGCGACCAGCAGCCGCGCCTGCACCTCGGGCGCGAGCTGGCCGACCTCGTCGAGCAGCAACGTGCCGCCCTGTGCCGCCGCGAGCGCGCCACCGCCGTCGTCGCCGCCGAACAGCACCTCGTGCGCGCGCGCGGGCGGCAGTGCGGCGCACTCGATCCGTCGCAGCGGTCGATCGGCGCGACCCGAGCGGCGGTGCAGCTCCTCGGCGAGCACGTCCTTGCCGCTGCCGGTCTCGCCCAGCACCAGCACGTTGAGCCGCGAGGGCGCGACGCGCTCGACCAGGCGGTACAGCTCGCGCATGGCCGGGTCCTCGACCACGGGGCCCTGCGCGCGACCATCGTCGTCGTCGTCGTCGCCACCGTCGACGCGGGCGGCCACGGCCGTGACCAGCGCGTCGGCGGTGGTGCCGTCGATGGGGAACGCGGCCGCCGCGACGCGCACGCCCACGCGCACGTCGCTGAGCCCGACGCCGAGTCTGGCCGCGACCGCGGCGGCCTGGGCCTCGTCGGCACCGACCAGCAACACCTGCCACTCGCCGGGCACGTAGCGCGCGACCACGTCGAGATCGGGCAACAGCGCGACCAGGCGGCGCTCGACCACGCCGGCGGCGGTCGGCGGCTGACAACGGATGTGCAGCAGCGCGAACACGGTGCCCGAGCGTGCGGCGCGGCGGCACTCCTCGTCGACGCGGGCCTCGAAGTAGTCGTAGCTCCACAGCCGGCGCGAGCTGGGCTCGACCGCGCGCTCGAGCACGATCAACGTCGTCGATCCGATGCGCACCGGCTCACCGGCGTGCAGCGTCGTGATCGATCGCGGCTCGAGCTGGCGATCGCCGACCCAGGTGCCGTTGCTGCTGCCGAGATCCTCGAGCGAGATGGTCTCGCGCACGTGCAGCACCAGGTGGTGGCGCGAGATCTCGAGGTCGTCGATCGCGACCAGGTTCTCGCTCGAGCGACCGATGGTGACGCGGCCCTCCGAGGCCAGCGGATAGCTGGCGTGGAAGCCCTGCCCCAGCACCTGCAGCGTGCGGCGACCGCCCGCGGCACGACTGTCCCGTCGTACGGTGGCCTCGGGCGCGTCCTCGGGCGAGCCGCTCACGGGGCCACACTCTACCGCGTTCGCTCAGCGACGGGTCGGCGGCGTGCGTCCGCTGCCGGGCGGCTTGGGCCGCGGCGGCTGCGATGGCCCACGCGGCCGTAGCCGTGCCATCACCTGCTGCCACAGCCGCGCGAGCACACCCTCGCCCGCACGCGGCCCCGCCGCGTTCTGGGACAGCACCAGCGTGCCCGGTCGCGTGGGCATGTACGTGCCGAAGCCGCCGTAGAGCTGGCGGAGATCGTTGACGAACGCCGCGATCCCGGTGGTGGTGACGTCGGAGGCCTGGCAGTAGCTGTCGACCTTGTTGCGGATCATCGCCTTGGCGATGACCTTCACGATGTTCTTGTCGATGAGCTCGCCGTTGCCGTCGAGGTAGTGCTTGTAGCTGAAGAAGCGATCGGCGGGCGCGAGCACCGGTTGGTTGTGCTCGTCGACCTTGGGCGCGCGCAGGCTCTGGATCACCGAGTACTCGTGCTCGATGTAGGCCTCGATGGTGTTCTGGTTCGCAGCCTCGCCGTCGGTGGGGCCGTCGTACTCGATGAACTTGTAGAACGCGTCGTACAGGGTCTTGGGGTTGCCGTGGGTGCCGGTGATCAAGTAGTAGAACAGCGCGCCCAGCGAGTAGATGTCCGCGGGTCGATCGACGCTCTTGATGATCTTGGCGCGGACGTTGTTCTCGGTCGCGTCCTCGAACGCGCGCGCGAGGTACAGCCGCCGCTTGGGCAGATCCGCACCGGCCACGGGATAGCGCTTGCCGCGGTTGAACAGCTCGAAGGTGTCGTTCTCGGCGATCGCGATGTAGAAGTCCTCGAAGTACGTGACTTCCTTGCTGCCCTGCGCGACGTTGACGAGGATCTCGAACGCGTTGGTCTCCTGCTCCGGCGCCTGGAAGAACAGCGTGCCGGGCACGCCGTGCAGCCGCGTGACCGAGAGGTCCTGGGCGTCGTCGCGGATCTTGCCGACGTTGAAGTCGGCCAGCCGCACGTCGAGCGTCGAGCCCTGCAGCTTGGCGTTGGGCAGCCGCAGCAGGATGTTGCCGGGCTTGATGTCACGGTGGCAGACGTTGCACTCGAGGTGCGCATACTCGACCGCCGAGGCGATCGGCATCAGGTACTCGAGCACGCGGAACAGCCGGTCGCGCGGGGTGTAGGCCAGCAGGTCCTCGCGCTCGCCACCGCGGGAGCCCTTGAGCCGCTCCTCCAGCGACATGTCGCAGAGCTCGAGCACCATGAAGTCGTTCTCGACCTTGTCGCGAACCGACGGCGGGATGAACTCGAGGTTGTCGGACTCGCCCGAGGCGAACAGCGTGACGATGTTGGCGTGGCCCTGCACGCGCTCGAGCACTTCCTTCTCCATCTGGAAGCGCAGGCCGTCTTCGGGGGTCACGCCCTTTTGCAGCAGCTTGATCGCGACGCGGCGACGGAACGCGGTCTTCGACTCGAGCCACGCCTCCTCGCCGAGGTAGGCCTTGCCCGAGCGGCCCGAGCCCAGCTCGACGGGGTTGCCCTGCTCGTCGCGCACGAACGAGTACGCGCGCGAGCGGACGATGTGCATCGGCTGGCGGACCGGCGTCGGCGGTGGCGCGGGCGGGGCCGCGGGCATCATCGGCATCGGCGGCGGCATCGCGACCGGGGCCGCCGGGGACTGCGGCGGCATCGCCACGCCGTGGGTCGGCATGGCTGCGGGCTGCGGCATCGCGACCGGCTGCGGCCCGCTGGGCATCTGCGGCATCGCGACCGGCACCGCCGTGCCACCGGACGCGATCGATTGCGGCACGATCGCCGTGTCGCCGGCGTAGGGCGCATCGATCGGCAGCACCGCCGAGGTCGACGCCGCGGGGGCCGGCGGGGCCGGCGGAACGCCGGGGCCGGTCCGCGTGGACGGCGGGGGAGGAACCGAGCGGGGCGGTCTGTTCACGGGCCTGCGTTGCTCCGGTACAGCAAGATGGTCTCACGGCCGGGGCCGAGATCGAGCATCGCCGACCAGGCCGCGCGCCGCAGCGGCACCGCCAGCGCGGCGCCTGGCAGCGCGAAGCTGCGGTAGGTGCCGTCGACGGCCCCGAGCAGCACCACCGCGCGGTCGAGCACGTCGCGGTTGGGTGCGATGAAGGTGAGCTCGCCGTCGCGATCCATCTCGACACCCGACGAGGGTCGGCCGTGGTCGCGGATGACGAAGCAGTTGAGGCCCTTGAGGTGCAGACCGCCGAGCTCGCGCGCGGTCACGCGGAAGCGAGCCTGACTGCCGACCACGCCGGCCTCGGCACCCATCGTGCGCTCGCTGGCGACCTCGACCGGGCGGATGCGGCGTCCGCCGACGACGATCTCGTGGGTCGTGAGGCTGTCGACCACCAGCGGCCGCACGCCCAGCAGCTCCATCGACGACGACGACGACGACGCGGCCGCGGTGGTGAGGATCGAGCCCGACAGACCCTCGACCAGGTGGCTCGGGGTCGGCGGCGGCGGCGGCGGTGCCTGCGGGATCGCGGGTGCGGTCGCGCGCGCGATCGGCTGCGGCGGCGCGGGCGGGCTCGCGAGCCGCTCCTGCTTGCTCGTCACGTTGCGCCACGACTCGTGGATCGACTCGCGCACCGCCTCGACGAACTGCTCCACCGACTGCAGGCGCTCGGGCGGATTGGCGCGGCACGCATAGCTGATCACCCGCAGCAGCTCGTCGTCGATGCCCTGCTCGGCCAGCGCCTTGCGGATGTAGGGATCACCCAGCCGACGCAGCTCGAACAGCTGCAAGATGTCGTCGCCGGGGTAGACCATCTTGCAGGTCAACATGTACGAGAGCGTCAGGCCCAGCGCGAAGACGTCCGCGGAGGGACCGACCGGATCCGAACGCAGCTGTTCGGGTGCGGCCCAGCCCAGCGAGTAGAGCCCGACCTTGTCGGAGCTGTTGAGCGTGTCCTCGGCGCGGTTGGGGATCGCGTCCTCGACGGCCTTGGCGATGCTGAAGTCGGCCAGCTTGACCACCAGCGCCGGACCCGCGCGCACGAACAGGATGTTCGAGGGCTTGATGTCGCGATGGATGATGCCCGCGGCGTGGGCCTCGCGCAGCGCGCCGGCGATGGGCTCGAGGATCTCGAAGGCCTCGTGCGGCGTCAGCGGGCCGTGCTTGCGCACGAATTCCTTGAGCGTGCCGCCGTCGGCGTACTCGACCACGAAGTAGGGCGTGGCGAGCTCGTCCTCGAGGTAGCCGAAGTCGAAGATGCGGATGGTGTTGGGGTGGCGCAGGGCCGAGAGCGCGAAGGCCTCCTGCACGAAGTGCTCGTGCACGGTGCGGTACCCGGGCCGCGACGGGTCGAGGCCGCAGAACACCTTGACGCACACGGGTCGGCGCAGACGCTCGTCCTCGCCGCGGTACACCACGCTCATGCCGCCGCGGGCGATGCGTTCCTGGATCGTGTAGCGCTCCATGACCCGCTGGCCGACCAGCTCGGTCGAGACCAAATTCGGCCCTTGGCTCACTTCCGCCACGTTCGTCGACGATCGCGAATGTGCGGCCGGGCGTCAACGCGGGCGCGAGATCGGCGACGCAGCGGGGCATGGCCCCGGGCCGGCGGAGGAATCTGCGATCTGGGGCCGCGCTCGGGCTTGTCGTCGCGACGAACCTGTAGCGGGCCCTTCGCGCGCGTCCATGCCGAAACCGCTCCTCGGAAAAACCGACCGGATCGGCCGCATCGGCATCGATCGCGACCCGGACAAAGTGCGTAGTGCCGGTGTCGGAGCTTGGTCCCACCCACCACGAGGCCCCCCCATGGCACCGCGTCGCGCAGCGATCTCGTTCACCGTCTGTTCGTTGGCCCTCGCGTGCGGCACCAAGTCCGAGGACGGACGCGCCAGTGGTGACGGTGGTGCCTCGATCACCGGCATCACCAGCGCTGGCGGCACCGACTCGGTCGGCGACGACGGCAGCGGCGGCGGTGGCTCGGGCGACGGTGGCAGCGGCGGCGGCACCCAGGGCGAGGCCGAGGCCGACAGCGGCGACATCAAGTTCGACATGGGCATCCAGCCCGACATCAACCTCGGCTGCGACGGCGGCGGCGGTGGCGGTGGCGGCACCGCGGACTTCTCGTACATCTGGATCGCCAACTCCAACGAGAGCACGGTCAGCAAGATCAACACCGAGACCCTGATCGAGGAGGGTCGCTACATCACGCGCCCCGACAGCAACGGCAACCCCTCGCGCACCTCGGTCAACCTCAACGGCGACATGGCCATCGGCAACCGCAACGGCGGCGTGACGATGATCTACGCGCTGCACGACAACTGCCCCGATCCCAACAACACCTCGAGCGGCCC